>JAHFTC010000021.1 GCA_023269585.1 Opitutaceae bacterium
GACGGAGCGGCGTCCCTACCCATGCGCCATACCCTCCGTGCATCCAAGGTAGGGATGGCGCTCCGCGCCGTCCGCTCGCCGCCGCGGTGTCGCCGGTCCAAGGTAGGGATGGCGCTCCGCGCCGTCCGTTTGCCTGGCTGCCCTCTCGCCTCGTTCTTCGCGGCGCCCACGGACGCCGACGGAGCGGCGTCCCTACCCATGCGCCCTACCCTCCGTGCATCCAAGGTAGGGATGGCGCTCCGCGCCGTCCGTTTGCCTGGCTGCCCTCCGCGCCTCGTGCTTCGCAGCACCTACGGACGCCGACGGGGCGGCGTCCCTACCCCGAATACTCCCATCGATAGGGCCAATCCTCGGCAGTCGTCACCAAACCCGCCCGAACGGGATTGTTCCGAATGTAGGCAGCTTTCTCATCAAGACTCTCCCCATTCCTCAAGCGATGTTCGAAAAATCCACGCTGCCAGTGGATCCCGACTTCATGTGCGAGGAAGTGCTTCCACTGTGGGACCAGTCTGCTCAACGACTCATCTCGGGGCACCGAAACCAAGGCGTGCAGATGGTCCGGCATCAGAACGAAAAGACGAACATGCCAACGCCCGCCCGCAACCAGATGAGCGACCGATTCGAACACCCGACAAGCGACGGCGTCCTTCGCCAACGAGTTCACGCCTCTTTCTCGGCAGCACACAGTGATGAAATAGATCGCGCCTGTCTCCACCCATCCTGGCACCGAATGCGGTAAGGTCCTTCGACGCGGCCACATGTCTCCACATATACCTCACTCGTTCCAACCGACAAGTCCAAGGTAGGGACGGCGCTCTGCCGCCGTCCTCTAGCCGCCGCGATGTCGCCGGTCCAAGGTAGGGATGGCGCTCCGCGCCGTCCGCTTGCCGCCGCGGTGTCGCCGGTCCAAGGTAGGGATGGCGCTCCGCGCCGTCCGTTTGCCTGACTGCCCTCTCGCCTCGCAATTCGCAGAGCCCACGGACGCCGACGGAGCGGCGTCCCTACCCACGAGCCCTACCCTCCGTGCATCCAAGGTAGGGATGGCGCTCCGCCGCCGTCCGCTCGCCGCCGCGATGTCGCCGGTCCAAGGTAGGGATGGCGCTCCGCGCCGTCCGCTCGCGGCCACCGCTCGCGCCCACCGCCCGCCCTACTGCGCGAGCCCGGCGTAGAGGAACCAGCCATAGCCGGCGATCATCACCGCGCCCATGAACCGCGGCAGGCGCCCGAGCGTGGCCACGCAGAGGAAATGGATGAGCGCCGCCGCCCCGATCACGATCACGGCATCCTCGAAGAATTTCGGCACCGGCACGGGCTTGATCAGTGCGGCCAAGCCGAGGCAGAGCGGGATGCAGATGTGGCCGTCGCCCACCTGCGAGCTGAAGACGATGTCGGGCCGGCGTTTCCAGCCGTAGTAGAGGGCGAGCAGCGCATTCGGCAGCACCATCAGCCAACCGGTCAGCCAGCCCAGGCTCGCATCGCCGAGCAGCTTCACCGGGTGCTTCCCGATCCAGCCGACGAGCCAGTCGATGCTCACGTAGAGCAGCCACGCGCCGACGCCGAGCAGCGCCAGGTCCACCAGCAGCCGCAGCGGATTGGGCGACTGCTTCTGCCGTACGTTGTTCTTGAGCACCTCGAAAACATGGATCGCCTGCCAGAAGGCGAACAGGCCCACCAGCACCAACCCGTCGCCAAAATCCAACGTCCCGTCCTGCGCCAACGCCCAGACGGTGCCGGTGAAGAAGAATACGGCCAGGATCGTGAGCAGCAGCGAAAGGCGGTTGAGCTCGTGCTCCTGCGCCTTGCCCGCGGCCTTCGCCCCGCCGCCGGCCTTCTTGCCCTCGCCCTTCTTCGCCCCCGCCGCCGGCATCACCTGCAGGCCCCAGAGCAGCGCCGGCAGGCCGATCAGCAGCGTGAGGTTCGTCGTGTTGTTCACGAGCGCGTTGGTGAAGACCTCGCGCCCGGGGCCGTTGCGCTCCGCGAGCACGAACACGAACAGCAGGTTCCCCAGCCCCGAGCAGAACGGCATCACCAGCGTGCCCAGGGCCGTACCCTGGAAACCGTACGCCGTCATCGCATTGAGCCGCCAGATCGTCAGGGCCGACGCCAGCGCGAACAACGCGAGGAAACCGAGCGGCGCGTAGCCGCCCCACTGCTCGATGAATTCGACAAGATCACTCACGGGCCGCGACTCTCGCGAGGGGCGGCGCCGGTTGGCAACGCCGCAGTGCGCGCCGTCGCCCCGTCCGCGGCCGCGTTTTGACAGTTCTTTCGGAAACGATTTCGGTCCGCGCCCTTTCGCCATCGACCGCACCGAATACCGTCCGCGCCGCTATGGTGCGTACTCTCCTTTGGCTGGGTGTGGCGGCCGGCGCGCTCGCGTCGGTCGCCGGGTGTCAGAAGAACGCGGATTCGTCCGCCGCGGCCGCCCGTTCCGCCGCGGATTCGGCCGCCCTCGTCGGCGCCGGCGAACGCAGCGGCCACTTCGCCGCCGTCAACCGCCACCTTGAGCTCGGCGGCGCGCTCTACGCGTTTGTCGATGTCGACGGCGATGCCGCCCGCCTCGGCGACGCTCTACGCGGCCTCGTGGACGGGGTCGCCGCCGACCAGCCCCAGGCCGCGTTCCTCCGCCAGGATTTCCGCCAGATCCTCGACGACCTCGGGCTCACCGGCGTGAAGGCCGTCGGCCTCAGCTCCGTCGCCGATCCCGCCGGCGGCTACCGCAACCGGTGTTACTTCCATCTGCCCGAAGGTCGCCGCGGGCTGCTCGCGGGTCTCGGCGGACCACCCGCGCCCTTCCCCAACCTCCAACTCGCCCCGGCCGACGCCGATCTTTTCTGCGAGACCGAGCTCGATCTGCCTGCCGTCTACGCCGCGCTGCGCGCCGTCACCGCGCGGGTGGGCGGCGACACCACCGCCGCGGCGCTGGAGGCGAAACTCAAGGCGCTCGGCAACGAGGCCGGCTTCTCGGCCTTCGATCTCGTCAACCGCTGGAAGGGCCGCTCCACGTTCATCGCACGCTTCGAGCCCGAGGGCGCGATCGCGTTGCCCACGCCCGAGGCGGTGCAGATCCCGGCCGTCTCGTTCGTGCTGCGGTTCGACGGCGTGGCGCCCGCCCTCAAAGACCTGCTCGACCGGCTCCCCGCCTTCGCGCGCACCGAGGAGGGAGGCGTGGCCTTCTACGCACTCAAGCCGCGGCAGCCCGTGGCGAACTGGACGCCGCTGCTCGCGATCGAGGGCGAGGCGCTGTATTTCGCCACCTCCCGCGGATTCCTTGATGCGTGCCGCGGCACCGGCCCGCGTCTCGCGCAGGACCCCGGCTTCGCGGCCGCACTCGGGCGCCTCGGCAAAGAGGGCAACGGGCTGACCTACCTCTCCCCGCGGTTCTTCACCCGCCTGCACGAATTGCCCGAGCTCAACCGCGCCGCCAGTCCCGAACTGGCCCGCACGCTCGCCCTCGCCGTGCGCAACCTGCCCTCCCCGCGCCAGCCTCTCCTCGCCCTGCGCACGAACCTGCCCGACGGCATCCTCTTCCGCTCCGCCTTGCACAGTTCGTTGAAGGAGGACCTCGCGATGCTAGCGATCTACAACCCGGTGACGATCGGCGCCCTCGTCGCCGTCGCCGCCCCGGCGTTCCAGAAAGTCCGCACAACCTCGCAGGACAACGCCATCCGCAACAACCTCCGCCAGCTCGCGCTCGCCGCCGAGCGCCACTATCGCGAGACCGGCGCCTCCAACGCCACCTATGCCGATCTCGTCGGCCCCGGGCGCTACCTACCCGACCTCCGGCCGGTCGCCGGCGAGAGCTACCGCAGCATCATCTTCCGCGCCGGCGCGCCCGTGCGCCTCCACCTCCCCGACGGCCGCACCTTCGAGGCGAAGCCGTAACCGGTTTCTCGAGATACGCGGGTTGGGCTGACGCTGGCGCTTCAGCTGCGCGCAACCATTCGTCGAGCGTCACAGGACGAGTGACAAGAGCCTGAAAGGATGAGCAGCCGGAGCGGCCGCGCGACTCGGACTGGGTCAGCGCCGGAGCGGCGCTCGTCTCTCGCTACACGACCCTCGTCCGCGTCGCCTGGGACTGCGGGGTAGGCCGCCCCACGAACCGCCGGCGGCCCGCGCCTTCCGCACGCGTCTGATCGCGCTCAGTGGTCTCCCGCAACCGGTGCGTGCCGCGTTTCTCGCGCCCGCTCCCCCGCGTCCCACTTCCGGGAACGCCCTTTCCCCCGGTCGTACCAAACGCGTCGGCAGCCCCGCGCCATGATCCGATTTAACTACCTGTGCACCAGCGCCTTTTGGCGCGCCAACAACCTTGGCACGAACGCTGCAATTAGGAGGGCACAATCAACTCTTCATCATGAAAACAACTCGTGTTCTCCTCACCGCGGCCGCCACCCTCCTCGCCCTCGCGACCGTCGCCTTCGCCCTCCTCAACCTGAAGCTTCCCGTGGTCGAGTTCTTCGGATACGGCACCGGCGGGTTCTGCGTCCTCGGCCTCCTCGGCATGCTCGTCAGCGAGCGTCCCGTGCGCCGGCCCAGCATCGCCAGCCGCCCGGCGGCGACCCCGCCGGCCCCGCGGCCGGTCCGCAGTCGCCCAACCGCCCGCCGCCTGCTCACCCACGCCGCCTGACCACCGCCCACGCTTCGGTCCTCATGACTTGTCTGTCGTAATAAGGGGTTGCGCCCCGCCGCCGGCCTAGCCGCGGCGGGGCCTGTTTGTTCACGCCCCGCCGCCCCGATTGACTCGTCTCCCGCTCTTCAGCACGCTCGCCCCCGTCCGCTCCCTGCTCCCGAGACTACGCCCAGGCCACCGACAACCGTCCACCGGCCACCGCACACCGCTTTCCCCATGACCTCCCCCGCCCGCATCCTCGTTGCCGACGACCAACCCGACATCCTCGAAGCCCTGCGCATGCTGCTCAAGGGCGAGGGCCACCAGGTCGAAACCGTCAAGACCCCGCAGGGCGTGTTGAAGGCCCTCGAGTCGCGCGACTTCGACCTGCTGGTCATGGACCTCAACTACACGCGCGACACCACCTCCGGTCAGGAGGGACTCGATCTCCTCCAGCGCATCCATAATCTCGACGCCACGCTGCCCGTCGTCGTCATCACCGCGTGGGGCACCGTCGATGTCGCCGTCGAGGCCATGCGCCGCGGCGCGCGCGACTTCATCACCAAACCCTGGGACAACGCCCGCCTGCTCGCCACCGTCGCCACCCAGATCGAACTCGCCTCCGCCGTGCGCCGCTACCAGCGCCTCGAGCAGGAGAACGAAGTCCTCCGTGGCAAGGGCGGCCCGAAGCTCATCGCCGACTCCCCCGCGATGCGCCCCGTGCTCGAGCTCATCTCCCGCGTCGGCCCGTCCGACGCCAACATCCTCATCACCGGCGAGAACGGCACCGGCAAAGGCGTCGTGGCCGAAGCACTTCACGCCATCTCGCCCCGCGCGCGCAAGCCGCTGCTCACCGTCAACATGGGCGGCCTGCCCGAGGGCGTCTTCGAGAGCGAGCTCTTCGGCCACGTGAAGGGCGCGTTCACCGACGCCAAGGCCGACCGCGCCGGCCGCTTCGAGCTGGCCGACGGCGGCACGCTCTTCATGGACGAGATCGGCAACATCCCGCTCTCCCAGCAGAACAAGCTCCTGCGCACGCTCGAGACGGGCGAGTTCGAGAAGGTCGGCTCCTCGCGCACCCAGCGGGCCAACGTCCGCATCATCTCCGCCACCAACGCCGACCCGCTCGCCGAGGTCGCCGCTGGCAAGTTCCGCCAGGATCTCCTCTTCCGCCTCAACACGATCGAGATCCACCTCCCGCCGCTGCGCGAACGCCCCGAGGACATCGCGCTGCTCGCGCTCCATTTCCTGAAGGAACACACCGAGCACTACCGCAAACTCGTCACCGGTTTCGACGACGCCGCCGTCGCCGCGATGAAAGCCTGCCCGTGGCCCGGCAATGTCCGCCAGCTCGACCACGCCGTGGAGCGCGCCGTGCTCATGTGCCAGGGCAAGGCGATCCGCGCCGTCGATCTCGGGTTGCAGGCCGCCGCCGAAGCCACCGCGCGCGTCGACGACATGAGTCTCGAGGAAGTGGAGGCGTTTCTCATCAAGAAGGCCCTCGCCCGCCACGAAGGCAACGCCCGCAAAGCCGCCGAGTTCCTCGGCCTCAGCCGCAGCGCCTTCTACCGCCGACTGGAGCGATACGGGTTGTGAGGATTGAGGTTTCAGCGCCGTGCAAATCCTCGATCACCTCGCGAACCGTCTTCGCCTAACGGTATCGGTCCTTGGGCTCATTCTTGCCGCAATCGTGGCGAATGAACTCGTCGTGCACTCTGCAACTCCAAGAGCCGAACTCGGTCTTTGGGCTAGCCTCGGACGCGGAGTAGTTGCCTCGTTTTTCTGGGGTTCCGTGCCTTGGCTCCTCACCAGGATTCTGGGGAGTCCACGTCGGCGCTTAATCGCAGCACTGTTCCTTTGTCTCGGCGTTGCCGGCTCAATCTTGGGGCAAGTCCAGTACTGGATCTCCAGAGACGCGGAGCTGAGCATTATCCACTTCGCCAGCGCTGCGTTCATTCTCGGCAGCCTTCTTCTCGTCCCCGCGAAGGAGCCGCGTGTCTCACCCAAGTACCAAACACCTCTGCGACGGATATCTTCCACTCTCGCTGCAGCAGTCTCGATTGGTACGGCCTACATCGTCCTGATGGACTTAGCCGACATCGCTGCGACCGCCTTCGCAGTCGAATACTCTTTGTGGACTGCGACGCTGGCGATCGGCTACTGGAACCACTACTTCGCTCATTCAACAGCTTGGTTCATCTACGCACTCGCCTTCCGCACCATCCTCCAGTCCGAAGAGAAACTCCCGACTTTGTTGGTCTGTTACGCACTCTTCGTTGCCCTGCTTCTGCAAGGTCCGAACGTACGTTGGATGCCAAACTTGCCCGTGGCCTCGGGGGCTTTGGCGATCCAGTTCGTGCTTCTCGTTCGGCTCTTCGCGATCGACCTGACTCGTGCCGGAGTCGATCTCGGCCGAGTCATCGGAACACCCCACCCGGCCCCCATTAGCGTCGATTAGCGTTCATCAGCGGTTTCCCAATTCCTCCGTCCTTCCTTCCCTTCGTTCTCTTCTGTCGCCCACTCCGGTCTCTTCCCCCTCCGTGTCCCCCACGCCCTCCAGCCCCAAGCCCCGTCGCAAACACGAGACGCCCTTCGACCGGCGCCTGCTCGGGCTCGTCCTTGCCTCCGGGCTGCCGGCCGTCGCCACGGCGATGACACTTCTCTTCGTCGACGAGTTCACCACGCGCACGCGCTGGACGCTCGGGCTCTTCGTCGTCGGCTGCTGGTTCTTCGGCGCGCTCATGGTGCGCGAACGCGTCGTCCGCCCGCTCCAGACCATCGCCAATCTCCTCGGCGCCCTGCGCGAGGGCGATTTTTCCATCCGCGCCCGCGGCACCTCGCCCGAGGACCCGCTGGGCGAAGTCCACGCCGAGATCAACACCCTCGGCGCCATGCTCCGCGAGCAACGCCTCGTCGCCATGGAGGCCACCGCGCTCCTGCGCACGATCATGGCCGAGATCGACGTCGCCATCTTCGCCTTCGACGAGAGCTACCACCTCCGCCTCATCAACCGCTCCGGCCAGGAACTGCTCGCCCAACCGGCCGAACGCGTCATCGGCCGCAGCGCCGAGGAACTCGGCCTCGGCTGCTGCCTCGACGGCGACGGCACCCGCATGCTCCCGCTGTCATTTCCGGGCGGACACGGCCGCTGGGGCATGCGCCGCACCTCCTTCCGCGAACAGGGCCGCCCGCACCACCTCGTCGTCATCGCCGACCTCTCCCGCGCCCTGCGCGATGAGGAGCTCAAGGCGTGGCAGAAACTCGTGCGCGTGCTCGGCCACGAGCTCAACAACTCCCTCGCCCCGATCAAGTCCCTCGCCGGCAGCCTCGGCACGATGCTCAAGCGCAAGCCCGCCGAGTGGGAGGAGGACATGCAGCGCGGCCTCGAGATCATCGCCACCCGCGCCGACGGCCTCGCGCGTTTCATGGAGGCCTACGCCCGCCTCGCCCGCCTTCCCCAGCCCAGCCTCGCCCCCGCCGACCTCTGCGCCATCGTGCGCCGCGTCGCCTCGTTGGAGGCGCGCGTGCCGATCCACGTCGCCGATTGCCCGCAGCTCACGCTCGAGCTCGACGCCGCGCAGATCGAGCAGCTCCTCATCAACGTCCTCAAGAACGCCGCCGAGGCCGCCCACGAGACCGGCGGCGGCGTGCACGTGAGCTGGTCGACCAACGCCCACGAGGCCGAAGTCCGCATCGCCGACGACGGCCCCGGCATCGCCAACCCGAGCAATCTCTTCGTGCCGTTCTTCACCACCAAGCCCGGCGGCTCCGGCATCGGGCTCGTGCTCTGTCGCCAGATTGCGGAGAACCACGGCGGCAGTCTTTCCCTCGCGAACCGCACCGACCGCACCGGCGGCGTCGCCACGATCCGGTTACCCCTGCGCCGCAGTTCGACATCCGGATAAACTGCCCCATTCCCGCCGCAGGGCGCTCGCGGCGCCTATGCGCCTTGGGCTTCCCGCGTGGAAGACCCATCACGGCGTCGCTGCTGCAGCCGGGAAGGTGATCTCCACTGTCATCTGCGTGTAGACCGGCACCATGCGCTGCTCGCCCGTGGCGTAGTGCATCCCAGGCTCGAACTCCCACTGCCGCACCGCCTCGACCGCCGCCTGCGCGAACGCCGCCGGCGGATCAAACATCGCTGACACCTTCAGGACCTTGCCCTCGAAGCTGACGACGAACGACACATACACACGCCGGTCGTGCTTCAACGTCGCGCCCTCCGCCGGCATCACAGGTTCGATGCTCTTGATCAGTTTCGGCAACTTGGCGCCATCGGCAACGGCCTGCGGATCCGGTTCGTTGGGGAACGGCACCGGAGTGGCAATCTGCACGGCGCCGAACGCCGCGAGCGTCGCAAGCCCGGCGGCAGCGACGAGGGCACGTGACAACAGGGAGAACGAGGATGAGCTCATGGGGGTTGGGTGAAACGAAAGTATCCGCATAACGCCGACTTACCGACTATTCCCGCGCGTTTTCTGCAGGACCTCGGAAGCTCTTCCGCACCATCCGCAGCATCGACTCGCTCGGGCTGAGTCGCGCGACCTCGCTCAAGGCGATCCACGCCACGTCGTGCGATTCGTCGCTCACGACCAACGGCTCCGCCGGATCCGCTTCGATCAGGAAACGCAGATCGAAATGCCAATGCTCCGGCACCTCGCCCCGCGCCGGGATCCGGTGCGCATCCACATCGAACGGAGCCGTGTCCAGCGGACGGAGCCGTGTCAATCCGGCCTCCTCATGCGCCTCGCGCAGCGCCACCGCGAGCAGGTCCGTCTGCCCGTCGGCGTGCCCGCCCAGCTGCAGCCAGCGATTCAGTTTCCGGTGATGCGTGAGCACCACCCGTTCGCGCGCGGGGTCCACGACCCACGCCGAACCGGTGAGATGCCCGGGCAGACAGCTGCGCTCGAAGCAGTCGGCATGTTCCTCGACGAACGCGACGATCTGCGCCGTCATCGCCGCCTCGTTGGCATCGAGTGGGCGGGCGAGATGCGCCCGCAGCAGTGCCAGGACCGGTTCACGTCTCATCGGCTCTCCTCCAATTCGAAGGCTTTCCGAAGGATCATCTTCCGCTCTTCGTTCTCTTCGTTGCCTTCTGTCGGTCCCGAATGGGTCGATGCCTTCATCGGGTTTCGAACCACTTGGTCTCGGCCGTCACCGAGTCCGCCTCGATCAACTGAAAGATCTCGTCGACCGTCCGCGCCACGCGGAACAGCTCGAGGTTGCTGGGCTTGTTGAAACGCTCGGCGATCATCCGGTCGAAGAAGCGCAGCAGGTCGTCGTAGAAGCCGTCCTGGTTGAGGAACACGCAGGGCCGGCGCAGCACGTCGAGCTGCCGCAACGCGAGGATCTCCATGATCTCCTCCAGCGTCCCCCAGCCGCCCGGCAACGCCACGAACGCATCCGCCCGCGACTCCATGAGCAGCTTGCGCTCGCGCATCGTGACGACGGTCACGAGCTCGTCGGCCTCGTCGAAGGCGAGCTCCTTCACCTTCATGAACTCCGGAATCACGCCGATCACGCGGCCGCCCGACTCCTTCACGGCGCGTGCCACCGTGCCCATGAGTCCGGTACGTCCGCCGCCATAGACCAGCCCCCACCCCCGCGCGACCATCGCCCGGCCGAGTGTCTCGGCGGCGGCAAAGTACTTCGGCTCCAGCCGGTCGCTGGAGGAGCAGTAGACACAGAGCGTCCGCGCCTTCGTCGTCATGTCGATGGGCCTTATGGCAGCAGCGCGGCCCCGCGCTAGCAAGCCGCCAGCGCAACCGGCCGCCCCTCGGTCACTTCCCGAGCAGCAGCCCGGCTCCGAGCATCCCGAGCATCTTCTTCCAGTTCGGTTCCGCCAACGTGCCCGTCACCGCAAACGGCTGACGCAGCCGCAGGTAGCCGAGCTCGTCCTTGGAACCGTCGAGCAGGCTCGCCTGGTCGAGCAGCGCGCCGAAGTTGCCCTTGCCGGCCAGCCGCATCTCCAGCTCCAGCGGATACTCGTCGAGCGTCCGCCCGGCCACATGCCGGGCGATCCCCGCGCCGCTGAGCCGCTTCTCCGCCGAGCGCACATCGATCGTGCGCAGCTGCAGGTTCAGGTCATCACCGCGCAGCAGCGAAACATCGAGCCGATCGAACCGGAATTCGCGCAGCTCCTCGATCAATTGCGCCCCGGCCGCAACCGCGGGCTTCTGCTGTTTCTCCTTCGAGAGCAGACCGAGCACCAGGCCGCCGAGCGCGCTCGCGGCCTCCACCTTCTTGTCCTTGATGCGCAACGTCCCCGGGCCGCCCTTCAGCACGAAATCGCCCCGTACGCCGCCGAGCAGAGCGTCAAGATTCGCACCCTGCCCCTCGACCTTGGCCGTCACGTCCAGCACCGTCTCGATCGCCGGTTGCTCCGCCGGGTTCGCGGCCCGAAGCCACGCCCCGAGATCAAAACCGGGAAACGCGCAATTCCCCTGCAACGCGTAGGGCGCGCTCCGCGCACCGTCGAACGTCACGCCGAACTTCGCCTCCAAGGCGCCGCTCTTCGTCTTCGCCGAGAATTGCTCCAGCGCGAGTTGGCGCGAGTCGCAGACCAGCGCAGCACGCACACCGATTAGTTCCTCGGTCTCCAGCACGACCCGGCCGAGATCGACATTCACCCTCCCCGCCACTCCCGCCCAGAACGCCTCGCGATCCGCCACCGGTGCGACCACTTTCGCCTTCGCGCCGGCGGCCGTCTTCGCCGGCGCCGGTGCCTCCGGTCCCGACGGGATCAACGCGGCCAACGCCCCAAAATCACGCACGAACACCGTGTCGCCCTTCACGCTCGCCCGCACTGTCTTCACGGCTCCGGCGACCGCCCACTCCGCTTCGACGTTGAGGTCCGAACGCCGGACGCCGCTCCGCAGCGTCACCGGCACGCTGACACGCCCCTGCCCTTCCGGCCCGCCGCTCGCACGCAGCCCGAGCGTGAACTCGTCAAACGGGGCACCGGCCGCCGACCGCAGCCCGAGATCGAAAACCTCCACCGCCCAGTTCGCGCCGTCGACCGTCGCACGCACGGCCAGTTCGCCATTCACGCGGTCGACGACGGCTTTGCGGCCAGACCCGAAACTGAGATTGCTGAGCGCGAACGGCCGGACCGTTGCCACCGACCACGCCGAACCCGCGCCCTTGCACCGGAGCTCACCGGCACTGATCGTGCCGCCGAGCATGGTATCGCCGAGCCAGGGCCTCGCCCAGGCCAGCGGCAGCCCTGCGACCTCGAGCCGCAGGAGGTCCGTCTCCGGCTGCGAAAACTCCACCGCGCGGGTGTCCATTCGGTATCCGATCGGCTGTAGCGCCTCCAGTTTCACCCCCGCCCCGCGCCCGTCGCCGAGTTCCACCGCCAGCCGGGAGAGCCGCAGCGCACGGCCGCGGCGCTCGGCCGCGAAACCGACCTTGCCCGCCAGGGCGCCGAGCGCGGCGAACTCCCGGCGCCACCGCTGCAGTTTGGCCGCCGTCAGCGTCGCCTCGCCTTCCGCCGTGAAATCGCCGCTCGCCGCCGCGGCCTGGAACGAACCGTTCGCCGTCGCGGAAAAGTCCGGAAGCGCGTTCAGGTCGATGATCCCTTCGAGTTGTTCGCGCCGCAGCTCCATCGTCCAATCACCCTCGAGGGAGCCCGACGCCCGCCGATGCCGCATGGCGATCTTCAGCAACGGCGCATCCGTCTCCTTCGCCGTCGACAGCCGCACCGCCGCCTCGATCACCTCCGTGCCCTCCGGGCCATCGCCCGTAAGTGTGAGGTTGGTCGCGAGCCCGTGTTCCGGTGCCCCGGCCGCGCGCCGCGGCAACGCCAGCGTGCCGGAGATCTGGATTCGCTCGATCATCCCGTCCGCCGCCGCCGTGGTCGCCAGCCGCCCCACCCAGTCGAGTTCCTTCGCCGCGGCGCCCGCCGTGCCGTCGCGCCATTCGAGCCGGAGGTCGGTCTTCGCCTCCTGACCGGGCAGCAGAAGCCGCCCCTGCGCCGAGAAGTCCACCGTCGTGGACGCAGCGAGCCGGACCCGCCCACCGATGAGCACGGAGTCGATGGTCGCCCGCACCGGCAGTCGCAGCGGCGCCAGAAACCCGGCGAAAACCTCCGCCGCTTCCGCGGGACTGGTTGCGAGGGGTCCGTCGCCGGACGCGTCACCGGCGAGCGCGACCTCGAGGTCGGTCGCGACCAGTTCATCCACCACCAGTTCCCGGCGCGTGAGCAGGGCCCAGCCGGAATAGGCGAGCCGCAGCCGCGGCGCGCGCACCACATGGCCTTCGTACCGCGCCTCCACCTCCTCGAATTCCGCGGCGGAGAAGCCGGCGGAGACGTGCCGCACCTGCACTTCGAGGCCAGGCACGCCGGCCGTGGCACGCAGCAGCAGCGCCCGCTGCGTGGCAGGCAGACGCACCACCGCGAGCAGACCGACGACGAGCAAAACCGCGCCGAGCGCGAACCATAGAATACGACGTTTCATGGGAAATAGTCTCCTTCAGGCCGAAGTGTCCGGCCTTGGGCGAAAAGCAAGTTCCGCAGACCCAGCCCGCCTCAGCCTTCGGTCTTCTTGCCCTTGGGCGCGGTCCGCAGTTGCACGGCCAGCCCCACCAGGCCCAACCCGAGGATCACCGCCGCCACCCACCAGCGGCCCGCGATGAGCGCGGGCACCTGCTCCGGGCTGCGGAGGTAGTATTGCCAGTCCAGCCCTTCGAGGAAGAACGCCAGGGCCAGCGCCACGCGGAACGCGCCGGTGAACGCCGTGGCGGCCGAGACGAACAGCCGCTGCATCACCAAAGCCAGCACACCGCAGACCGCGCCCGCCAGCGCGCCGACCAGCAGCGTGGCCGACGTCCCGAGCACGGGCGAGAGGCCGAGCACCAGCACATAGCCGAAAGAGAACGCCGCCAGGAACACGCCCACAAGGTAGGCCGCGAACGAGATCACGAACCCGAGCACGGCGCCCCCCGCGAACGACGTCCAGAACACCAGGTCGCCGCTGCCGAACCACTGCGTCGCGAGTCCCGCGACAAATAGCCCGACCACGAGCGCGCCGAGCAGCGCCACCGCCACGCGGAAGATCCGGTAGCCAAAGAAACAATCCAGCAGGCCCCAGCCAAGGAGCACCGCCGCGCCGATCATGTCGGGATTCGCGGCCTCCGCCGCAGTGGTGAGCGCAACCATGGCGCCGACGTTGGCAAACCTCCGGCCCCGACTCACGCCCCAAGTTGCCGTTCCCCTTCCCCGCCGCCCCGCACCCGCGCGCCAACCGTTTACCTTCACGACCGTGAGGGTAAACGGTTGGCGCGCGGGCGGCGGTGGGCGAGCGTGCCGGCGCCGTGGATTTCGGTTTCCCTTCGGCGGAGGCCCGCCAATCCTCGCCGCCATCATGATCGGTGTCTTCGATTCCGGCTTCGGCGGACTGACGGTGCTCGAGGCGCTGCGCCGGCGGCTCCCGCAGTACGACTACCTGTTCCTCGCCGACAGCGCCCGCGCCCCGTACGGCGCGCGCAGTTTCGACGTCATCCATGAATTCACCCTCGAGGCGGTCGAGTGGCTCTTCAACGAGGGCTGCACGCTCGTCGTCCTCGCCTGCAACACCGCCTCGGCCCGCGCGCTCCGCAGCATTCAGCAGTTGCACCTGCCCGCCCACCGCCCCGACCGCCGCGTGCTTGGCGTGGTGCGTCCCTCAGTCGAGGCGCTCGCCGGCCTCCCGCCGGGAGCCCTCCCCGGCGTCACCGAGCCGTCGCTCACCGAGGGCTCCGTCGCCGTGCTCGCCACCGAGGGCACCATCGCCTCGGACTCGTTCGGCATCGAACTGCGCAAGCTCGCCCCGCGGCTCGAGCTGATCCAGCAGGCCTGCCCGCTCTGGGCGCCCCTGGTCGAGGCCGGCGAGATCGACGGACCGGGTGCCGAGTGGTTCCTCCATCGTTACCTTGATCCCGTGCTCGCCGCACCCCGTCCGCCGCAACGCATCCTGCTCGGCTGCACCCATTATCCGATCCTGCTGCCCGGTATCCGACGAATCGTGCCCGCTGCGATCGAGGTCCTGCCGCAGGGCGACATCGTCGCCCAACGCCTCGCCGACTGGCTCGCCCGCCACCCCGACCAGGAACAGCGCCTCGCCCACACCGGCACGCAACGCGTCGCCACCACCGACGATCCCGCTTGGTTCGCCGCGCACAGCAC
This sequence comes from Opitutaceae bacterium, assembly GCA_023269585.1. Lineage (GTDB taxonomy): Bacteria > Verrucomicrobiota > Verrucomicrobiia > Opitutales > Opitutaceae > CAJCBL01. The sequence continues at coordinate 14,775 of JAHFTC010000021.1, forward strand.
CCGCCTGCTCGGCACCCCTCCCGCCGTTGAGCGCGCCCGCCTCGGGCCGGTGCGCAAGCTAGCCCGGACTCCGGACCGCCCCGCCAGCGCCTAACCCGATCAACGCACGACTCAGCGGGACGCGCCCCGGAATCATGTCAACTATTAGTTGACATGCACGGAACGCGGGCGCGACCTTACGCTTCAAGCCGTGCCTCGATCGGGCCCGTCGGAAAAATTGTGCTGATTCGCGGCGCGCAGCCGTTTCACTCGCGCCGCGATGTTCGAATCTCTCACCGAAAAACTGGGCAGCGCCCTGCGCAATCTCCGCGGCGTCGGCAAACTCTCCGAGGAAAACATGGCCGAGGCGCTCAAGGAAGTGCGCACCGCCCTGCTCTCCGCCGACGTGCACTTCAAGGTCGCACGCGAATTCGTCGAGCGGGTCCAGACCCAGTGCGTCGGCCAGGAGGTGCTGAAGACGGTGAGCCCCGGCCAGCAGGTCGTGAAGATCATCCACGACGAGTTGGTGAAACTCCTCGGCGAAGGCTCGACCGCCCTCTCCGGCGCCCGCCCGCTCAAGATCATGATGGTCGGCCTCCACGGCTCCGGCAAAACCACGACCTCCGCCAAGCTTGGCCGCCTGCTCAAGAAACAGGGCTACCGCCCCGCCGTCGTCGCCTGCGACGTCTACCGCCCCGCCGCCATCGACCAGCTCGAGATGCTGGCGAAGACCAACGAACTCGGCTTTTTCGGCGACCGCGTCTCCAAGGACGTCCCTGCCCTCGGCGCTGCCGGCCTCGCCCAGTCCCTCGCCGCCGCGCACGACGCGATCATCTTCGACACCGCCGGCCGCCTCCAGATCGACACCGACCTCATCGCGGAGGTGAAGAAACTCCACGCCCGTATCCAGCCCGATGAGGTGCTGCTCGTCGCCGACGGCGCGCTCGGTCAGGAGGCCGTCAACGTCGCCCGCGCCTTCCACGAGGCGCTCGCGCTCACCGGCCTCGTCCTCACCAAGCTCGACGGCGACGCCCGCGGCGGCGCCGCGCTCTCGATGAAGAGCATCACCGGCGTGCCGATCAAATTCGTCGGCGTCGGCGAGAAGAGCGAGGACTTCGAGGTCTTCCATCCCGACCGCATGGCCTCGCGCATCCTCGGCATGGGCGACGTCGTTTCGCTCGTCGAGAAGGCCCAGGAGGTCATGGACCACAAGCAGGCCGAGCAGATGGCGGAGAAGCTCAAGAAGGCCGACTTCACCTTCGAGGACTTCCTCGCGCAAATGCAGCAGGTGAAAAAGCTCGGCTCGATGGACAAGGTCCTCGGCATGCTTCCCGGCATGAGCGGCGTGAAGCTCGACGACGGCGCCGAGAAGCAGATGGCCCGCACCGAGGCGATCATCCTCTCGATGACCCACCAGGAACGCCGCAAGCCCGATGTGCTCAACGGCAGCCGCCGCCTGCGCATCGCCAACGGTGCCGGCGTGAAGGTCGTCGAGGTGAACCAATTGATTAAACAGTTCCAGCAGATGCAGAAAATGATGCGCATGATGCGCGGCGCGAAGGGCGCAAAGATGATGCGCCAGATGGAAGCCATGCAGCGCCAAGGCGGTTTCCCGAAGATGTAACCGCTGCGCGGGCACGCCAACGGTGGCCCGCCCAGCATTGCGGCTCGTCCGGTGGTGGGCTTTCCGGTGGTGGGGCGGGCTTTACGCGCACCGTTCCGATCCCCACGCGCGGCGACCGCCGGCCCGCGATGCATCGCCTGAACGAACGCCGCCGCCCCGCCCCCGCTTTCCCCTTTCGCCGCGGCCCTTTCGGTGTTTGCTTGCGGCCGCCATGTACCTCCCCGCCGCGTCCCGTTATTCGAACCCCGCGATCTACCGTCGTTGCGGCCGCTCCGGCCTGAAGCTGCCCCTGATCTCGCTCGGCCTCTGGCACAACTTCGGCGGCGCCGACTCCTACGAGAACGCACGCGCCATCGTCCGCCGCGCCTTCGACCTCGGCATCACCCACTTCGACCTGGCCAACAACTACGGCCCGCCGCCCGGTTCCGCCGAGGAAAGCTTCGGCCGCATGCTGCGTACCGACTTCGTCCACCACCGCGACGAACTCATCCTCTCCACCAAGGCCGGCTACGACATGTGGCCCGGCCCCTACGGTGACTTCGGCTCCCGCAAATACCTCCTCGCCTCCCTCGACCAGTCGCTGCGCCGGATGGGCGTCGATTACGTCGACATCTTCTATCACCACCGCCCGGATCCCGACACTCCGCTTGAAGAGACCATGGGCGCCCTCGCCCAAGCGGTGCGCAGCGGCAAGGCCCTCTACGTCGGAATTTCCAACTACGACCACGCCCAGACGGCCCGCGCCCTCACCCTCCTGCGCGACCTCGGCACGCCCTGCCTCATCCACCAACCGCGGTTCAGCATGCTCGACCGTTGGCCCGAGGCCGACCTTCTGCCGCTGCTCGAACAGGCGGGTGTCGGGTGCATCCCGTTCTCGCCGCTCGCCAAGGGACTGCTCACCAACCGCTATTTCAATGGCATCCCCGCCGACTCCCGCGCCGGCCACGACCCGCGTTTCCTGCGCCCGGAACACGTGACCGATGCGGTGCTCGCCCGGACGCGCCAACTCGACGAGATCGCCCGCGCCCGCGGCCAGACCCTCGCGCAGATGGCGCTCGCCTGGCTGCTCAACCGCCCGGCGGTCACCTCGACGCTCATCGGCGCGAGCAAGCCCTCCCAGATCGACGACTGCGCCGGCGCCGTGGCCAACCTGCAGTTTGCCTCCGGCGAACTCGCCGAGATCGAGCAGATCCTCGCGTCGTGAGCGAGGGCGCACCCGCACTTTTGAGGCGGAACCAAAACCGCCCACCGCGTTCCCACGAACGCGTGCGCTTGGTTCTTGTGCTGGAGCGGAAGTTCTGGCGCAGTCAGCGCGCGATTGTTGACCCGCCTTGAACGACTCCGTACACCCAAAACCCATGGTTAAGCCCGCCTCGATTTCGCGGTACTCCCTTTCCCTCGCCGGTCTCGCGCTGCTGTGCGCCAGCCAGCCCGCCTTCGCCCAGTCGAAGCCGGCCGCCACCGACGCCAAACCCGAATCGGAAGAAGCGGTCTTCATCCCAATCGAGTATCGTCCGCCGCCATACCGGGTCGCCATCGGCGTGCGCCTGGCCGGCAACGCCAAGGTGAAGTTCTCCGGGGTCGGCTCGATCGGAAACTCGAGCTTCCCGCGGGCCGAAGGCCTGCCGGCGCAATGGAAAGATGAAGGCCCCCTTCCTCGTGACGCCGCAGTAAATCGCTCCTACGACAGGTGGGGGGCCTCCGGTGCGGACTATGTCGACCGCAGCGTGACAGTGGATTCGGAGCTCAAGGAAGAGACGACCGCCGATCGGACCACGAACATCTGGGCTTTCACCAGTACCGATCAAGTCGTGGCCGACCCTAACTACCCGGGCGGCGAGGCGATCAAATACCAGACCAACTGGCTCACCAGCGGGGGCTCCACCGTCTCCGCCGAGAGCGGCAAATCGATGGCATGGGACATCGAAATCTCCCGCGAACTCGGCGGCAACAAGCGCTTCTCGTGGGGTCTCCTGTTCGGTGCGGGTCTGAGCGATTTCAAGACGGAGCAATCCGCGACGGTCAAGGCGACCCTCCACACACTCACCGACACCTATTCATTGAAGGGGCGGAAGGCGCCGCGTAAGGCCAGAACGGATGAACAGGGCAACCCGGTGCTCGACGAAAACAAACAACCGATTTTTGATTTGGTCCCGTACGTTTCGGACGGACCCGAGTTGTGGATCCAAGCCCTCAACGAGGACAAGAAGACGCTCAAGTTCGAAGCCGACGGCATCACCCCGTACTTGGTGCGGTTCACAGGTGATGTGGCCTACCCCACCGACGTCACTCCGGCGTTCAAATGGTTCGATTCGCCTCTGCGACTCGCCGATACTCCGTTCGACCGCTCTTTCACCGAAACGGCAGGAGTCGATGTGATGGGTACGTGGAAGGTTCGCGGCTCGTTCCTGACCGCCCGCTTCGGCCCGTTCTTCGCTGCCAATCTCGGGAATCGTTTCACCGTGCGCGCCAGTGCCGGCCTCACCTTCACCGTGCTGGGCGCCCGAATGACTTTTCAGGAGAAATACTTCCACCCCGTGCTCAAGAACTACCTGTCGATCGACACCGATCAATCGTCCAACGAGAGCCGGGTATTCGGCAACCTCGGCTACTTCGCGACCGGCGAACTCGAATGGCGCATGACCCAGCGCACCGGCCTCTTCATCGCGGCCACCCACGAGGATTACCTGCGCAAGGCCAAGATCCAGATCGGCGAGCAGATCGCGGAGCTCGAAACCAGCACCGGCACCGCGCTTCGCGCCGGTGTCTCCGCTCGGTTCTGACGGCACCGCCCGCTTCCCACTCTGCCCTCGGCCTCGCGGCCGGGGGCTTTTTTGTGGCGATGCGCACGCGCCCTTGCCGCAAGAATCGAACACCGCCACGCCGCCCCTCGCTGGACCAGCCTTCAACGCCACTCGGGCCATGCCTTTCTCCCGCAGCGCCGCTTGCAGACACGGCGCTCCGCGCTTGGCGAGAGTGCGCCGCTGCGTTCGCCCCGCGTTACGCCAGAGCGATCTTCTCGCGGATCAGCCCGAGGAAGGTCGGATAGTCGTTCACCGCCGGCAGCTGGGGGAATTGCTTGATCACGTTCTCCGGCGCATGGAAGAGGAAACCGTGGTCCGCCTCGCAGAGCATCGTCGTGTCGTTGAACGAGTCGCCGCCGGCGATCACGCGGTAGTTGAGCGCCTTCAGTGCCTTCACCGACTCCCGCTTCTGGTCGGGCATGCGCAGCTTGTAGCCCACAATGCGGTCGTTCTCGACGACCAGCCGGTGACAGAAAAGCGTCGGCCAGTTGAGCTGCCGCACCAGCGGCTGGGCGAACTGTTCGAAGGTGTCCGACAGAATGATCAACTGCACCTCGGCGCGCAGTGTGTTCAAAAACTCCAGCGCCCCCGGCAGCGGCCGCAGCGTGCCGATCACCTCCTGGATGTGCGACAGCGTGATGCCGTGCCGGTCGAGGATCTCCATGCGGTAGTGCATGAGCTTGTCGTAGTCCGGCTCGTCGCGCGTGGTGCGCCGCAGCTCGGGGATCCCGGTCTTCTCAGCGACGGCGATCCAGATCTCGGGCGTAAGGACGCCCTCCATGTCGAGGGTGACGATGCTTTGCTTCACTTCCGCCCAGCAAACAGGCCCGCCCGCCCCGCTGGCAAGCCGCGAGGTGAGCAAGCGCGAAATCCCAGATACTCCGCCGCAAATCCCGTGCTCCGCCTCCGCGTCCTGTCGGCTAGGGCGCCGACCTGGCTCTGCCTGAACTCAGGCACCTCACCGCGGTGGCCGACAAACCCTCAAAGTACCGGCAACTCCGCGCGCAACGCCGCTTCGGATTTCGCGAACCACTCCGCCACCGCGGCCTCCGTCTGCACCTCGACGAGGAGGCGCACCTTCGGCTCCGTACCGGAATAGCGGATCATCACACGCCCGCTGCCGCCGAGCGCGGCCTCGGCATCGCGCAACAGCGCCTGCACGCCGGGCAGCGACTCCAGCGGCGGCTTGGCCGCGAGCTTCAACGCCTTCTGCGCCTGTGGGAATTTCCTCAGCGCCTTGCGCAGCTCCGAGAGCGGCTGCCCGGTGTCGCGCATCACGCGCAACACCGCGAGCGTCGCCAGCAAGCCGTCGCCCGCCGGCGACACGCGGGGAAAAATGAAATGCCCCGACGACTCCCCGCCGAGCCCCGCGCCCTCGCGTTGGAGCGCCTCGCTCACGTAGCGGTCGCCCACATCCGTGCGCACGACACGGCCGCCCGCCGCCACCAGCGCCGCATCGACGCCGAGATTGCTCTGCACCGTCACCACCAGCGTGCCACCGGGCAGGTCGCCGCGCCGCAGTTTCCCGAGTGCGAGGAACGTCATCACCTCGTCGCCATCGAGCGTCGAGCCGGTTTCGTCGCAGAACACCACGCGGTCGCCGTCGCCGTCATGCGCGATGCCCACCCGGGCGCCCGTGGCGAGCACCTGCGCTGCAAGTTGCTGCGGGTGCTCGCTGCCCACCCCGGCGTTGATGTTGCGGCCGTCGGGCGCGTTGCCGAGCAGGTCGAGCTCCGCACCGAGCGCGGCGAGCACGTCGCGTGTCGTCTCGCACGTCGCGCCGTGGGCAGTATCCAGAACAATCTTCCAGCCGCGCAGCGCACCGGCCGGCAGGCGCGTCAGCGCCTGCGCGATGTACCGCGCCTTGCCGTCGCCGACCGCGCCGATGGCACCGCGCGCCACCGCCGGACACGAAACCTCAAGGAGCGCCTCGATCGCGACCTCCTCGGCGTCGGGCAGCTTGAAGCCGGTGCCCGCGAAGAACTTCACGCCATTGTCGTCCGCCGGATTGTGCGACGCCGTGATCACTACGCCCAGCTGCGCGCCAAGCTCGCGCACTGCGAGCGACACCGCCGGCGTCGGCACCACGCCGAGCAGGCCCACATCCCACCCCGCCGCGGCGAACCCCTCCGCCACCGCCGCCTCGAGCACCGTGCCGGAGGCACGCGTGTCGCGCCCGACGAGCACGCGCTTCGGCCCAGCGTCGAGTTTGGTGGCGACATGCCGCCCGGCCGCATTGGCCAGCTTGCGGACAAAGTCCGGATTCATCACCGCGTCGCCGAAGCGCCCGCGCACACCGTCAGTGCCGAAATAGAGACGTTTCATGGGGGAGAAAATGGAGCGGCAGCGGTGTTGGTTCTCTCCAACGAGCCTTCAAGCGGAACGCCGACGCCACTGGCATAGAAGAATACCGCGGAGTCAGTACGGCCTTCTCGGATTTCGAAGTCGGTGAGCAGATTCGTGAAAATACCCGTCGGATTCACGTCCCATCTAACTTCATGCTGATCGGTAGGAAATTCACTATGAGGATTGGGCGTATGCAGAAAGATGCAGTCGCTACCCGAATCGTGCGGAAAGATCACAATCCACAACTGAAATGGCTTCCCCAATGACGCCGCGCAATTGGCCAGATGCCGAAAAATCCGGGCATAGCCAGCGAGATAAAGTCGCCGTGCTTTTGAAGAATGGTCACCGCGGCCGTGCCAATCGAGATGTGTGTGCCAATAGTGGAACCAATCACCATCGCCTAGTACCAGAGGCACTCCGTTCCAAGCGGCACTTTCTTGGCACGCCTTGCGAAGAAGCCCTCGCATCTTGGGCATGCGTTGGCGGCGGTACGATTTGACTGGCAGGATCACCATCGAATTCACCCCGCCCAGAACTGCCGGGTGCGGGCCACGTGGCGCTTCACGGTGCCGTTGCGCAGCAACTCCTGCACCTGCGCGACACCGCTCGCGAGATCTTTGGCATGGCCTGCGACCCAGAGGCCGGCGCCCGCGTTGAGCGCCACGGTGTCGGTGATCGTCTGCGGGGCGCGGTTTTCCAGGAGCGCTTCGAAGAGCGCGAGATTCACCGTGGCGTCGCCGCCCTGCAGCTCGTCGAGCCGGCCGGGGTGCAGGCCGGTCGTGGCCAGATCGACGGCCGTGAGCGGGCCGCGGAGACGTCCGGCGCCGGCGCAGAAGTTCTCCGTGCCGGTCGACCACTCGTCGAGCCCGCGGTCGGTGCCGGGCACGCGGCCGTGGATCGTGAGCGCGGCGGTGAGACCGAGGTCGTGCAACGCACCGGCGAGCGGCTCGACCCACTCCTTCGCGTACACGCCAAAGAGCTGGAAAGCCGGGCGGCCGGGGTTGATCAGCGGTCCCAAGATATTGAACACCGAGCGGCGGCCCTTCGCGGCCAGCGCCTTGCGCACGGGCGCGATCTCCTTGAACGCCGGGTGAAACGCCGGGGCGAAGAAGAAGCAGAAGTTCAGCTCCTCAAGCGAGCGCTGCAGCCGGTCGAGCGCCGCCTCCAGCGGCACGCCGATGGCGGCGATCAGGTCGGCGCTGCCACACTTCGAGGTGATCGAACGGTTGCCGTGCTTCATCACCTTCACGCCGGCGGCTGCGAGCACGAACGCCGTCGCCGTGGAAATGTTGAAGCTGCCCGCGTGGTCGCCGCCCGTGCCCACGACATCGATCGCCTCGGCGGCCCAGCGCGCCACGCCGGGATCGCGCGCGAGCTTGCGGAACTCCGCCGCGAAGGCCGCCACCTCGACCGGCTTCTCGCCCTTGGTGTTCAGCGTGAAAAGGAAATTCTCCTTCTGGTCCGCGGGCACCTCGGCGGCGACCAGGGCCACCACGGCGTCGGCCACCTGGGCCGGCGTGAGATCCCGACCGGCCGCGAGCTGGGTTTGCAGAGGAAGAAGCGCGCTCATCGCCGCCCACGCTGCCCGCTCCGCGCCCTGGGCGGAAAGGAAAATCTCCGTGCCTCCGGCACCCCCGCGTGCGGGATGCGCGGCATGTAATACAATAGATTACATGACCAAGGTCGCGCTTCCTCCTCCTGCCTGCGCGCAGACGAGAAGCGCCCTCGGGGAATATGTAATACAATAGATTACAAGCTCGCGGGCGCTCTTCCTCCTCCTTTCCCACGCGCAGACGAGGGCCGCGCCCGGGGCGGATGTAATACAATAGGTTACAGGCGCGTGCGTGCGTGCGGTGCGTTGCGGGGCGTGCGGTGCGTTGCGGGCGGTGCGCGCATGGCATGCGGTGCATGCGGGGCGTGCGGTGAGCGCAGGGCGCGCGGTGCATGCGGGGCGGGCGGTGTGCGCAGGGCGCGCGGTGCATGCGGGGCGGGCGGTGTGCATGCGGTGCATGCGCGTGTGCATGCGGTGCGGGAGAGCGGGCGGGCGGGCGGTGCGCCGCGGCTCCGTTCTCTTACGCAAGCGGTTTTGCGGCGCTGAGAGCCACCCACCGCGTCGCCCGATCCACGGCGTCACTCGGGGCTGGGCCCTCGTCACGCAACGCTCGGCTCCCTTCTTCATCAATACAAGTCAGCTCACAGTGTGCGCTGGGCCGCTCGGGTGGTTCTTCGGCCTCGCCTTGGCCGGGCGGGTGGCCGGCGCCGTGGCGCTTCCGATCACGACTCCGCCAAGTACCGCGCCATCCACCTGCACCACCGAGGCGAGAAAGACGTCGAAGATCTCGGGGTCGAACTGGGTGCCGCGCGCATTCGTCATCTCCGCGATCACGCGTTCTTCGCTCCACGCCGCCTTGTAGGAGCGTTGCGAACGCATCGCGTCGTACACATCCGCGACCGACACGATGCGCGCCTCGAGCGGAATGGCCTCGCCCCACAGGCCTCGCGGGTAGCCGCCACCATCCCAGTGCTCGTGGTGGCAGAGCGCGACCTCGGCCGCGCAGCGGATCGCCGGCCACTCGCTGCCCTCGAGGACGCGGTAGCCGATCTCCGTGTGCGCGCGTACAGCGGCCAACGTCTTCGGGCCCAGATGCCCGCGCCAATGCAGGATGCGGCGTGGCACGCCGATCTTGCCGATGTCGTGCACGCTGGCGGCGATGCGCACCCGCTCCACCCTTTCCGGGGGCAACCCGAGCCGGACCGCGATATCGGCGGCGACGAGGGCCACGCGATCCTGGTGACCAGAGAGTCCCGGGTCGAAAATTTCGCAGGCCGTGCGCAAGCGGTGCAGCAGCTCCTCCCACGGCTGGCGGAAACGCGGCGCGATCGGCACATGCTCCTGGCGGCGGGCCGCGCGCGGGTGCTCGACCGAGCGGCCGGCGCGGCGGGCCTCCTTGTTGCGGTAGAGGGCGGCGTCGGCCGCGACGAGCAGTTCGTCGAGGGTGCGCCGTTCGTCGCTGGCGAGGAGCAGGAGCCCGGCGCTCGACTCGAGCTTGAACGGCGAGGCGCCCGAGGCGTTGCGCGTGGCGAGGGTCTGCTCGAGCGCGGCGAGGGATTCGAGCGCGGCGCCGGGGTGCGTCTCGATGCCCATCACGAGGAATTCGTCGCCGCCCAGGCGCGCGAACAGCCCCTGTTTGCGGAAAGCATTGCGCAGATGGGTCGCAAACTCGACGAGCGCGACATCGCCGCACGCGTGGCCATGCGTGTCGTTGATCTGCTTGAAGCGGTCGAGGTCGAAGCAGGCGATGTAGCCGTCCGCCGTGCCCCGCCGGAGCTGCTGCAGGAGCTCCGGATTGAGCGTGTTGAAACCGCGGCGGTTGTAGAGGCCGGTGAGTTCGTCGAGCACGGCGAGCTGCCGCAACGCGTACTGCAGCCGATGGCGTTCGATGCTGTAGACGATTGAGCGGTCGAGTTCGGGGCCGCTGCATTGCCCCTTCACGAGGTAGTCCTGCGCGCCCGCCTGCACGGCCTTCAGGCCGATGTGTTCGTCCTCGGTGGCGGTGAGCACCACCACCGGCACGCCCCGTGCGACCTCAAGCACCCGGGCGAGCGTGTCGAGCTCGGCGCTGTCGGGCAGGTTGAGGTCGAGCAGGATCATGTCGAAGTCGCGGTCCCGCAGGATCGCGAGCGTATCCGCAAGATTCTTGCGCCACTCCAAGTGATATTTGCAGTGGGGCGAATTCTCCAGCATGCGCTCCACGATCCGGGCAATGACCGGCACGTCCTCGACCAGGAGGATGCGGATGTCCAGATGGACGCCGGTGCCGATCGGCGGGAGTTTCATGGCGTGGCGGGGCCGGGACGAGCCGCCGGAGCCGGGGCGGAGGCCTCGGTCGCGGCGTCGGCCACGATCCGCGGCGTGAGGAAGAACACGAGCTCGGTGCGCTCCGCGGTGCGATAGTTGCCGGTGAACGCCTTGCCGAGCACCGGGATGTCGCCGAGCAGCGGCACCTTGCGGCGGCTCGACGTGGACGAGTCCTGCACGAGTCCGCCCATGATGATCGTCGCTCCGTCGCGCACGCGCACGATCGAGGAGGCCTGCCGGATGTCGATGACCGGCGCGTTGGTGTTCCCGGTGGCCGAGGTCTCGGTGCGGACAAGGCGGCTCACCGCCGGGGTGATGTCGAGCGTGACGAGACCCTCGGCGGAGACCTGCGGGGTGATCGAGAGCACGGTGCCGACGGTGATCGTCTGGATCGACTCGTTGGTGGAGATGACCGGCGGGCTGCCCGGCGATTGTGTGACCTGGGTGATGAACACCGGCAGATCCTGGCCGACGCGCACCACGGCCGGCTGGTTGTTGAGCGTGCGCAACCGAGGTTTGGAGACAATCTTGAGGTCGCCCTGCTGCTTGAGGGCGTCGAGCACCGCAGTGATGCTGCCGCGCTGGTGGGCGACGCGGATCCCGGCGGCCCCCGCCTTGCCGCCGAAGATCGGATTCTGCACGATGATGCCGCCCGAACTCGGGATGCCGATCTGGCCGGGGAGCGTGCTGAAGGTGGTGTCGAGGCTGTCGGAGACCTTCTGCCAGTTGATGCCGAGCTGGCTGCTGTTGTTGAGCGCCACCTCGTAGATTTCCACCTCGAGGTCGACCTGGCGCACGATGCTCTGGGTGACGTGGGCGAGGTAGCCGGCGATCGTCTCGATATTCCGGTGGCGGTCGCGCACGAGGACCGTGCCCGCGAGGCTGTTGATCGTGAACGAACCCGCCTCGGACACGAGGCCCTTGAGCTGTTCGGAGAGATCGCCCCAGAAGTTGATCGTCGAGGTGTTGGTGACGGTCATCGTCGAGCCCTCGGCCCCGCCCGCGCCGCCGCCGCCCGCGCCGGAGCCGCCCCCACCGGACGACGAACCGCCGGAGCTGATCTGCACGGCGTTGGACCCCTGGCCGGAGCGCGTCACATGGATGTAGTCGATCTGGAACAGGCGGGTCTCGCGGTTGCGCACGCGCAGCAGCCGGCCGTCCTGGACAAAATAGTACCCGTTCGCATCGAGCAGCGCCTCCATCGCCAGATCGAGCGGAAGATCACGAAACTCGACCGTGACGTCGCCCTCGATGTCGAGATCCGGCACGATGTTGAGCTCGTTGGCCCGCGCGAAGAGCGCCAGCGCCTGCTTGATCGGGACACCGTCGGCCCGGAAACTGAACTGCGTGGGCGGCACCACGATCGGAACTCCGGACAACGGCGCCGGGGCGGGCCCGCCGGCCGCCGGCGGCGCCGCGTCCTCGGCCCCGAGACGGGCGAACAGCGGTGCGGCCAGCAACAGGACCCGGAGCGGGTGGAACGTGCGAGTAGTCATGGGGAGAGCGGGACGGAGACGGACGGGACAGTGGACTTCACCGCGCATTCGCCACCGACGGGCACGAACGAGCGGCCCGCCGGATGGGAGATCCAGGCGCCGTCGATGGCGGCGCTTTCGACGGTGAAACGATCGATGGAGTCGCCCGGCCGGCAGATGCGGCCGTTGGCGAGAAGAAAGACGGCGGTCCCCTGCACCCAGATCGCGGAGACACGCAGCCGCTCGACGATCTCGGTCGGCGCGCCCGCGGGCGCCTCGGCCTCGACAACCGGTTTCGGCGGCAACGCAAACGGGTCGCGGCCAGCGACCGCCGGCCCGAGCGCGCGGAGCGCCTCGGCGACGGCGAGGCGCGGGACGGGCTCCGCGGACTCGCCAACCGGGAACTCCCCGTCGCCAGCCTCAAACGCCGGATACGGGACCGGGGTCCCGCGGTTCCCCGGAAGGTATTTCCAGCCGATCAGCACGACGGCCACCAGCGCCACCGCCGCGACGAACACGGGATTGTTAAGGAGTTTGCGCATCGGGGGGAAGGGCGCCGTAGCGCGCGCCGAACTCGACGGCGAGACGGCCCTGTTCGTCGGCGCGCACCGTCAGGCGCGTGAGGCCGGCATGTTTGCCGCGGGGCGGCAATTGCTCGAGCAACGCCAGCAGCGAGGCAAAGGCCGCAGGGTTGCCGGCGGCGGGCACGAGCCGCCCGCGCACACTGCGATGGGCCAGACCGGGGGCGGCGGATGAGGACTCGCCATCGGGATCGTTGGCGTGGACCGTGGCCACCCAACCGCGGGCGGCGGCCGCAGCGCGCATGGCGTCGAGCTGGGCGGCAAGGTCCGCGGGGCCGTGCAACAGGCCGACGGCAAGTTCGCGGGCGGCGGCGGCGGATTCGATCGCCTGCCCCTCCGACCACTGCAACCGGAGGGCGGCAATCTCCTCCTCGAGCTGCAGCGCCGGCTGGCAGATCGCTCGCACCTGGAGGACTTCCGGTTCGCGGACGAAACGGTCCCACCCGGCCAGCCCGAGCAACCCGACAAACGGTACGACCAGAGGCGCCACATAGAACGTGCGCGCGATCCGTCCGGCGTCCGGCCAGCCGGGGATGACGGTGAGGAAATCCCACGCCTCGCGCCCGAGCGCCTTGAGCCTAGTTTTCAAAGAGCGTGCCCTCCAGGTTGAACCGTTGCTGGGCGGCGCCCCCTGCGCCGCCCACCGCGGCGCGGCCGAACCCGGCCTGAGTGTCGGAGAAGCGGATGCGCAGCGGCCCCTGCGCGAGATTGCGCCGGAGCGAGTCGAGCATCTCGCGGGCGGAGTCCTCGTCGCCGGAGATCAGGCCCTCGCATTGCAGGGTCCAGGCGCCGGTCTGCTCGTCCCACCGCACGGAAAACTCGGTGAGCCGGACATCGGCCGGCAGCAGCGCGGCGAGGTGCGCGAGCAGCTTCGCCGGCACCGGCGGCAGCGCCGCCAGCGCGATGCGCTCCTGGAGGGCGCGGTCGTCGTCGACCTTGCGGTTGCGCAGGGCGAGCCGGTCGCGTTCCTCGGCCAGGTCCGCCTCGCGGGAGGCGAGCGCCTCGATGCGCGCCCTCTCCCACCCCCAGCGCTCCTCTGCGTTCCAGAGCCGCAGTCCGAAGTTGGCGAGCGAGAGCCAGCCGATCGCCATGAGGCCGAGGCGGACGAACTGATCGCGCCGCTTGCGCCGGATGTATCCGGCGATCAGGTTCACCGGATGGGTGCGGACGATGCGGGAGGCGTTGACCACCCACTCGTCGGGCTGGGTCGGCAGGACCAGGACCATCTTGCCGGCGCCGCACTTGGCGGTGACCTCCTCGTTGGCGCGGCCGGTGCGGGTGACGAGCCAGATGCGATCGACCGAGACGTTGAAATGCTGCCGCGCGTACAGGAGCGAGCGGTTGATCTCGATCGCCACGCGTTCGGGGGACTCCTCGAGCGAGGCGAGGATCGTCCGGGTGAAGAGCAACGGCCCGCCGGGTTGCGCCACGACCAGGATCGTGGCGTCGGCCAGTTCGGCGGCGACCAACGCGGGGACGCCGCGCGGGATCGGAAAACCGCTCATCTCCCGCTGCACCGGCACGACCATCGGGAAGATCCGCGTGAGATCCAGCCGCCGGGAAAGGAAAACCCGGCGCAACTGGTCGTAGAACGCCCGCGGCATCAGGTGCAGGAGAAACGCCTTCTCGTTCTTGGGACCAAGCGCCGGTTGCGGCACCCACAACACCGGGCCGAGGTCCTTCGCGCACCGGTCGACCCGGCTCTGGAGATAGGTGCGCGTCGCCTTGGCCGAGAACGAGGGCGCGGCCTCGCTCTGATGGAGGAAGTGCTCGCCCTCGTAGACCAGATACGTGTCGATGCCCTCGAACTTCACCGCCGCCAGCGCACAATCCAGCGCCGTGGCGAACTCCTCGACGGTGCGCACCGGGGTCGGGCTGCTCCACAGGCCGAGGGTTTTGCGCTGGCGCCGCACGCCCACGTGCAACGTGCCGCGCACCCAGACGATGCCGAGCTGGTCGGCACTGCGGCGGGAAACCTTCCGCCGCCCCAGACCGACCGGTGCGGCTGGGTGGCCGGCCGGCGCCGCGGGCTCGGCGAACTCCGGCGGCACAAACCCGTCCGGCTCGGGCGGCACGAAGCCACCGGGCTCGGGGGGGACGAAGCCGCCTGGTTCGGGCGGCACGAAATTGCCGGGGGCGCTCATTGCGGGATCCAGTTCGTGCCGTCGAAGTCGAACGTGCGACCGGCGGCGCCGACGATGTAGGTGTAGTTCAATGTTCCCCCGGCCGCCGTGCGATAGAGGTTGAGGCGGGTGCGCGGCGCGAGGCCGGTGAGCACGACATTGGCGCCGGCCACGACCGGCACCGCCGCTCCGGCGACCCCGTTGGGCTGGACGAGGTTGTAGCTGGCGGTGGCGGGGCCGCGGTGGTTGAGCGTGAGGGTGACGTTCGCCAGGTCGGTCGCGTAGATCGGCGCGAGATTGACCCGCTCGATCAGGAGGTATTCACCGCTTCCCGTCACCGCACTCCAGGCGCTCCAGCCGCTCCAGCTGGCGGTCGTTGGCACGGCCTTGTCGGCGGTCTGCCAGAGGCTCTGGAACTGCGCCGCCGTGGTGATGTTGGCCGCACCGGGCAGGGTCATCCCGGCGCGCATGGACGAGAGGATGAGCACGCGCGGCGCGGGCGTCGCCGCAGGATCGACGAGGAAGGAACGGGCCAGCGCCCGCTTGTTCGTCGCGATGTCGACCGGCGCGAGGTCGGCCAGTGCGCCGAGGGCGGTGGGCCAGTTCGCGGCGGTGGGCGCGACGCGGTTGATGCGCAGGTAGAGCTTGGTCTGTTCGCCGAGGGCGGCGAGGGTCTCCGCCTCGGCGCGCACGGCTGCGCGGTCCATCGAGCGCAGCACGTTGGGCACGAGCACGCCGGCGAGGATCGCCATGATCGCGAGCACGCCGATCATCTCGATCAACGTGAAGGCCGCGGTGGCCCGGGCGGGCGGAGGTTGGGCGGGGCGCGTCATCGGGCGTTCCAGAGCTGGAGGATCGGCAGGATCACGGCCAGGGCCACGAGCCCGACGACGGCGATGAGCGACAACATCATCGCGGGATTGAAGACGGCGAAGACCACCTTGATCCGGCGCGGGATGACCTTGTTGTAGTAGTCGGCCACCCCCTGCAGGGCGACGTCGAGCGTGCCGGAGGTCTCGCCGGTCGCGATCATCGTCACGAGAGTCTGGGGAAACACGTCGTGCTCGCTCAGGCAACGGCTCAGGGGACGCCCCTCGAGCACGCCCTGGTGGGCGGCTTCGAGTGCATCGGAGAGCGCGCGGTTGCCGACGAGGTTCCGGCAGATCTCCAGGCCCCGCAGCAGCGGGATGCCGGAGCGGTAAAGCAGCGCGAGATTGTGGCTGAACCGCGACAAAGCGATCATCGACACGAGCGAGCCGAAAACGGGCAGCTCCATCTTCTGGCGATCGAGCCACACCGCGAACCGTGGCGAACGCAGCGCCGCGCGGAACGCCAGCGGTCCGCCGACCCCGAGCAGGATCAACAGCGGCCAGCCGCGCAGGAGCAGTTGACTGATGCCCATCACGATCTTCGTGAGCGTCGGCACCTCCAGGGCGAGCTCGGTGAGGAGCACGACGAACTTCGGGACGACCACCGTGAACAGCATGAGCACCAGCCCCAGCGCCGCGGTCATCACGATCACGGGGTACATCAGCGCCTGCCGGACATCGGCCACAAGCTGGTCGCACCATTCGAAATACGCCTGCAGGCTGGCGAACACTTCGGGCAGTTGCCCGCTGATCTCGCCCGCCTCGACCACCGCCGTGATCTCCGGTGTGAACACGCGCGGGTACGAGGCCATCGCGCGGTGCAGCGGCACGCCGATCGAAACCTGGTCGCGCAAGGTCGCCAGAACCGCGCCGGCCTTCAGGCCCTGGTTGTCCTCGGCCAGGCGCTGGAGCGCATTGGGCAACGTGATACCTGCGCGCAGCAGGAGCGTGAGTTGGACGAAGACGCCGATCACGTCGGCGCGGCTCAGCTTGAGCCGGCTGATGATCGCGCGGCGCTCCATCCGACCCTCCCGGGCCTCGAGCAGCCAGATGCCGGCCTCGCGCAGCCGGTTCTCCAGCGTCGCGACGCTGTCGGCCTCGAGCGAGCCGGTGGTGATGTGGCCGGCGGCATCGAATGCGCGGTAGTGGAACGCACGCATGGTCAGGTGTTGAACGCCACGCGGTAGACTTCCTCCAGCGTGGTGTCGCCGCGGAAGGCGCGGCGCAGGCCATCGTCGAACAGCAGCGGCATGCCGCGCTCGCGGGCAAGGGCCTTGATTTTCTCGCTGTTGCCGGTGGGCAGCAGCGGCAGGTACGCGTCGTCGATCTCCAGCACCTCGAAGATCGCCACGCGGCCGCGGAAACCCTGGTTGTGGCATTCGGCGCAACCGACGCCCTTCCAGAGCGTGGGTTCGCGGTCGGCCGGGACCGGGAGATTGAACGAGCGCAGCAGCGCGGCGGGCTCGGCGACCTTCTGGCGGCAAATCGGGCAGAGGCGGCGCACGAGGCGCTGCGCCACGATCAGATGCAAGGTCGCCGGCAGGAGAAACGGCTCCACACCGAGGTCGATCAGGCGGGGGATCGCGCCGAAGGAGTCATTGGTGTGCAGCGAGCTGAAGACGAGGTGCCCCGTGAGCGCGGCGCGCACCATGAGTTGCGCGGTGTCCTTGTCGCGCGTCTCGCCGACGAGCAGGACGTCCGGGTCCTGGCGGAGCAGCGTGCGCAGACCGGTGCTGAAATTCAGGCCAATCTTCTCGTTGATGGGCGTCTGACGGATGTACGGCAGGCGGTATTCGATCGGGTCCTCAAGCGTGAAGACCGCGCGCTCGTGGCGGTTCACGGCGTTGAGCGCGGTGTAGAGCGTCGTCGTCTTGCCGCTGCCGGTCGGCCCGGTGACGAGCACGATGCCGTGCGGGCGCGCGACAGCCTGGGCGAGGTGGGCCTCGTCCTCGGCCCGCATGCCGAGCGACGGCAGCTCCATGACGAGACCGCCGCTGTCGAGGATGCGCATCACGATGCTCTCGCCGTAGATCGTGGGCAGGCAGGAGACGCGCATGTTCAGCTCCCGGCGGCCGAGGGTGAGGCTGAAGCGGCCGTCCTGCGGTAACCGAGTCTCGGATACATCGAGGTTGGCCAGCACCTTGATGCGCGCGGTGAGCGGATCCTGAAGATCCTTCGGCACGAGCATGAACGGCTGGAGCACGCCGTCGTGCCGCATGCGGATGCGCAGCGAGCGCTCGTCGGGCTCAAGATGGACGTCGCTGGCGGACTTGCGGATCGCCGCGCCGATGAGCTGGTCGATCGCGCGGATCATCGGCGCCGCGGCGTCGTCCTCCCCCACCCGCGTCTTGATCGACATCAACTCGTCGATCGTCTGGTCGAGCGAGCCGGCGCGGTCGTGGGCGGAGGCGAGCTTCTCGAGGATGTCGGGCAGCGGGGCGTTGAGGACCTCGACCCGCAGGAGCGTGAGCTGCTCGACGCGGTCGATCGCGACCACGTTGAACGGGTCGGCCATCGCGAGCGTGAGGGTGTCGGCGGTGCGCGCGACGGGGACCAGCCCGTTCTCCTTGCAGAAGGCGAAGGGCAACAGGCCGAAGACCTCGGCATCGAACGCCACCTTGGCGAGGTCGACGGTCGGGGTCTGCGCGTCCTTGGCGAGAAAAGCGCTCAGCGCCTGGCCCGTGATGAAGCCAAGGTCCTGAAGCACCGTGCCGATGAGCTTGTTGGTGCGCTTTTGCTCGCGCAGCGCCAGCTCGAGCTGGTTCTGCGAGATCAACCCGGCATCAAGCAGCCGGTCACCGAGTCGCTTGGTCGGAAGGCCTGGAGTAAAGAAACCCATGGCATCGCGATTCCCGGGTTGCCGCCGCCCGCAACAGCGGTGCCGGAGGTCCGGAGCCGACCATCACTGGTGGGCCAGATAGATGTAGGCCGTCGTCAGGCCGGTGGTGGCGTTGGGGGCGGCGTAGGCGACCTTGCCGGCATTGTCGGCGGTGGTGGCGGCGACCTGGGAGAGCGAATCGCCATCGATGCGCAGACTGAGGTCACGGGCCTCGGCGCCGGTGACGTTGACGATCACGACGGAGACGACCCGCGAGCCGGCGGGGAGATTGGCGGTGCCGTTGAGGCGGAAGTTCGCCCCGGCGGCGGTCGACGGCGCGGTATTGGTCGAAGTGAGGCAAATGATACGCGATTCCCCCGCCTGGCTGGAACCGGCGGAATTCGTCTGCCAGGCGCCGCCGACATTCGCCCAGTTCGCCCCGGCGACGAGGGCCGTGCCGGGTTGCGCGCCGATTTTCACCACGAAACGATTCTCCAACATGCCCGCCGCGACGAGCAGGTCGTCGATGCGCGAGTTGGCCGTGGTGAGTGGTACCGTGCCGAACCGGCCGCTGAACTCGGTGAGCGCAGAGCGCATCGAGTTGATGGAGGCCACCGCCCCGGTCACCCGGGAACCCGCGATGGTGGAGAAGACCTTGGGCACCACGATGACCGCAAGAATCGCGATGATCGCCAGCACGCCGATCATCTCGATGAGAGTAAAGCCGCCCGAGCGACGCCGAGAGTGCGCAAGCACGTGTGTATTCATGGGATTGAAGTTGCGGTTGTAATCGGCTCCTTCCCTAGGGACTTAACGGCGGATTTCTGGGGATTCACCGCCCCCCGCCCCGGGCCGCACCGCAGATCGCCCCCGCTCCCGTACGCGCCTCAGGTCCGCCGACGCTCCGCTCCGGACCGCGGCGCTGCGCCGTCGAACCGAACGTGTGCCCCCGCCGTCGCCGACTGGTCGCCCACGAACAGCCGCCCGGCCTCCTGCCGCGCGCCCGCGTGAAGCTTCACCGGCAGCGTCTGGACCGTGAACCCCGCCTGCGCCAGCCGCCGCTCGAACGCCCGATCCTCGCCCGCCGACCACACCACGAGCCGGCCGCCAGGCGCCAAGGCGGCCGCCAGCAAACGCAGCCCGCGCGCATCGTAGAGCCGGGCGTTGGCCGCCTGCACCAGCGCCGACGGCCCGTTGTCGATGTCGAGCAGGATGGCCGCGTACGCCCTCGGCACCGCCCGCCGCACCACCTCAAAGACGTCGCCCACGCGCACCGTCACGCGGCGCTCGTCGAGCAGCGCGCCGTTGAGGCCGGCGAGGTGCTCGCGGTTCCACGCCACAATCTCCGGCGACAGCTCCGCCACCTCGACCGCGACCGTGGTTCCCGTATTCGCCAGCACACTGCGCAACGTGAAACCGAGCCCGAGGCCGCCGATCAGCACCCTCGCGGGCTGGCCGCGCGGCAGCCGCGCCGTGCCGACCTGTCCCAACGTCTCCTCGGAAAATGCCGCCTGCGAGTGCATGAGCTCCCGCCCGGCCAGCCGCACGCAGAACGAACCGTCATGCTCATGCAGCGTGAGGGCCGTCCCATCGGGCGTGCGGGCTGCGGCGAGGAGGCGGTGCGGTTTCATCGGGACGCCGATCAACACCGAGGAATCGAAGAACCGCCAGCCTCGGTTTCACCGCGCATACCACGCCCGCCCCCCTCAGTGTCACGGATTCCGGATCGCGATGGCCCGCTGTTGCGACCAGTCGTTGCGGCCTCCGGCGAAGACGTGGAGCCGGGCGCCGGGCATGGTATTTCAGATCGGGATTCCGGCACTCTCCGGTTTAGGCCCCGGCGCCGACCAGCGCCAATGCCACGGCTCGTAGGTCACGCCGCTGGCGTTGTTTCGTGGATAGCTCAGCGCGAAACCGAACCGGCTCGCGTGCGCGCCGAGCCAGCGAAACTCCCGTGTGCCTTCGAATGTCTCGGCAAGGTGCTCGCAGGCCGGCGACCCGAGGTCGATCGCGCAGCCGGTGTGGTGCTCGCTGTGGCCGGGACAGGCGCTCACCCGCAAAATCTCCGGCCACGGGATTCCGGCCGCGAGCTTGCGCCCCACGATCTCGCGTTGCCGCGCCACGCTGCGAAAGCCCGACAACGCCAACAGCCGCACGCCGTCGGCCTCCGCCGCTTCGCGCAGCGCCACCCAGGCGGCCGCCGCCTCCGGGGCCAGCCGCAGCTCGCGACCGAACGCATCGCACCCGACGACGACAAGCGTGGTCGCCTCCGTCTGCGGCGGCATGCGTTCGGCGTAGCCAGCCGGGAGAGGCGGCAGCTCCCGCAGCGAATCCGCTCCACCGGCCGGTTCAGGCGTGCTCACTTAAGCGAGCGTTTGCTGCGGGTTTCCTGCAGCTGGACGTTGGAGCCGCGGCGCTCGAGGAAGCCGAGCGAGAGGTCGATGCACTCCTTCGCCTCGTCGGCCGTGGTGGTGCCGATGGTGACCATGTCGCAGTCGCGCAACGTCGCCCAGACGAAGGCCAGCCCGACGGGCGGCAGGATCTTGCCGGCGGCCAGCGGCTTGATCGTCATCACCGGTTTCTTCGCCTCCCGGATGACCTTCATCACCCAGTCGACCTCGACCTGCATGAGGAACCCCGCCGCGTTGTAGAGCTGGATGTAGGTCTCGATGTCGGCGTTCTGCTTGTCGGCGTAGACCACGGCCTCGGGCATGTGCGTCGAGAGGCCGGGCACCATGCCGCGCTCGCGGATCAGCTTCGTGTAGCTGTCGATGTCACGGATCACACCGGCGCGGCGGTCGATGAGCGCGTCGGTCACACACTGGTGAGGGAGGCAGAACGTCGCGCCCGCCTGCTGGCAGAAATCAAACGCCGCCTGCGGCGAGTCCGCTGCCGCGCAGTCGGGCGCGAGGCTGAACGCGGGCGTGAGCACGAGGATCACCTTCTTACCCGCTCGCTGTTCCGCGAAGCGCACCGCGTCGATCAGCAGCGGCGACGCCGGCCCCATGACGGTGTCCACCCCGGCGGCGAGGAACGTCTCGATCACCGCGGCGATGCGTTCGCGCGTCTGGTAGGCCTTGATGAAATTGTCCTTGGCGAGGCTGGTGTGCGAGTAACCAAGAAACCAATTCGTGCCGACGATCAGGCGCGAGACGGACACGCCGCCGACAGTGGTGCGGGGAAAGACGTTCATGGGGAAAAGAGAGGCCGGGGGGCGGTGAGGAGGATAGAGGCGGCGGCACGACCGGAGGAAGCGGGAAGTTCGCCGCTTCGCCGTGCGAGCCGGCGCACACGCCGAACTCAAGCCACGGCGTCCAATCGCGTGCCCACGGTCGCCATCCGGCCGGCGGCCCCGGTCCGACCGGAGCGCGTGTAGAGGGCGGCCACCTGCGCCATCCGCGGATCGTACGGCAGGACCGAGGCCGTGAGTGACGGCATCTCCTCGTCCGCGAGGTCGCCGTAGCCAGAGTTCTGATCCGCCGCCACCGCCGACTGTTCGTACCGGATGAGCCCGTTCTCGGGGTCCGCGTCCACGGTCTCATCCCGGCGCTGCCGCGCCGCGGACCCGGTGTCGGCATCGTTCGCCGGACCGGGCAGGCGCGGGTTCGGCACGGCGGTCGCCGTCTTCATCGGCCGCTCGCGCCCGCGCCCCTGCACCGAGACCTCCACGCGAAGGTTCGGATACAGATCAACGCTGGTGGTGATGCGTTCGATCATGGCGCCTCGGCGCTATATCGGCCGCAGGCTAGCCGATCGGAGGTGTTTCGCAATTGCCGCACCTTTCCGGCGAGCGCTCGACCCCTCGTCAAACCCGGCGAACGGTCACCAGCGTGAAATCGTCCTGCGGTTGCTCGCGGCCGGTGAAACGCTGCACGCGCTCCAGCACACCGTCGTTGATCGCCGCCGGAAGCGCCGTGCCGAGGTTGCGCACGGAATCCGCCAGGCGCGCGCCGGAGAATTCCAGACCTGCGTCGTTGGGCGCCTCGGTCAGCCCGTCGGTGTAGAGCACAAAGACATCGTCGGCCACGAACCGCACGCGGACCTCCGCCATCGTCGGCTGGAAAACCGCATCCTCCACCAAGCCCAGGGCCATGCCCTCGGAGGCGAGGAACTCGGCCCGACCGCCGCCTCCGGCGCCGCCGCGCAACAACAGGGGCAGTTCGTGGCCGGCGCGGGCAAAACAAAGCTCGTGGCGTTCCGGGTCGATGACCGCGTAGACCGCGGTGATGTACATGCCCTGCCGGATGTCGCCGGCCATCGCCCGGTTCACCTCGGCCAGCACCGCACCGGGTGAGGCACCGCGCAGCGCGGCCTGCCGCAAGTTCGTCCGGCAGATCGCCATGAGTAACGAGGCCGCGATGCCCTTGCCGGAAACATCGGCCACCGCCACCCCCAACCGGCTGCCGGGCAAAGGAATGAGGTCGTAGAAATCGCCGCTCACCTGCTGGGCCGCGCGGTAGCGCGCATCGACCGCCAATCCGCGGACCAACGGGATCTCGGCCGGAAGCAGGTATTTCTGGATGCTGCCTGCCAGCGCGAGATCGAGGTCGAGCTGCCGGCGCTCGAGCTGGAAGCGCAGCAGTCCATGGTTGTGCACCGCCATGCCCGCCTGCTCCGCCAACGAGCAGACCAGCGAGAAATCGCTCGGGGTGAACGGGAGGCCGTCGCTCGGGTTTACGACACACAGCACACCGATGATCTCGCCGCGAAACACCACCGGTGCCGCAATGAACGAGCTAACGCGCAACGCCCGATCGTCGTGCTGCACGATGCGCGAGTCGGCAACGGCATCGGCAATGAGCACCGGCGCGCCCGTCCGCGCCACCAACCCGATCACGCCCTCCTCGATCGTGAACTCCTCGGCCCGGAGCACCTGCTCGAAGAACCGCGCCCGGGTCACCGACTTCTGCCGCACGGTTTCAGCCAGCGGGCGGTGCGGTGGGAACAAGCCCTCGACCGCCGCCCCGCGCAACGTGCCGCGCGCCGTCTTTTCGTAGAGGCATGCGCTGAGGGCGCCAGTGCTCAGGATCGCCGCGTGGACGATGCGCTGCAGCAGCTCCGCCCGGCCCAGATTTTCGCCCAGCGACTGGACCATCCCGTGCATGAAGCGGATCACGATCTGCTTCTCCTGCAGCACGAGCTGCCGATCTTCGGCGTGCTGTTCGGCATCGCGGCGGATCGCGCGCGACTGCCACCACCCAGCGAGCAGTCCGACGAGCGCACCGATGAGGAATAATGCCATGGGGAAGGGAAGAAGGCGCAGGCCCGGCCTGATGCTATGGCCCCCCACTCCGCGCCGGGCGAGTCTTCTCTGGCGGGAACGGCGGACGCACAGTGCCGCGCCTTCCCCGGCATGCGCGACCGGCAGTGCCTGGCACCGACTGGCCGCCGCACACACGCCCGCTCCTGCCGTGTCGATCAAGCTTACGCCCTCACCTGCGACTCATCCCGGGCGACCGGCGGAGACCGGCCCCCCTCGCGGCGGGAACGAACGAGCGCAAAACAGGCGGGAGGTCCCGCCCGTATCCACTTCAGCCCTGATCGACGCGGGTCTTGAGGAACGTCAGCACGTCCTGAAACTTGCTCTGATTGCCCGCGTCGGCGTTGACGAGATTCTCGTGCGCCTCGAGCACCATCCGCGCATTCTCCAGCTCCGTCCGCGGCGCGGAACACACGAGCGCTTGCGCCCCGGCCGGTTCGACGCCCGGCGCCGTCTCGCCGTTGTCGACGACGAGCAAGCGGTGCAGACCGAGATTGCGCAGCAACTCGAGGTTGCGCGGGCCGACGCGTGAGATGATGAGCGAGCCCGGCGGCTCGAGCTTGCGCAACTCGAGAGCGGCGCCCGCCAACACGCCGAGAAACGTGCTGTCCATGCTCGCACACTGGCGGAAATCGACGACGAACCGCGTCTTCCCCTGCCGGATCATTTCCGTGAAGAAGTCCCGCAGGCAGGAGCAGTTCATGAACGACGCCCGCCCGTCGATCTTGATCGCGACGGGGCTGGCGTAGGCATCCACCAGGAACACGGGCTTGGCTGCGGATTCCGACATAGGAGGGGAAGAATCAGAGAGGACGAAGGCGGCGGACTATGGAGGCGTGGCGTTGGACAGCAATCGGGCTTTCTCAGCCCCGCTTGAGGATTTCGCGCAACACATAGGGGAGAATCCCCCCATGCGCGTAGTAGTCGATTTCGATCGGAGTATCGATCCGGCAGCGCACCGGCACGTCCTCGACGGCACCGCCCTTGCGGGTGATGCGGAGCACGAGGTCCTGTTGCGGCCGGATTGCCGGCGAGAGCCCCACGACGTCGTAGGTCTCGCTACCGTCGAGCTTCAGCGTCTGCGCGGTGGTGCCGTCCTTGAACTGCAGCGGGAGCACGCCCATGCCGACGAGGTTCGAGCGGTGGATGCGTTCGAAGCTCTGCGCCACGACGACCTTCACGCCGAGGAGGTTGGTGCCCTTCGCCGCCCAGTCGCGCGACGAACCGGTGCCATACTCCTGGCCGGCAACGACGATCAACGGCGTGCCGGCGGCGATGTGCTTCGCGGCGGCATCGTAGATCGCCATCTTCTCGCCGGTGGGCTGGTAGATGGTGTTGCCGCCCTCTTCGCCGCCGAGCATCAGGTTCTTGATGCGGACATTGGCGAACGTGCCGCGGGTCATGATGCGGTCGTTGCCGCGGCGGGAGCCGTAGGAATTGAAGTCCTCGAACGCCACGCCGCTCTCGAGCAGGAAGCGGCCCGCGGGGGAACTCTTCTTGATCGCACCGGCCGGCGAGATGTGGTCGGTCGTGACCGAGTCGCCGAAGATGCCGAGCGCCTTCGCGCCCTTGATCTCGCCGATCGTGCCGGCGGCCATGCCGAAGTCCGCGAAGAACGGCGGCTCCTGGATGTAGGTGGACTGGCGGTCCCACTCGTAGACGTTGCCGGTCGACGACGGGATCTGATTCCACTTCGGGTTCTGCGCAGCGAAGTCGGTGTAGAGCTTGCGGAAGACCTCGGGCTTGAGCGCGGCCTGCATCTGGTCGCGCACCTCGCCGAGGCTCGGCCAGATGTCCTTCAGGAAAACGGCCTTCCCGTTCATATCCTGAGCAAGCGGCTCGGTGCTCAGATCGATGTTAACACGGCCGGCAATCGCGAAAGCGATCACCAGCGGCGGCGACATGAGGAAGTTGGCCTTGATGTTCTGGTGGACGCGGGCCTCGAAGTTGCGGTTGCCCGAGAGCACCGAGGCGGCGACGAGATCAGCTTCGACGACGGCCTTCTCAATGTCCGGACGGAGCGGGCCCGAATTACCAATACAGGTCATGCAGCCGTAGCCGACGGTCTGGAAACCGAGCTGGTCGAGGTACGGCTGGAGGCCGGTCTTGTTGAGGTAGTCGGTGACGACACGCGAGCCGGGCGCCAACGATGTCTTGATCGCCGGATTGATTGTCAGCCCCTTCTCCACGGCCTTCTTCGCGAGCAGGCCGGCAGCGAGCATTACGCTCGGGTTGGAGGTGTTGGTGCAGCTCGTGATCGAGGCGATCAGAACAGAGCCATGGTGGATGTTCATCAGCCCCGAATCATATACGGAGCGGAAGGTCGAAAACTCCTCGGACTTCTTGCCAAAGCCGTTTTCGGTGACCGGCTTCGCGAACGCGGTCGTGAACTCCTGCTTGAGCTTCGGGAGCTCGATGCGGTCCTGCGGACGCTTCGGGCCGGCCACGCTCGGGACGACGGTGGCGAGGTCGAGCTCCAGCTCCTGCGAGTAGTCGATCTGGCCCTTCTGCGGGATGCCCCACAGGCCCTGCGCCTTGTAGTAGGCCTCGTAGACCTCGATGTGCTGGGCGTCGCGGCCGGTGCCGCGAAGGTAGTTCGAGCACTCGGCGTCGATCGGGAAGAAACCCATCGTAGCTCCATATTCTGGAGCCATGTTGGCGATGGTCGCGCGGTCGACGACCGGCAGCGCCGCGGCGCCGGGGCCGTAGAACTCGACGAACTTGCCCACGACCTTCGCCTTGCGGAGCAGCTGCGTGACCGTGAGCGCGAGGTCGGTCGCCGTGACACCCTCGCGCACGGAACCGGTGAGGTGCACGCCCACGACGTCGGGCGTGAGGAAATAGACGGGCTGGCCGAGCATGCCGGCCTCGGCCTCGATGCCGCCCACGCCCCAGCCGACGATGCCGATGCCGTTGATCATCGTCGTGTGCGAGTCGGTGCCCACGAGCGTGTCCGGATAGTAGACACCGGCGGCGTCCTTGAGCACGCCCTTGGCGAGGTACTCGAGGTTGACCTGGTGGATGATGCCGATGCCGGGCGGCACGACCTTGAAGGTCTCGAACGCCTGCATGCCCCACTTCAGAAACTGGTAACGCTCGCGGTTGCGCGAGAACTCCAGCTCGAGGTTCTTCGCCTGCGCGTCGGCGCTGCCGGCGAAATCAACCTGCACGGAATGGTCGACCACGAGGTCCACCGGCACGAGCGGCTCGATCAGCTTCGGGTTCTTGCCGAGCTTGGCCACCGCGGAGCGCATCGCCGCGAGGTCGACGAGCAGCGGCACGCCCGTGAAGTCCTGCAACACGATGCGCGCGACGACGAAGGGGATCTCCTCCGTG
This sequence comes from Opitutaceae bacterium, assembly GCA_023269585.1. Lineage (GTDB taxonomy): Bacteria > Verrucomicrobiota > Verrucomicrobiia > Opitutales > Opitutaceae > CAJCBL01. The sequence continues at coordinate 41,849 of JAHFTC010000021.1, forward strand.
CGCTCGGCCTTGGCGACCCAGCTCGCGAGCGCCTTCACGGCGGGCTCAGCGACGCGTTTGCCATCGCAGTTGCGCAGCAGGGATTCGAGGACCAGGCGGATCGAAACGGGGAGGCGCGAGACCTTGTAGCCGGCCTTCTCGAGTGCGGGCACCGAGTAGTAGCGGTGCGTGGCGCCGGCAGCGGCGAAGGTCTGGAGCGTGTTGAGAGGATTGGGCAGATCGCTCATGAAAACGGTGGTAGAACGGATGGGACGATAAAGACGGCCGGCAGCGGGTAGCGTGCCGGCCGCACGGAAGATTGTCGGATTCGTTTACTTCGCCAGCGCGGCTTTGACGGCCTCGAAGTTGGGCAGGTCCTTCGGGGTGGCGGTCTGCTCGGCGTACTTGATCACACCGTCCTTGCCGACGACGAAGGCCGCACGCGCGGAGGTGTCGCCGATGCCGGCCAAGCCCTTGAAGAGCACACCGTAGGCGTTGGTGACCTCCTTGTTGAGGTCGGAGACGAGCGTGAGCTTGATGAAGTTCTTCTGGGCCCACGCCTCCTGCGCGAACGGGCTGTCCACGCTGATCGCGATCACGTCGGCGCCGAGCTTCTCGTAGTCGCCGAGGCCGCCGCTCTGGTCGCACATCTCCTGGGTGCAGACGCCGGTGAACGCCAACGGGAAGAACAGCAGCACGGTCTGCTTCTTGCCGAAATTGTCGCTGAGTTTCACGTCCTTCAGGCCTTCGGCGTTCTTGGACTTGAGGGTGAAATCGGGAGCCTTCGAACCAATGGTGAGTGGCATGGTAACGGTTGGGTGCGGTGTTGGATTTCTGGTTGAGCGTCCCGGCGCTAAGCCCCGGGAATTTGGAGGCGGCACCGTAGCCAGCCCGCCGAGCGCGACACAAACCAAAATTCCCCTTGTCCGCGCCCCCCGCCGCCGCGACCATCCGCGCCCTTTTCCCATGAACATCCTCGAAGACTTGCGCGCCCGCGGACTGGTGGCTGATTGCACCGACTGGGACGGCCTCTCCGCCCGTCTCGCCCAGAAGCCCGCGTCGCTCTACTGCGGCTTCGATCCCACCGGCGACAGCCTCCACGTGGGCCACCTCATGGGTCAGGTCACGATGCGGCGCTTCCAGCTCGCCGGCCACCACCCCATCGCTCTCGCCGGCGGCGCGACCGGCATGATCGGCGATCCGTCGGGCAAGTCCGCCGAACGCAACCTCCTCACCCGCGAGCAACTCGCCCACAACGTCGCCTGCATCAAGCGCCAGCTCTCCCGCCTGCTCGACTTCGACTGCGCCGGCAACCCCGCCCGCCTCGTCGACAACGCCGACTGGACCGTCCCCTTCACCTTCCTCGATTTCCTGCGCGACATCGGAAAGCACTTTTCGATCAACATGATGATCGCCAAGGACAGCGTGCGCTCGCGCATGGAGGGCGACACCGGCATCTCGTACACGGAGTTCAGCTACATGCTGCTCCAGGCGCACGATTTCTACCACCTGCGCCGCACCTGCGACTGCGAGCTCCAGATCGGCGGCTCCGACCAATGGGGCAACATCACCGCCGGCACCGACCTCATCCGCAAGAAGCTCGGCGTGCCCGCCTGGGGCCTCACCTTCCCGCTCATCACCAAGAGCGACGGCACCAAGTTCGGCAAGACCGAGGGCGGCGCCGTGTGGCTCGACCCGCAGAAGACCAGCCCGTATCGGTTCTACCAATTCTTCGTGAACACCGAGGACGCCATGGTCGTCCAGTACCTTCACAAATTCACGCTGCTCCCGCTCGACCAGATCGCCGCGCTCGCCGCCGAGTTCGCCGCCAACCCCGGCGCACGCACCGCCCAGAAGGCGCTCGCCCGCGAGGTCACCGCGCTCGTCCACGGCCAAGGTGCGGCCGATGACGCCATCCGCGCCAGCGAGATCATGTTCGGCGGCGGCCTCGAAGGCATCACCGAAGCGCTCTTCAACGACGTGGTCGGCGAGATCCCCACGAAGCCGATCGAGAAGCTCAAACTCGAGGCCTCCGGCACCGCGCTCACCGAGGCGCTCGTGCTCGCCGGTCTCGCCCAGTCGAAGGGCCAGGCGCGCAAGGACATCGAGGCCGGCGGCATCTCCGTGAACAACGTTCGCGTGACCGACGTCGCCCGCGGCCTGACCACCGCCGACTTGCTCTTCGGCAAGCACATCCTCCTGCGCAAAGGCAAACGCTCCTACGCCGTGCTCAGCGCGCGCTGAGGAACTCGCTACGCCTCTGCTCCGGTCGGACCTCGCATCCGGTCCGGTTCGAGCGTGAACGGCGCGTCGGCCAGCGACGCCCCTCAGCACCAGCTCGGGAAAACAAACCAGAGCGCCCGAGTTCGTCGTTGGCTTAGGCGCGCCACGGCGTCTCGGCGACCTTGCCCCCGCCAAGCCGTACTCCCATATTACGGCCAGATGAAGACCACGCTGGAACTGCCGGATCCACTGCTGCGGCGTGCCAAGATCCTCGCCGCCCAGCGCGGCACCACGCTGAAGGAACTCGTCGTCGATGGCCTGCGCTGGGTCACGGGCGAGGCACCCGCCACAGGCGCCATCGGGCTCACACCGTCCGAAGCCGCCATCGCCACCATTGGCGCCCACGGCCTGCCCGTCCTCAAACGGCCCGCCGCCGCTAAGACCACCACAGTGACCCTCGCCCAGGTCGACCGCCTCCGCGACGAACTGGGTCTCTGAGCCCGCCATGCACCTGCTCGACGCCAGCGTCCTCGTCGCCTCTGCGATCCCGCTCACGAATTCCACGCCGCCGCCAGCACTTGGTTCCTCTCCGTACGAGATTCAGGTTGGGCCACCTGCCCACTGACCGAAAACGCACTGGTGCGCATCCTCGGCCACCCCGCCTACCCGGGCGGCCCTGGCACTCCCGCCAAGGTGCTCCCTCTGCTGCAAGCGCTCGCGCGCACCCCCGGCCACGAGTTCTGGCCCGATGAACTCTCGCTGCGCGATCCCGCCGCCTTCCCGTCCCTCGCAGGCGCCGCCGCCGCCCATCTGACCGATCTCTACCTGTTGGCGCTGGCGATCCATCACCGGGCCGGATTCGCCACGTTCGATCGGCGCATCAAGCCGACCACCGTGCCCGGCGGCGCGGCCGCGTTCCGCCTCGTGCCACGATCCTGAATCCACGGCGCTACGCCGTTGCTCCTGCCTCGTCTGCCCAATCCGTTCAGCACGGGCCGGCCAAATCGTAGGCGAAAGCTGGAGGCAGGTTACCCCACACCACCGGGCTCACCCGCACGCGGGAAAAATTGCTCCGCAGGCCCTCGTGGAACGCCCGGATCTTTGGGTGCCACGCGGCATGCACGTACCCGAAACCGCACAGGCGGCCGTCGGGCTCCAGCGAGGCGATCACCTCCGACTTGATCCGCTCGCGCAGCGGCCGGGGCATGCTCGCCCACGGCAGACCGCTCACGATGACATCCGCCCGCCGGCAACCGTGTCGCCGCAGGATCGCCCGCAGGTGCTCGGCCGAATCATGACACACCCGCACCCGCGGAAACCGCTCGCGAAGCAGCCCCGCATGGAGCTCGTCGAGCTCGACGACGATGACCCGCGCACCGGGTTGCACGCGGTCCAGGATCTTGCGCGTGATCGCCCCGGTGCCGGCGCCCAGCTCCACCACCGTCGAAGCGCCGCCCAGATTCGAGTGGCGGAGAACCTCGCGCGCCAACCGTTCGGAACTCGGCGCCACCGCGCCCACCGCTCGCGGCCTACGCAGAAAGCCTGCGATGAATTTGAGGTGGTCGCGCATCTGCCGCGATGCCACTGCTCCGTCGGTCCGCTGTCGATGCGAAAGACTCCCGCACGGCAGCCGAGCGCCCGCCCCGCGACCGCCTTACCGGCTTCATTCAACCGCCGCGCCGATACGGTTTCGAAAACAGCGGCACGTTCTCGAAGTGGCGCAGCGCCGTCTGCTCGCCGGCGACATGCTCCACCTCGACGATGTCGAAGCGCACCGTCCGCGGCTTCTCGACCAGTTGCGCGACATACGCCCGGCTCGCGCGGAGCAACGCCTTCTTCTTGCGCTTGTTCACCGCGAAGTAGCCGCCCACCAGCGAGTGCGCCGCACGGGTCTTCACCTCCACGAAGACCAGCGCCTCGCCGTCGCGGCAGACGAGGTCGATCTCGTCGCGGTCGTGCCGCCAGTTGCGCCGGAGAATCGTGAACCCCTTCTCACGCCGCAGGTGTGCGGCCGCCGCACGCTCGCCGCTTGCGCCGACATCGCCCCCGGGTGAGTCCCCTCCCCGGCGCCAACGCCGCATCAAGCCGCGAATCCAGTCCGGCAACATGAAATCGGTGTAGCACGCCCACGGCGGCCCTCAATCGCCGATTCTCCTCGCGGTGCAACCAGCAACCCAGCGCTTAAGCGAACTCGCCCTGCAGCCGATTCTTCTTACGGTGGCCGCACGCCGCCCACCTCCCCC
>JAHFTC010000113.1 GCA_023269585.1 Opitutaceae bacterium
GACGAGAGTGATGCCCAACGCGATGCGGGTGACCTACGTGATTCAGGCGGCCGGAGCACCGGCGGCGCTGGCCGGAGGGTGCCGCACGGCGGTGGGACGGATCGATGGGCGCGCGCAGTCGAGCGGCTTTCGGGCGATCGCGGACCGGCTCGACGAGGCGACCGCGCAGGAGCGTTTCACGGCGCGACTGGCCGCCTTCTTCGGCGTGTTCGCGCTGACGCTCTCAGGGCTGGGGTTGTTCGGACTGCTGTCGTTTGCGGTGAGCCGGCGGACGCGGGAGATCGGGATTCGGGTGGCCTTGGGCGCCCCGCGGGGCGAGATCCAACGGCTGGTGGTGCGAGAGGGAGTGCTGTTGTGGCTCTTCGGATGCGGGCCTGGGCTTGTCGGTACGCTGGTGTTGGGGCGACTGATCGAAGGGCTGCTCTTCGGGGTGGCGGCGAGTGATCCGGCGACGTCCGCACTCGCGGCCGGGCTGTCGTTGGTCATCGCCGTGCTGGCCTGTCTGCGCCCTGCATGCCGTGCGACGCGAGTCGACCCGGCGGTGACGTTGAGGGCGGAGTAGGGGCCACGGGTGCCGCATTTGGTCCGTGGTGCCGCCGCCCGGGCGGCCCTGCCGCGATCGCGCGTGGTCGCGAGGGGGCGCCCTCAGACCGCGCCCAGCCTCCCTTTCCACGGCCCATTTTGTGTTACGACCGTAACACGAAATGGGCCGTTGGCGTCACAGGCGATGCCCCGCAGGGGGAGGAAATCGTGGGTCGCGCGGTTGCTTAGCGCCAGATCTGCGCGAACTCCGCGAGAGCCTTGGTTCGTGCCGTCCACGCGGCCCGCCCGCTATAGCCGACGGGAAGCAGGACCTCGGGCAGGAACGGATCGCGGCGAGCGATCAGGCGCCACGCGCGGTGTTCGGCCTGGAGCCAGCGCAGCCAGGCGTTCTGCGTGCCGATCGCGGTGGAGGGCCGAAGTTGCAGGATCTTCTGATAGTCCGCGTAGCTCCGTTCGAGTGCATCGAAATCCCACGCCGAAAGGACCAGCGATGCCGGCGACTCCCCGCCGGCACAGCGGGCGTCGAAATAGGTGAGGGAGTCGGGCACGATGCCAGACTGGTCCAGACCGGCACGGAATGCGTCGAGCGGGTCGGGGCTGATCCAAACGCTGTTTTGCAGCCAACCGAACCGGAACTCGTGCAAACGCCGGCGGAGGCGGGCGCGCCGTGCCACCTCTGTCTCCGGAATATCGAACGCAACGACGCGCCATACTCCATCCCACGGGCGGCGCCAAGCCGCGGGGGGATTGATTCCACCCAAGGTCTGGCGGGCCCCTTCGTCGGTGAGGCGAAGCACCCGTTGATCGATGGGACCGTCGCCCGCCTCGGTGACGACGCCTGCGGCGCCGAGCCGTTGCAGCGCGCGGTCGATCCGGCCGTTTTTGCTCGTCCGTGCGAGGACGGCCCGGGCGCAGCGCCCGGTCATCTCGCCCCCGAAGGCCAGGAGGGCCAGGGTCAACTGCAGGGAAGCAGCCATGCTCGGGATGATACGGTGGAGGGACTTTCTTGCAACGGCCCATTTTGTGTTACGGTCGTAACACAGAATGGGCCGTTGGGGGTCTTTGGGGCGGCGGGATTCCCGGTGGCGTGGGGCGGCGGTGCGGATGAGCCGGCGGGCGGGCCATTCGCGCGGTTCATGGTTCCGGGGGGCGGGCGCCTCGGGGCCCCCCCCGTTTGTAGTCGTTCAAGCTGTGCTCCGGCCGACCGATAGCACCGGGATCGCCGGCCCCCCACCGGCTCAACTGGCTTTCTTTTTCATGAGTGCGATGACCTTCAACAGGCGTCTGGCGCTGGGCTTTGGTGCAGTGCTGACGTTGCTCGCCGTGTCCGGTGGTGTGACCGTGTGGTGTATGCAGGCCGGGTCCGGGCGAGCGACCGCCGTGCGCGATGCCTACATGCGACAGGCGGCGATCGCCAACGAGCTCGAACGGTTCGCCACCAGTGCCCGCCTCCAGTTCACCTATCACATCTTCGCATACAGAGCCGGCGCGTGGGAGAAGGGCACGGAGGCGTTGGCCACCCTCGGACAACGGGTGACGGCGCTCGCGCAGCTCGTCGCCAGCCGGGAGGAACTGCACGCAAATGAACCCGCGGTCCGCGCCCTGAGCGCCACGGTGGAGCGTTATGCAGCCCAGGCCCAGGCCGGGCGCGACATTCGGAAGGCCTTCAATTCCGCCCGGGCGCGCCTCGAAGCGGGCACGGAGGAGCTTCTCGGCCAGGTCGTGGATTTCACGACGCTCGAGCACGAGGCGATCAGCGCCACCGCCGGCAAAACCGCCGCCGCGCAGGAGGCCGTCGAGCGACTCGCGAGGATCACCCTCTTGTCGGAGATCGACGGGTTGGCGCGCGACGCCCACCGCGACGCAAGCGTGGCGCTGTTCGATCGTGATCTGGCGATGATCAACGAGGTGGCTCCCCGCGTGGAGGAACTGTTGGGGAAGATCGGGGAACTCGAGGCGCAATGTAGCAGCCCCGAGGAGACGAAACTACTGGGTGAACTGCGGGAGGCCGGTGTGCGCTACCTCGCCGGCAGCCAGGCGCTCGCCGAAGCGTTGACGCGCGAAGCGGATCATGGGCGCGATTGGGCGGCCACGGGCCAGGCTCTGATGGACGCGGTGGGCAAGATCGTCGAACTGGGCAACAGCGAGACCGAGACCGCATCCGCCGGTGTGATTGAAACTCTGCGACGCGGGGTGCTGGTGGTGATCACCGGCGTCGTCGTGTGCGTTCTGGCCGGGGCCGGGGTGGCGTGGGTTCTCGGATCCCGCCTGACGCGTGTGCTGCGCGAGGTCGCCTCCTCGCTCACCGTGGGGGCGGAGTCCTCCGCCTCGGCGGCGAACCAGGTTTCCGAGTCGAGCAAGTCGCTCGCGGAGGGGGCGAGTGCGCAGGCCGCCTCGCTCGAGGAAACCAACGCCTCCCTCGAGCAGATGTCGGCCACAGCCCGGCGCAATGCCGAGCATGCCGGCTCGACGCGCGAACTCGCCGCCGCCGCGCGCGGCGCGGCCGATGCCGGTGCCGCGCAGGCGCGCGAACTGGGCGAGGCGATGGGCGCCATCCGCAAGTCGAGCGACGAGATCACCCGGATCATCAAGACCATCGACGAGATCGCCTTTCAAACGAACATCCTCGCCCTCAACGCCGCCGTCGAAGCCGCCCGCGCGGGCGAAGCCGGCGCGGGTTTCGCCGTCGTCGCCGAGGAGGTGCGCAACTTGGCGCAGCGCAGCGCCGCCGCCGCCCGCGACTCCGCCGATAAGATCGAGGCCGCCAACGCCGTCGGCGCCCGCGGTGTCACCGTGGCGACCCGCGTCGGCGAGACGCTCCAGACCATTCACGAGAAGGCCACCAAGGTGAGCGCGCTCGTCGCCGAGATGGCCACCGCCAACGCCGAGCAGGACGAGAGTCTGCGCCAGCTCAACAACGCCATGACGCAGATGGACAAGCTCACGCAGGCCGGCGCCGCCAACTCCGAGGAGACCGCCGCCGCGGCGCACCAGATGAACGCCCAAGCGGCGGAGCTGCTCGACGCCGTCCGCCAACTCGACGCCCTGGTCGGCCACATCGCGGCGCCGCCCGCGCGCGCTGCTGCCGCAGCAGGGCCGGTCCCGGAGCGGCCGCGGGCGCCCGCGGCGCGAGAGGCGGGCGTGCCGGTCTCTTGACATCAAGAGATTGCGCGGCATCCCTACCGGCATGCCTTCCCGCGCCCCGCTCACCCCCGAGCACCTCTACCTGATCCTCTGGAAGGCGTTCTACGCGGTCGAGCACCACGACCGCCACAGTATCCGCGGATTGGGGTTCGCCTCGGACAGCGATTTCGCCGTGCTCGAGGCGCTCCACTCGAAGGGCGCGCTGCCGGTGAACGAGCTTGGGCGGAAGCTCTTCCTCACCAGCGGCTCCATTACCACCGCGGTCGACCGCGCGCAGCGCCACGGGCTGGTGCGGCGGGTGCGGGCTCCGCATGACCGGCGCGTGACCCTCGTGGAGCTGACGGAGGCCGGGCGGGAACGTTCCCGGCAGGTCCTCAAGGTGCACTTCGGCAACCTCGCGCGCGCGCTCGGCGGGCTCGAAGCCGTGGAGCAACGCCGGTTGGCCGATCTCCTGCGCAAGCTGGGCAAACATGCGGCCGCCCTGCCGCCACCGGAGCCTGCCGCACCAGCGGCACCGTGAGCCCGCCGCTCAGCCCGCGGCCGGAGCACCGTCGACGGGGACGGTGGGTGGCGGTTCGTCCGGGAGCGGGACTGACTCGGCGGGTTTCCTTTCCGGGGCGGGCGGCTCCGGCGTATCCGGACAGGCTTCATTGGCGGCGGGCAGGTCGTCGAGGCGGGCAGCCGGCGGCTCCCGGGTTCGGATCCACGAGGCCAGCGCTGCGACGGCCGTGGGCAGGTCGGTGCCCGGCACCGAGTCGGTCTCCTCGGGCGGGGCCTGAAACCAGAGAACGGGGACAAAGCTCTCGGCGTTGGCCACCGCGCCCGCACGGTCGCGGTACTCGATCACGCCCGCGCTGGTGGAAAGTCCGAAAAGAAACAGCAGCGGGGCGCGCGGTTGCTGGTCGCAACGGAGCCGGAGCGCGCGCGGGTCGCGCAGGTCGAAACGCGGATCGATCGCGAGGAAGCCGTTGAATTCGTCGCCATGGCGCTCGGCCGCCAGCGTGGCCACGAGCCCGCCCATGCCTGTGCCGGCGACGATGGTTGTCTGCGCCGGGCCGATCTCGGCGGCGAGATGATCGCGCAGCGCCCGGAGATCCTCGATCGCATCGGCGAGGATGGTGCCGGAGCGCCGGTAGCTGGTGGTGGCGAGCGCCCAGCCGGCGGCGAGCAACGCCCGGTGCTCCGGCGTGGCGGCGTCGAGCTCCGCGACGAGCGGCAGCGGGGCGGGACGCCGATCGGGCGCCGCGAGCAGCAGCCGGCCGTTCCAGTTTTCGGGTACGAGCGCGGCCCAGCGGGCGCCGGCGAGTTCGCCCTCCAGCCGACGGGGTTCCGGTTCGTCGGCGCGTGCGGCGAGGGCGAAAAGCGGCAGCAGCCAGAGCGTGAGAAGGGCGGGTAGGGTGCGGATGGTCATCGGGAGCGGCGAGCCCTGCGGTGGACACCAATGCCGCAGCGCGGTGCCGTTTCCAAGCCCGGAGCGGCCGTGGTCGTCGAGAAACGCCGGTCGCGGAAGACGGCAAGCTCACTGCGGCGGATCGCACTTCCGGCGGTGGACGAGCTTTATGCCCGCCAATCCGACCGCGACGCGCCGGGGGGCCAGCCCGTCCACCCACCGGCTGCGCCTCGCGGCCCGCACCAACTTCGGCCGCGCCGTTCGTCCGCCGCCCGTTGACGCCGGCGGGCGGGGCCCTTTCCTCCAGCGCGTGAACGCCCGCGGACTCGAAAGCCTGCAACGCCTCGTGCTGCCCGACGACTGGCAGGCGCGGGGCATCACGGCGCTGAAGGCCGGGCGCGATGTTATCCTTGATGCGCCCACGGGCGCGGGAAAGACGTTCGTGTTCGAGAAGTTCGCCGAGGCCACGAACTTCGCGAGGCCGGCGCTCTACACGGTGCCGACGCGGGCGCTCGCCAACGACAAGTACGCGGAATGGAAGGCGCGCGGCTGGAAGGTGGGCATCATCACCGGCGACCTCACGATCGCGCCGGAGTCGCCGGTGGTGGTCGCGACGCTCGAGGCCGTGCAGGCGCAGGTGCGGGAGGGCGGCCGGTGGGGCTTCCTCGCCGTGGACGAGTACCAGTGGCTGAGCGACCCGCATCGCGGCAACCACTACGAGGGCGTGCTGGCGGCGTTGCCGCGTTCCGTGCAACTGCTGCTCCTGAGCGGCTCGGTGGCCAACCCCAACGATGTCGCCACCTGGCTGCGCCGCTTCGGCCGCCTCGTCGAGCTCATCCGCCACCGCGAACGGCCGGTGCCGCTGGAGGAGATCGAGGTGGACGACCTCACGCGCGGGCTGCCAGCGGAGATCCAGAGTTTTTGGACGCGCCGCCTCGCCGGGGCGCTGCGCGAGGGGCTCGGGCCGGTGCTCGTGTTCGCGCCGCAGCGGCAGGAGGCGGAGCGGCTGGCGCGGCAGTTCGCGCGCGAGTTGCCGCAGCCGGATCCGCTCACCCTCACCCCGGAGCAGGAGCAGGCGCTCGGGCCGCGGCTGACAAAGCTGGTGCGCGTGCGGGTGGCCTACCACCACAGCGGCCTCACCTACGCGCAGCGCGCCGGCGTGATTGAGCCGCTCGCGAAGGCCGGGCAGCTGCGGGCGGTGGTCGCCACGCTCGGCCTCAGCGCCGGGATCAACTTCTCGCTGCGCGCGGTGATGGTCACCGCCACGCACTACCGGCACGACAACCTCGAGCACGAGATCGAGCCCAGCGAGCTGCTGCAGATGATCGGGCGCGCCGGGCGGCGGGGGCTCGACGAGACCGGCTACGTGCTCACGAGCAAGAACTCGCCGCGGATGAGTCGCGCGCACGCCGAGAAGCTCAGACGCGCGGCGCCGCTGCCGTGGGCGGTGCTGCTGCGGGAGTTTCGCGCCGGGCGCACCGCGGCGGAGATCGCCGCGAGCTCGGCCAATCGGTTCTTCACGGAGGAGCCCGTTGTGTTCGGGATCGAGGATACAGGGGCGCACCGGCCCGGGCTGTTCCCCTGCGGGCAGAGCACGGACACCGGCCGCTCGCGGCTGGTGCGGCGTGAGCGCAACCCCTCGGAGCTGTGCCGTCGCTGCCGCTGGCGCGAGGCCTGCCTGGCGTTGTCGCCGACGCCGACGCTCTTCTGGCAGTGGCAACGCCTCGGGATGCTCGACCGCGATCTGGGTCTCACGCCGCGCGGCGAGATCGTGGCGGCGTTTGCGGGGCCGGAAGGGCTGGCGGTCGCCGCGGCGCTGGAGGACCGGCGCTACCCGCTCGACGATCTCATCTTCGATCTCGCGAACCTGTTCGCGACGGACCGGTTCTCGGGCACGAACCCGCGCTGGCTCGGCCGGCTGGCGACGGTGTGCGAACGTACCTACCGGCGCAGCGAGGCGGAGGGGTTTCTCGTGCGCGGCGTGCCGCCCAACTACGGCAGCGGCGCGGCGGAGATCGTGCGCGAACTCGTGGCGCACGGGGCCACCGCGCGCGAGGCGATGGCCGACGCCGAGCAGGCCGGCCGCGGCGATCTCGACCGCCTGCTCATCGAGTGGCGGAGCCTGCTCAAGCAGCTCGCGGTGGCGGAAGCATTGGGAATTGCGGAATGCGGATTGCGGATTGCGGAATCCGGAGACCGGAAACCGGAAACCGGACACCGGAGACCGGAGACCGACAGGCCGGAAGTGGGCGCAAGACTCGCGGGTGAAGGTGAACGCGCCCGGCGGTTCGCCGCTCCGTCCGAGGAGACCACGCTCGCGATGCGGTGGGATGCGCTGCGGGCGCGCGCGCAGGCGTTGCTGGTGCGGCTGCCGCGGGCGGAGTTGCCGGAGTTGCCACCGCTCACCATGGAGCAGCGCCGGCCGATCAACCACCGGCTGATCCAGAGCGGTCACCGCGCTGGCGGGTGATCGGTCGGGACGTTTCTCCGCAACGTCCGCAACCGCTGTCTGAAGTTGCGCGGTGCCGATCGCGGACAGGCGTCGCGGCGGTTTTGGAGAAACCGCCCGACCTCGCCTTCAGAGCAGGTCGCGGTCGACCTTGCGGGAGAGGGCGCGCTCGAGCTCGCGGCGGAGGGCCTTTGGGCGGCCGTGCATGGCGGGCAGGAGGGCGAGCCAGTGGTAGACCTCCTCGCGCAGGTGCTTGGGCATGCGGGGCTCGGTCTTGAGCACGCGCTCGAGGGCGCGCACGACCTGCGCGGCGATGCGGTCGCACACCACCTGCGCGGCGGCGGTGGCGTGCTGGCCGGCGAGGCGCGTGCCGGTATCGAAACGTTGGTGCCTCAGGGCGGCGGCGCGGTAGGGCGCGAGGCTGTCGATGAGCACGGTGGCCGTGCGGGGGAAGAAGCTCGTCATCAGGTTCCACGGCTCGCGGTGCTGGTCGCCGCCGCTGCGGATGTCGGTGCGCAGGAGCACGGCGGGGATGTCGGCGAACTTGGCGAACATGAACTCGACGACGGTGCCGGAATCGAGCTCGGTGCCGTCGTAGTTGAAGAGGGCGAGGTCGGCGCCGAGCAGGGCCTGGAGATCCTGGTCCCGGATACCACGCAGGCTGCGGCGGCGGGTGTCGAAATCCTGCGGGAGCAGGCACTGGAAGCGGCCGTGGGAGCGCTCGTAGATCGCCTCGGCGAGGTAGGCGTTGCCCACGAGGTGCTTGGCGTTGAACAGTTCGCCGCCGAAATAGACGGTGTAGGGCTTGGGCTTTGACGGAGGTTTCTTCACTGGGCGAGGAGGCGGTCGATGACCTGCGGTTCGTTGGCGGAGAGGCGGGCTTCGGTCGGCGTGATCTCGCCGGTGGCGACGAGGGTGTGGAGGTGGCGTTCGAGGGTGATCATGCCGTCCTTCTGGCCGGTCTCGATCTGCGAGTAGAGCTGGTGCCAGGCGCCGGTGCGCACGAGGTTGGCGACGCCGGTGGTGTTGCGGAAGACCTCGACGGCGATGCGCCGGCCGCCGGTGCGCCGCGTCACCAGTTTCTGACCGATGACGTAGGAGAGGCTGAGCGAGAGCTGGGAGGTGATCTCCTTGGTGCGCTCGGGCGGGAACATGTCGACGATGCGCGTGATCGTGCCCTTGGCGTCCTTGGTGTGGAGCGTGGAGAAGACGAGGTGGCCGGTCTCGGCGGCGGTGAGGGCGAGGGCGGTGGTCTCGCGGTCGCGCATCTCGCCGACGAGGACGATGTCGGGGTCCTCGCGCAGGGCGCTGCGCAGGCCGGCGGCGAAACTGCCGACGTGGGCGCCGACCTCGCGCTGGGAGAAGAGGGCGCGGCGGCTGCCGAAGGTGTATTCAATCGGGTCCTCCAGCGTGATCACGCGCACGGAGCGGCGGGTGTTGATGTGCTGGAGCAGGCTGGCGATGGTGGTGCTCTTGCCGCTGCCGGTGTTGCCGGCGACGATGACGAGGCCGTGCTGGAGGTTGCAGATGTCCTGCCAGACTCGGGCGTCGGGCAGGCCGAGCGACTCTGCCGGGGGGATGCGGTGGGGTAGCACGCGCACGACGGCGGCGAAGCCGTCGCGGTCGCGGAAGGCGTTGACGCGGAAATTCTGGCCGCCCTCGGCCCAGGTGAACGAGGCGTCGATGTCGGTCGGGGGCATGCTGCGGAGGCGGTCGAAATGCTCCGGCGAGAGCATGGCGCCGATGAGGAGCTCGGCGACCTCGGGGCGCATGGCGGGGGCGTCGGGCAGGGGCACGATGTCGCCGTCGTAGCGGTAGTGGACGGCCTCGCCCGTTTTGAAGTGCAGATCGGAGAAGCGGGAGATGCCGTCGATGAGGTGGGCGGGGTCGACGAAGGGGGCGAGCAGGTCGCGCAGACTGTGGAGTTTACCGGCGACGGGATAGACCGGATCCTCGATGGTGGAGGCCATGTGGGGCGGAGCGTGGCGTGGCCCCGAGGCCATGACGAGCGCGGAGTGTGGCGGGAGCGGGCTGGCCCGCAGGGGGGGGCCGAAGCAGGCGTCGGATGCCCGCCGCAGGCGATCCCGATATTCCAATCTGTCTCTATTCTCCGATTCCGATTCCGGCCGGATCACTTGCGCTGCAACTCGGAAACAACGGCCGCCAATCCACCAGCATGGATCTGGGAATTCGGCACGAGACGACTCCGCACACTATCTCGTGTCAATGCTGTCACCAGAACGCTATCGGAACCCCTCGGCTCGACCAGATAGCCGGCGCGCAAGAGCCCAGTACTGAAAAGGAGCGTTTCCTTCACCCGTGCGTCGCTTTCCTCCGCGGCGGCTTCTTCAAGATTCTCTGTCATCTCAGCGTAGCGCAGCGCCAAGGCCTGATCCGCGGCCTTCTTCCTCACTTGGGAACTTCGATCGCGAAGCGCTCCTTTCAGAATTTCGATTGCGACATCACGTGGGACTCCCGCTCGAAGGCAAAGAACAGCGTTGAACCGCACATGACTGGACTTGCTTTGGGCCATTCGGCCCACCGCAGCGCAGGCCTCCGGGTAACAAACAGCTAAACGCCCCAGCAAAGTGGTACCGGTCTCCGAGAGAGGTCTGCGCTGGCTCGAAGCCGCAGTAATAATAGGTTCGAGAAGATCTGCGGTGGGGCACTTTTTCGAACGAATGGCATCATCGGCATCTGATGCCGCACGCAAGGCTGGCTCGAGTTCCGGATAACGAAGCCGTACATAGCCACTGATCCACTTTTCGAAGTAGGTATTCATCGCTCGTGTGGTGCTGGGATCAGAGATGCCGTGATGGGACTGTGGTATGGCCTGAGAAATGAGTGATCGTGTCGGAGTGGCGATGACAAATGGGACGGTTCCTTCTTCCTGTGGAAATCACGAACGGAACCCTGATCCGGCCCGTCGCCGACTGCCCTTGCCCAGAATCACTGGGGTTCCCGTGTAGACTCGGCAGGCTCTGTTGCGGTGTCTCGTTCCGCTTCGGCGCTTGAAGCGGGTGGGTGGGGGACCGTTCTTGGGGGGATGGAAACCCAGGCCGCCGAACCCGCCGAGAAGTCCCGAGTGCCGTCGCGCACGCTGGTGGCACTGGGCTTCGCGACGATCTACGTGGTGTGGGGTTCGACCTACCTGGGTATCCGCTTGGCGGTGGAGACGATCCCGCCGTTCCTGATGGGCGGCTCGCGTTTTCTCGTGGGCGGGCTGGTGCTGCACCTGATCCTGCGGCTGCGGGGCGCGGCGGCGCCGCGGTGGTCCGAGGTGCGCGAGGCGACGATCGTCGGGGCGCTGCTGCTGCTCGGCGGCAACGGGCTCGTGAACTGGGCGGAGCAGGCGTTGCCGTCGGGGCTGACGGCGTTGCTGGTCGGCGCGACGCCGGTGATTTTCGCGCTGCTTGAGTGGCTGTTGCCGCCGCACCGCCGCCCGGGGCGGGCGACGACCGCGGGTCTCGTGCTCGGCACGGCGGGCATCGCGTTGTTGCAGGCGCCGGGCGCGGGCTGGACGGGCGCATTCCCGCTCTGGTCGATGCTGGCGCTGTTGGTGGCGGCGTTCAGCTGGGCGCTGGGTTCGCTGCGTTCGAAACACAACCACGGCGGTGGCGACCCGTTCATGGCGGCGAGCCTGCAGATGATCGTGGGCGGTGTGCTGCAACTGGTGGTCGGCACCGCGCTGGGCGAATGGGCGCGGTTCGATCCGGCGGCGGTGACGCTGCAGTCGGGCCTTGCGTGGGTGTATCTGATCGTCGCCGGCTCGCTGGTCGCGTTTGGCACCTACATCTGGCTGCTGCGCGTGAGCACCCCGGCGAAGGTCGCAACCTATGCGTATGTGAACCCGGTGATCGCGGTGTTTCTCGGCTGGGCGGTGGCGGGCGAGGCGGTCACGGCGCCGATGCTGGCCGCCGCCGCGGTGATCGTATCCGCCGTGGTGATTATCACGCGGCAGCGCCGGTGAGCCAGCGTGGCGGACGAGAGTCGAGGGCCGGATCTCCGACTGAAACACCGAATGTCCGGCTGCCGCTCCCGTGATCCGGGCCCGAACTCCGCGCGCGTCACGGGCGGGGCGAACGGACGTTTCGGAGAAACGTCCCCACCACGATCATTCCAGGGCGCGGGTTCCGATCGGGCTCAGGCGACGGCGGAGAACTTCGCCCCGGCGACCGCGCCCGAGCTGAGTTGGCCCGAGGCGCTGTACGAAGTGGACTGCTGAAGCGCCTCGAGCAGCGTGGCGACCGTTTCCTGTTCGGTGCGAACAGCGTTGGCGGCGACGGCCATCTGCCGTTGGCTGGCGGCGGTGCCCTGGGTCGCGGCGAAGACGTTCGAGATGAGCGAAACGGAATCCACGAAGGGGCTCATCGGTCCGCCGGGGCGGAACTTGAGGCCTGGGTCTGGGCGGCGCGGCGCAGCCGCAGGGCGTGCACGACGGTGGGCACATCGGCCTGCCAGTGAGGCAGCAGCGCGGTGATGGCGAGTTGCTCCGCGACCGAGACCAGCGACACGACCACGGCGGCGGTGAAGAGCGCACCGAAACCCGAGACGAACCAGAGGAGCATCCCGGCCGCCATGAGCACGGCGGCGGTCTTGCCGATCCACGTGTGGTAGGCGGGCAGGCGATGGAAATGCGCGAGCGCCCAGAGGTGGTTCACGGCGTAGAGCGCGATCGCCGTGGCGAGCATCACCGAATGGGCGGCCACGAACGCGGGCCAGAGGTGCAGCACGGCGAGAAACAGGACGAGATAGGTGGCGGTGTCGGCGGCGGCATCGAGGCGGGCGCCGAGCACGGTCTGCGCCTTGAGGAGGCGGGCGAGCAGGCCGTCGATGCCGTCGGACGCGACGGCGGCGAAGAAAAACCATTTGTACGCCGTGGCGTGGCCCTGGAACGCAACCCACAACGCCACCGGCGCCGACAACAGTCGGGCGAGGCTGATCGCGTTGGGGAGGGTAAGCCAGGCGGTGGGCGCCGTCATGGGAGGCCCGCACGATGAACCGATGTTGCGGGCATGACAACCCGACACCGCGGGCGGAGCGGACTTTCCGCACTCGGCACTGGCGGGCCGGGCGGCGCGGCTGCATCGTGGACCCACCGATGGCCTCTTCTCGCCGCCTCGCCGCGTGGTACTTTCAGCTCGCGCAGTTGCTGGAGGCGGGCGTGCCTTTGCCGGAGGCGCTCGCGGCGCCGGGCGGGCCGTCGCCACAGCTTCAAGACGCATTGGTCGGGCGGTTGCGGGCCGGCTCCTCCCTGGACGCGGAACTGGCGGAACTCCGCTGGCTGCCGCCGGTGGATGGCGCGCTCCTGCGGGCGGGGGCGGCGGCGGGGCGCCTGCCGGCCGTCTGCCGGCAGCTCGCCACCCATCACGAGGGCGTGGCCCGGCTCGCGACGCGCGCTGCGCTCGCCACGCTCTATCCCCTCGCGGTGGTGCACCTCGGGGCATTCGCGCTGCCGTTGCGGCACCTGGTGCTGGGTTCCGCCGCCGAATACGCGCGGCAGGTGGTGTACGTGCTTGTGCCCCTCTGGCTGGTGCTCGCGGCGCTCGGTGTCGTGTTCAACCGCCATGCGTCGGTGCGCCGGCGGGTGCTCGCCATGTTGCCCTTTGCTTCCGGATACCAACGGGCGCGCGATCTCAGCGTGCTCGCCACGGTGCTGGAGGGCCATGTCGCCAACGGCCTGTCGCCGGTCGCGGCGTGGGCGGCGG
>JAHFTC010000211.1 GCA_023269585.1 Opitutaceae bacterium
ACAATGCCACCGGGGCCGAGACGACGGCCTCGACCAACAGTTTCCGCTCATTCGCAACCACCTCCCTCCTCGGCAATCTGAGGACCAGAGCCCACGATGTCACCAAAGTCGAGCTGCCTGGCGTCCTCGAAGCTTCGGCGACTCGCTACAACGCTGCCCGTTACGCCATCGAATCGGCCAATTCCAGCGACACCACCGAGATTGCCCAGAACAAGTTCTCCCGCCGCGCCGGCCTGTACATCATCGTCAATCCCACACCGACGACCCGCAACGGCACCCTGCCCGATGCCACGACGGTCTCGATGGCGGCGTATTCCTACCGCTGCTGGCTCAACACCCCGACCATCACCACCACAGGTGTAAGCAACACCCTCGTTGAGGTGGTGCTGCCCGGCCAACCCTCCTATGGCGTCGGAGGCGCGACCGAGAACGATCTGCCCAACCGTTTCACCAACCTCACCGCTGTCGGTTCCAATCAGGTACTCCGCATCCCCGGGCCCGTAGCGTCCTCCACGCCCAAGGCCACCTACGCCACGGTCACCACCAATGCAGGAACGAACTTTGTGAACACCGCTTGGCCGCTCGCGACGCGCTATAGTTCCGGCACTCCCACCCTCACCAGTTTCACCGACGCCTACTTCTTCGACCTGCGGCGCGCGCGCAACAGCAATGGCTACGGCCCCCCTGCCACGGTCCGGAGCACCTCCACCCCCTTCACCCCGCGCCCGATCTCGAAGATCGATTTCGACATGACCCGGTTTCGGCTCGCTGTCGCTCGAACATTAAACGCAGTCACCACCAGCCCCGCCATCTACAATCCGGACGTCCCAAACACCACGAACTGGAACAACAACATCCTGAATCCCTCGGCCACGGTTGCAGCCGTCAATCTTGGCCCCCGGACCGGGCCGTCCACCGCCTACGTCTACACCACGTTCCCGGTCACCGCCGGCGGCGCCATCGCCTCCGACCCCTTCCGCATCTACCAGGCCACAGCTCCCGGTGATCCGGTCGTCCCGCTCGCTCTCGCCAATTTCAACGGCCCTTGGTACGACGGGATCGCCATCTACATCCACTCCGTCGCCGCTGAGGACCGCACGGAAACCAGCGGGGTCCGCAACCGACCCGACTCCGGCGTGCGTATCATCAACGGCCGCGGCTACACCCCGTCTCTTGCCACCGCCGGTAAGACCGGCCTCAGCCTCGCCACGAACGATGCCGCCTACATCTTCGGCCACCTCAACGCCAATGGCACTATCACCACCAATAGTTCCAGCACGCCCGAATCACTCACCGACGAGTACCTCTGCAACATCATGGCCGATGCGCTCACCGTGCTCTCCCAACCGGAGTACGAACTATCCGGAGGCTACTATCGGCAAAACAAGGGATGGTCCGACTCCCTCAGCGCCAACCGGAGGGCGAGCAGCGGCTGGGACTCGGCGTGGCAGACCACTGCCCCGAGCGGAAGCAACCAGATCGAGGGAATCAACAACACACGCTTCGCCGGTCGCATGCCGACCGAAGGGTCCTATTCCGCCAGCCCGACGAGCTACGGTGGCAGCACGTATGCCAACGCACCAAGCCGTTCCACCAAGTTCTCCGGGGCCGACACCGAGATATCCTCCTGTCTCCTGCAAGGTATCGTTCGCACCACCTCTCCCGCCAATCCGCGAGGCAACGAGGTCGGTACCGCCACGCCGCTTTCGTATCAACCGGCCGGTTACCAAAATAGCGGTGGCGTGCACAACTTCCCGCGCATGTCCGAAGAGTGGGACGGCACCTTAGCAATCCGCGGCTCCATGGTGGCAATGTTCGAAAGCGAGGTCGCCTGCGAACCGTGGCTCGCGACCCGCGTCTATAGTGCACCGACGCGCGCCTGGGGTCTGCACGTCAACCTCCGCGCCGACGCCGCCCACAATGGCAAACACGATGTCCCGCTCGAACCCATGCTGATCCAAGTCAATCGCTGGCATTTCACCGCATTGCGACCCAACGAGTACAACTCGCTCAAGACCGAGATCAGCGGCTATCCCGATTGAGGAGTGCCGTCATCGTCCCACGAGTGGCCCGCAGAGGAAAACGACCGCAGAGCAGCAGCACGCGACACCCGCCGCAAGGCGGCATCCCGAGACTCCACATACTCCGCGTGCGTGTGATCGTGAGCAGCACGCGATTACACCCACGCCAGCCAGCCGGGACCGCTGCAGAAAGACATCCTGTTGCGGCAGTTGAGTTCAGCCGCAACCCCCTCCCGTGTGTTCGATTCGCCTCGGATCGAGCGGAGGGCGTTGCGGCTTTGTGCGGTTTCTTTGAGTTACCGGCGAAACCATTTTACTCCGCGGCCGTCGTAGGGAACCTCCACACCATGCCCGCTGCCGCTCGCTGCTTCCTCGCCGCCCTGCTCGCCCCCTGCGCCTTGGCCCTTATCGCCCGAGCGGATGTTCTCGTCCTCGCCAATGGCGACCATCTCCAAGGTCGCCTCGTCGCGCGGCAGGCGGGCCAGATCGTGTGGGAGAGCCCCGTCCTCGGACTCGTCACCGCACCGGAAGCCCAAGCCACTGTGATCCCGGATTCCACCGCGCTGCCACCCCAGGGCAGCGCCACTGTCACGACCACCACCACCCACAGGCCCACCGCGGCCGACACCGCCGCCGCGAAGGCCAACCGCAAGACCACCATCGAGTCCGGCATCGCCCTCCAGTCCGGCCGCAGCGATCGCGCCGATTTCGACCTCCGCGTCGAGACCACCTACCAGCAGCGCCGCAACTCCCTCCGCGCCCTCGCCCGCTACCGTTACTCCAAGGCCGACGGCTCCGTCACCACCGACCGCACGGAGGCCGGCTTCCGCTGGCGCCGCGAACTCGACCCACGCTGGTTCGGGCAAACCAACACCTCCTACCTCTCCGCCAAGGCCAAGGGCATCGACCACAACCTCGAGCAGAACGTCGGCCTCGGCCATCGTTTCCTCAAGACCGACCGCGCCAACGCCTCCCTCGGCGCGGGCCTCACCGGCCAGTACCGAGAAATCGGCGACGCCGAGACCGGACAGAGCCTCTTCGGCGAGGTCTTCCAGGACTTCACCCTCAAGCTCAGCCCGCGCCTCGACTTCGGCGAGGACTTCTCCGCCCAATACTCCCCCAGCGGTCGCGGCATCCGCAACCTACCCGGCGGGCAGGTCCAGCTCATCGATACCAGCGTCGCCAACTACAAGCTCACCCTCAACGCCTTCCTCCGCGGCAAACTCAGCGACACGCTCAGCCTCTCGTTGCGCTACGAGTACGAGTTCGACAACACCTTCGTCTCCCGCGGTGCGAAGACCGAGCAGCGCATCACCACCACCCTCGGCTGCACCTTCTGAAGCGAGACTGCAGACGAGCAACGAGAGCCCGAGCTCCGAGGATCGACCGGAGCGGCAAAGCGCCTCGAATTGTGCCCCCGACGGTTTGGCGCTCGTCCCTCAAGACGCGACCTTCGTCTAACCCGAGTTCGTCAGTTGCGAAGGCGCCGGAAGATTTCTTCAGAGGGAAGCGGTTTGAGCGGCGGGGCGGCTTACGAGGGAGCGGCGAGCGCAAAGTGCTTGTAGTGCCGAACACCCTC
>JAHFTC010000114.1 GCA_023269585.1 Opitutaceae bacterium
GGAAGAGGGTTTGCCCGCAGCAGGATCCACCGGGACCTGTCCGCGATCGGGCGGGACGGAAGCGAGGCGGATTTTCCGGTGCAACAAAATTCCGGCGACAGAGGCGAAAAAGTCCGCGGCAGGCGGCGGCGCGGCCGCCTCTCCGTCTGCGGGTCGCTGTTGTTGCCAACCGCGCCACGGGACGGAGACGGAATGTCGGGCGTAAAGCCCGACCCACCATCGGAGGGACGGTCAACGGTGGACGGTTGCCGGTGGACGGCGAACGGTCGTCGGTAGCCGGTGACTGTCCACCATCCACCGTCGACGGTCCACCGTCAGGTTCACCGCTCACCCGGCGCGCGGCGGCCCCGGAGGCGTGTCGGCCGGAGAAACACCGGCGGCGCCCCGGTCCGAACTGCGGCCGTCGTTGCGGCCCTCGACTTCCTTGCTCAGCGAGCGGAAGCGTTCCTCGCTGCGCTGCAGCTCGGCGGTGCGCTTGCGGACGAGCAGCTCAAGCCGGCGTTTCTCCCGCCGCCCCAGCGCCGCCCAGGCGCCGAACAGCAGACCGAACAACGCCAGCCCGGCGGAGACGTAGAGCACGCGCGCGATGGTCGTGCGATGCCACGGCGGGCGGATCGTGAAGGCCAGCGACGCCTCCAGGCCGATCGTCGGGCCCGACCGCGGCCGCACGCGGAGCACGTAGCGCCCCTCCTTGAGTCCGTTCAGGTGGGCCACGCCCACCGTGCCGGCCGGCAACCACACCTCGCCCGCGCCTTCCAGCATCGTCTCAAAAGTCACCGGGCCGCCAAAGACCGCCCCGGGGGCGAGAAAATGCACGGCCAGCGAGTTGTCGCGAAACTCCAACGACTCCAGCTCCGACGGTGGGAAGAGCACGTGGGTGTTGCTGCCCATCCGCTGCACGTGGCTGAGCACCGCGCGCAGCGGCGCCGGCGGCGCATCGCTCAGCTTCGGGTCGAAACGCAGCAGCTGCTGCCGCTCGTGCAACCACACCACCCCGTCGGCCTCGGGCGTGAAGAACAACGGCGAGATCGAGGCCGGCATCCGTTCGAGGATTTTCCGCGGTTCTCCCGACTCGGGCTGGATGACCCGCACGGTGTTGTCGACCACGTACCACACCCGACCGATCGCGTCGCGGATCGGCCGGCCATAACCAGGCAAGATGCCGCCCCGCCCGATCCATGTCTCGGTGTCGGGGACCACCCGGTCCGTCGCCTCGTCGTAGCGCAGGAACTGCCCGGCCACGTTGAAGCGTACGTTGTTGTCGAGTACGAACACCTGGACCCACGTGTCCGGCAGGCCATCCTTCGGCTCGAGCACGCGGACGACGGGTCGGTTGTCGCGCACGGCGATGCGCGCCACGCGACCGGCGCCGAGCTCGACCCAGTAGGCGTTCTCCCCGCGCGAGATGCCCACGAACGTCTCGCCCAGGCCCGGCACCGGGAAACGCTCGATCCGCAAATTGCCGGCTTCCATCCAAACCCAGCCCACCTCGTCGGTGGCGGTGTAGAGGCGTCGGCCATCCCGGGCCGGCAGATCGCAGATGTGCGCGTTGGCCGGCCCCGGCAAGGCCAGCGTCCAGCCCGCTGGGTCACGTTGGTGGATGCCGGTGCTGTTGCAGGCGACGAGGCGCCCCATCCCGGTGGAAACCGAGGTCACGAAGCCCTCGGGCGAGTCGAGCTCGAAACGGATGAGCCGGCCGTCCTCGTCGTAGATGCCGCGCTGCACCCGGCCGTCCGCGGCCAACCACAGGCGCCCCTCGTGGCGGAAGGTGCGCGAGTAGGTGAGTCCGGTGAAAACGTAGCTCTGAAGATCGGATACGCGGGAGGGGAACGCCACGGCCGCCACGCCGTCGTTGAGCAGCGCCCAGACGATCCCTCCCTTGCCGGGGACCAGCCGCTTGATGCGCGCCAACGGCAGGCTCGTCGTGCGGTCGATCGCCTGCAGCAGGCGCCCGTCCTGGTTGAAGAACGCGATGCCGAACGTGTCGAGCGCGGCCGCAAAGAGCCCGTCGCCCACGGCGCACAGGTCGTTGATCCGGTGCCGGCCCCCGAGCTGGCCGCCCGGGGCCAGCGGCATCATCGTCCGACCGTCGAACCGCACCAGCCCAAGGCCGTTGGCGCCCAGCAGCGCCCGGCCTCCCGGCAACGGGGCGGCGCTCGTCACCGCCCGGTCGAGCGACGACGCCATGCCCGGCTCGACCGGCGCCAGCTTGCCGTCGACGATCCGATACAGCGCACCCGACGAGGCGTCCGTGGCGAAGACGGAGCCGCCCGCGGTGAACAGACATTCGATGTCGTTGAGGACGCCGAGAAACCGCGGCTCCGTGCCCGGGTGCCAGGCCACCAGCGGCCCGCTGCCGTTGTGCCAGTACCACTCGCCGTCGAGGGCCACCACCCGGCCCAGCAGCCGATCCTGCGCCGGCGTTCCGCGCGGCAACGCCACCGTGGGCCCGAACCGCCACTCACCCTGCGGCGAAAGCTCGACGCGGGCGATGCTGCCACCGAGCCCGGCATAAATCGTCCCATCGGCCGCCACCGCCACCTGGTGGAGGTTCGTGTGCTCGGAGTCCCGGGCGCGGCGAAAAGTCTCCCAACGCACACCGTCGCCGATCGCCACTTCCGTCTCGTTCACCGCCAGCATCGCGCCGTTGGGCAGCTCGTGGAGATCGGTGGCCGGGGCGCTCAGGCCCATCCCATCGGGCCGCAAAATGACGAACGGCGGCGTGCCCGTCTCGACCAGACCCGGCGCCGCCGGCTGGAGGAAATTCCCCTGCGCGCGCGCCTGGGGCAACGCAGCGAGCGCCAGCACCGCCCCAAGCAGCAGGAGGGCCACCGGCGGCACGAAACGGCCCCGCCGCCGGGCCGCACCCCGGCCGCGACCGGCTCCCAGCGCCGCAACGGACGAGAGCGGCGACGCGCAAGTGTCGCCGCCGATTGTGCTCGGGGTCTGCATCCAAAAAAGTCCAGCCACGACTCACGGGGTTAATGCGCAGCCCCGAAATAGCGAGCGTGGTTTTCACCCCTAAAACCGGCGGGCGCTCGCGCCGACCGCCGGGCCGGTTTTCGACCGGTCCCACCGCTTCCGCGCGCCCCGGACCCGCCGGCACGCGCGGGGTAGGCCAAGACCCCATTTCAGGCAAGACGCTCCGGATGTAGCGTACGCCCCTCTCGTCCGGATCCCAATGCCGCCAAGCCCGCCCATGAGCCACTCGATCGAGGCCAGGAACCATGTCTCCAGTTCGACCCGCGACCGCGTGTCGCCCGTTGGCATGCCGCTTCTCGCCTTTCTGCCGGGCGGCGCCGCTGCCGGCGCAGTCCCCTCCCCGGCACCGGCCCGCGCCGGCGCCCGGATCCTCCTGGTTGAGGACGACGACGACGTGCGCGAAGTCAGCGTCCGTTTCTTGGAGTTCGCCGGTTACCGCGTGGTGGGGGCGTGCGACGGCGAGGAAGCGTGGGACACGCTGCAGCGGCACGACTTCGACTTGCTGATCACGGACAACCGCATGCCACGGCTCACCGGTGTCGGGCTGCTCAAGCGCACCCGGGAGGCCGGGATGGCGCTGCCGGCCATCCTGGCCTCGGGCTCCCTGCCGTGGGACGAGCTTGATGCGCCGCCCGAGCTCCAGCCGGTCTCAACGTTGACCAAGCCCTACAGCGGCCACGAACTGCTCGCAAAGGTGCAGGCGCACCTGCGGGCCCGGGCCACTCCGTTCCGTCTAGCGCCGGGGGTCGCACTCCATGAGTGAGCCGCATCAACGGCCGCACGGCACGCTCGGCCCGCCCGCTCACCCCACCGCGGGAGCGAAGCCGCAGTCGCCGACACCGGCCGCGCCGAGTTCCGGCAACGAACCCGCCCCCGCTCGCGCCCCGGGCCCGAAGCGGGTCGCACCGCCGCCCCTCGCACCGGCCCGGAACGCGAGCGAACAGACGTCCGCCGCCCTCGCCGAATGGGAGGGCGAAGGCGGCAGCGTGTTGCACCCTGCCCCCTTGGCGCTCACCCGGCCCGCGCACCGGGGCGTCCCGAAGACCAAGCTTCCATGAGAACTGAACACGACACGATGGGCGACATGCCGGTCCCCGACGACGCACTCTACGGTGCCTCGACCGCACGCGCCGTGCGCAATTTCCCGATCAGCGGCCGCCCCATGCCCGAGCCGTTCCTGCGCAGCCTCGCCCTGGTGAAGGCGGCGTGCGCCCAGGCCAACGAGAAGCTCGGCCGCCTCGCGCCCGACAAGAGCCGCCTGATCCGGCAGGTGGCGGCCGAGATCGCCAACGGCGACCTGTTCGCGCACTTCCCCGTCGATGTGTTCCAGACCGGCTCCGGCACCTCGACCAACACCAACATGAACGAGGTGATCGCCAACCGCGCGAGCCAGCTCGCGGGCGAGCCGATCGGGTCCCACCGGCCGGTGCATCCCAACGACGACGTCAACCTCGGCCAGTCGTCCAACGACGTCATGCCGACCGCGCTGCACCTGGGTGTGGCGCTCGCGTTGCACGGGAAGCTCCGCCCGGCCCTCGTGCACCTGCAGCGGGAACTGGCGGCCAAGGCCGAGACCTTTGTCGTGGTGGTGAAGATCGGGCGCACCCACCTCATGGATGCGCTCCCGCTCACGCTCGGGCAGGAGTTCTCCGGGTACGCCGCCCAGGCCGCCAAGGCGATCGAGCGCACCGACCGGGCGGTGTTGGCCCTGCACGAACTCGCCCTCGGCGGCACGGCCGTCGGCACCGGCCTCAACGGCCATCCCGCCTTCGCCGCCCACGTCTGCCACGAGCTCAGCGAGCGCACGGGCCTCCACTTCTCCGAGACGCGCAACCACTTCGAGGCCCAGGCCGCCCGCGACGATGCCGTCGAGGTCGCCGGCCATCTCGCCACCATCGCCGGCAGCCTCACGAAGATCGCCAACGACCTGCGCCTGCTCGGCTCCGGCCCGCTCGGCGGCCTCGGCGAGCTCCGGCTGCCCGCCGTGCAGCCCGGCAGCTCGATCATGCCCGGCAAGGCGAACCCGGTGCTGTGCGAGATGCTCGTGCAGGTCTGCCTCTACGCCCAGGGGCTGACGCAGGTCGTCGTGCTCTGCGGCCGCGAGGGGCAGCTCGAACTCAACGCCACCATCCCGCTGATCGCGCACGCGCTGCACGAGACGATCCATTGCCTCGCCAACGCCGCCCGGGTCTTCGCCACAGGCTGTATCCGCGGGATCGAGGCCGACGTCGCGCGCTGCGCGGACCTCGCCGCCCGCTCGCCGATGCTCGCCACCGCCCTGACTCCGCACCTTGGCTACGAACGCGCCGCCGCGGTGGTCGCGGAGGCGCAGGCCACCGACCGGAGCCTGCGGGAGGTCGTGCTCGCCCACAATCTGATGGACGGCATCGCGCTGGATCTCGCGCTCGAGCCGATCGGGATGACGCGCGGCGCGGGGCACCGGACCGGGTGAGGCGCGCCCTCCCCCGCGCCCGCCCCGGACACGAAGAATCGCCGCCGCAGTCTGCGACGGCGATTCGTCCGCCACCGGCAGCCCAGCCGGGCCGCGGCCCGGAGCCTACTGCCTGGCGCTGAACGCCGGGGTGGTCGTGATCAACACCTCGACGCGCGAGGCACGGCGCGGCTGCTCCGCGCCGAAGGAACCGGCGCTGATCCGCTGCGCCGGGATTCCGGCGGCCACGAGGGCGTCGCGCACGGCTTCGACCCGCCGGTCGCGAAGGCGCTGGTCGCCCGGCTCCCGGAAGGTGTCGAGACCGAGTTGGAGCGACGGATTGATCTTCATGTAGTCCGCGATCTCCGCGATCTTGCGTGTGTCCGTGGCACGGATGCCATCGGCGCCGTTGGCGAACCAGAAGTCCCGATAGGAGGTCCAGCCGGCGATGAGGCCGGTCGGGCCGCGGTCGCCGGTGGCGCCGACCGCCCCTTGCGCGCCGCTCTCTCCGCTGGCGCCGGACACGCCGGCGAGACCGGCGGTGGTGTCGCCCTGGGATCCGGTGGCGCCGATCGCGCCCTGCTCACCGGCTGCGCCCCGCGCGCCCACCGGGCCGGTGGGACCGACCAACGTGGCGCCTTGCGCGCCCGTCTCACCGCGCTCGCCCTGGATGCCGGCCGCACCCGGGAGACCGGTCTCGCCCGCGAAACCGGCCGCGCTCGCTCCCTGGCGCCCGGTGGCGCCGCGTTCACCCTGCGCTCCGGCCGGGCCGGTGGCGCCCGCGACGCCGGCTTGGCCGACCTCGACGGCGCCGGCTGCGCCGGTCGCCCCAGTCGGACCACGCTGGCCGGGCTGACCGGCGGGACCGGTCGCCCCACGCGGACCCGAGAGGGCGATACCCGCCGCTCCGGTTTCGCCCGTCTCGCCTCGCTCCCCGGCCGGGCCGGCCGCACCCGCAGGGCCGGGAGGACCGACGAGACTTTGCCGTGGCTGCTCATAAGTCTGGCCGCGCGGTTGTTCAGCGGTCTGGGCGACCGGTGGGGTGCTCGCGCAGCCGGCGACGACGAGCGACGCGACGCCGATCCACAGACCCGGTTCAAGCAACATCCCGGCGGACAGCCGCCGGTTTCCGCACCGATGCGGAGGGGTGGTCGAAGTCGTCATCGGTCTGCCAGCGCGGGAGGAAAGAGTCCCGTTTGTATTCGAAGTTATCATCTATTGCGTCTCCATGGTTCGAGCCCTGTGGTCCGCCCGCCACCCTGGCCGAAGGACTTCGGGCAGTGGTGCGGCCGGATCCCCGGCTCAGAGACGGGACACTAGTCGACACCGCCGGCGCACACTATGGGGCGTTGTCCTACCGGAGGGCTGACCGTGGGGCGGATTCGCCCGCGCCACGGGCCCCCGGGCGCCGGTCGGTCGCCGGGGCCGGGAACGGTCGGGTAACACCCCATATCGAGGAGGTGGATCCGCGGCTATGCTCTCGGCGCAATCTACGAAAGCTCCCTATGTCACTCCTTACCGCAGTCCTCACCTTGATCGTCGTCGGCGTGCTGCTCTGGCTCGTCAACACCTACATCCCGATGGCGGCCTCGATCAAAAAGATCCTCAACATCCTCGTCGTCGTGGCCGTGATCCTTTGGCTGCTGTACGGCTTCGGCGTGATCGGAAACGGCGGCGATGTCCGCCTGCCGGAAATCAAGTGAGGCGCCCGCTCCCCTCCCTTCCGCCCGGCAGCCGGGGCGAAGCGTAGCCGCGGTGGGCGACGCCGGCGGGCAGCCCGCCCACCTTTGTCAGACAGCCAAGTACGGCACCGCGCCGCGGAACCGCGTGGTGGTGTTCCAGTTCCGGGAACCGCCAACATGCTGATTCCATCCAAACACTGGCCTTCGTTGTGGGCCGCCCATCCGGGCCCGGGCGAACGGGGGGCGAGCGAGCGGCCCCTGCGGGCGGAGCTGTTCAGCGGGGAGCAACTGGACCGCCACGCACGGCTTCTCGCCGACCGGCATCACGTCGTCACCTGCCCGGGGAGCGACCGGCTGCTCGGCCGGCTGGAGCACAACGAGGAGGTGCTGCGGGCCTTCAACCGCGCCACGCTCGCGGTCGATCCGTCCCGGCGCATCACCCCGGCGGCCGAATGGCTGCTCGACAACTTCTATCTGCTCGAGGAGCAGATCCAGATGGCCCGCCGGCATCTGCCAAAAGGATACAGCCGGCAGCTCCCGCGGCTGGAGAGCGGGCCGTCGGTCGGTCTGCCCCGGGTGTATGACATCGCGATTGCGCTGATCTCGCACGTGGACGCGCAGATCGATGCGGGACCGCTCCAGGCGTTCATCGCGGCCTACCAAAGCACGGTGCCGCTCCAGCTGGGCGAGCTGTGGGCGGTTCCCATCATGCTGCGGCTGGGATTGATCGAGAACCTCCAGCGCATCACCACGCGCTTGGTCAGCGCGCGGGCGGATCGCGACCAGGCCGACCAGTGGGTCGACCGGCTGCAGACCATGGCCGAGCAGAGTCCGTCCCGGCTCGTCGTGGTCGTGGCGGAGATGGCCGACGCCGACCTCACTCTCTCGAGTTCGTTCGTGGCGGAATTCTGCCAACGCCTGTCGCGCCAGAGCCCGGTGCTGCATCTCGCGCGCGGCTGGCTCGAACAACGGCTCGCCGAGCAGGGGTCGTCCATCGAGCAGCTGGTGCAGTTGGAGAGTCAGAACCAGGCGGCGGACCAGGTGTCCGTCAGCCACAGCATCGCCAGCCTGCGCTTTCTCGGGGCGATGGATTGGAAGAGTTTTGTGGAGACGCTGAGCGTGGTCGAGGCCACGCTGCGCACCGACCCGGCGGGGGTCTACGCCGGGATGGATTTCGCGACGCGCGACCGCTACCGCCATGTGGTGGAGTTCGTCGCCCGGTTCAGCGGGCGCTCCGAGTTGGAGATCGCGCAGAGTGCGATCGACCATGCCGCCGCCGGCGCCCGGCACCAAGGCCGGGAGGATCGGAAGGCCCACGTGGGCTACTACCTGATCGACCGGGGGCAGACCGAGCTGGGGCGCGCGGTGGGAATCCGTTGGCCGTGGCGAAGTCTGCTGGAGCGGAGCATCCATCGTTTCCCGTTGGCGTTCTATGCGGGCGGGATCGGAACGATCACCCTGCTCGCCGCGGGCGGCTTCTTCTCCGAGGTGATGGCGCTCGGCGTGGAGGGCTGGCTCCTGGCGGCGTTCACCCTCGTCTTTCTCCTGTGCGCGAGCCAGCTGGCGGTGGCGTTGGTCAATTGGTTGTCCACGCTGCTGGTGAAACCGAGCCTCCTGCCGCGGTTGGATTTCACCACCGGCATCGTGCCGGAATGCCGCACGATGGTGGTGGTGCCCACGATGCTCACGAGCGCAGCGGGGGTCGACCGCCTCATCGAGATCCTGGAGATCCATCACCTCGCGAATCGGGACCGGCATCTGCATTTCGCGCTGCTCACGGATTTCCGCGATGCCGCGCAGGAGGTGCTGCCCGGCGATGAGGCGCTGCTCGAACGGGTGCGGGAAGGGGTGGCGCTGCTCAACCGCAAGTATCAGTCCGCTACGGCCGACCTCTTCTTCCTGTTCCACCGCCCGCGACGGTGGAACGCCGGCGAGGGCGTGTGGATGGGCTACGAGCGCAAGCGCGGCAAACTCACGGAGTTCAACGCCCTCCTGCGCGGCGGCACCCCCGACGGCTTCTCCACCATCGAGGGAGAGACGAGCGTGCTCCCGCTGATCAAGTATGTGATAACTTTGGACACCGACACCCAGCTGCCGCGCGACGCCGCCCGCCAGCTCGTCGGCACGATGGCCCATCGGCTGAACCGCCCGGAGTTCGACCCGGTGCGCGGGGTGGTCGACGAGGGCTACAGCATCCTGCAGCCGCGCGTGGGCGTGAGCCTGCCGAGCGCCCGCCGTTCGTGGTTTGTGCGGCTGTTCGCCGGGGAGGCGGGCATCGACCCGTACACGCGGGCGGTGTCCGATGTGTATCAGGACGTGTTCCAGGAGGGCTCGTTCATCGGCAAGGGCATCTACGATGTGGACGCCTTCCAGCGGGCGCTGGCCGGCCGCTTTCCGGAGAACACCGTGCTCAGCCACGATCTGCTGGAGGCCTGCCACGCCCGCTCCGCGCTCGTGAGCGATGTGGAGCTCTACGAGGAATACCCCTCGCGCTACAACGTCGACATCGACCGGCGGTACCGGTGGATCCGCGGCGACTGGCAGATCACGCAGTGGCTCCTGCCGCGCGTGCCCGGCGCGGACGCCCGGCGCATCGCCAATCCGTTGTCCGGGTTGTCGCAATGGAAGATCTTCGACAATCTCCGCCGCAGCCTCGTGCCGGCGGGCCTGGTGTTCCTGGTCGTAGGAACTTGGTTGCTACTGCCCGAACTGGGCGCACTGGGCCTGCTGCTGACCGTGGCGATCATCACGCTCCCGGGATTGCTGGCGGCGGTGTTCGGCGTGTTCGGCAAGCCGACCGAGATGCCGTGGGCCATGCACCTGCGCGGCGTGGCGGCGGTCGCGGTGCGGACCCTCGGCCAGGTGTTTCTCACCCTCGCGCTGCTGCCCTACGACGCCTATGTCAGCCTGGATGCCATCGTCCGGACGTGGCTGCGTCTGCTGGTCACGCGAAAGCGACTCCTGGAATGGAAGACCTCGAGCGAAGCGGCGCAGGCGACGGGGACCAGCCTGGCGGGCTTCTATGCCACGATGTGGTTTGCGCCGAGCGCGGCGCTCGCGACCGGGCTCGCACTGGCGTGGCGGCAACCGGAACAACTTCCGTCTGTGTTGCCGATTCTGGTGCTGTGGCTCGCCGCCCCGGGGATCGCCTGGTGGATCAGCCGGCCCATCGAAGCGGAGACGCCGGAGCTGACGGAGGCGCAACTGACGTTCCTCGCGCGCACGGCCCGCAAGACGTGGCAGTTCTTCGAGACGTTCGTGACCGCCCAGGAGAACTGGTTGCCGCCCGACAATTTCCAGGAGGTCCCCGTCCCCACGATCGCCTCGCGGACCTCGCCCACCAACATGGGCCTCGGCTTGCTCGCCAACCTGGCCGCACGCGACTTCGGCTACCTTTCGACGCGGGGCTTGATCCAGCGCACGCAGGACGCGTTGGCCACGATGCAGCGGCTCGAGCGCCATCGTGGCCATTTCTACAACTGGTACGACACGCGCACCCTTCAGCCGCTCTTCCCGTTGTATGTGTCGAGTGTCGACAGCGGCAATCTGGCCGGGCACCTGCTGACGCTGGCCGCCGGGCTGCGGGAGCAGCGCGCGGAGCCGATCTTCGGTCCGCACATCTTCGCCGGGTTGCGCGACACCGTGCGCGTGCTGTGCGAGCTCGCCCCGGAGGAGGTGGAGCTCTCGCGGCTCGAAGCGGAGCTGATGCGAGCGCCCGCGGGGCTGCGCGCGGCGTTGGCCGCACTCGAGCGGGCGCGAGAGCAGGCCGCCTCGATCGCCGGCGCGCTGGCGAACCGGGGCGAGGAGCTGCAGCGCTGGTCGCAGACGCTGAAACGAAACTGCGACGACCACTGGGAGGAGCTGCTGTTCCTCGCCCCGTGGTTGCAGATGGCGGACCGAGTCGCGGTCATGCCGGGGGAGCTCGACGACAAGCTGGACCAACTGGACCGGGCGCCCACCCTGGGCGACGTCGCTGACTTGGAGCGCACGCTCTGCCCGCTGATCGCGGAAGGCCTCGGCTTGGGCGCCTTCTCCGGTCACTTGCACACCGCCAGTCGGCGGGCGCAGCAGCGGCTGCTTGATCTCGAGGAGCTGGCCCAGCGCAGCGATGCGCTCGCGGCGATGGATTTCACATTGCTGTTCGACGAGGCGAGGGAGCTTTTCTCGATCGGGTACAACGTCGCGGAACGCCGCTGCGACGCCAGCTTCTACGATCTGCTGGCCTCGGAGGCGCGGTTGTGCAGCTACGTCGCGATCGCGTTGGGGCAGGTGCCGCAGGACCACTGGTTCTCGCTGGGGCGGCTGCTCATCGCCTCGGGGGGCGAGCCGATCCTCGTCTCATGGAGCGGCTCGATGTTCGAGTACCTGATGCCGCTGTTGGTGATGCCCAACTACGAGCAGACGTTGCTCGACCACACCTGCCGCGCCGTGGTGCAGCGGCAGATCGCCTACGGGGCGTTGCGCGGGGTGCCCTGGGGCGTCTCCGAATCCGGCTACAACCGGACCGACGTCCATCTGAACTACCAGTACCGCGCCTTCGGGGTGCCCGGGCTGGGACTGAAGCGCGGGCTGGCCGAGGATCTGGTGATCGCACCCTACGCCACGGCGATGGCGCTGATGGTGGCGCCGCGCGCAGCCTGTGAGAATCTCGAACGGTTGGCGACCGAGGGGCACGAAGGCGCCTACGGTTTCTACGAGGCGGTGGACTACACGCCCTCGCGTCTGCCGCCGGGGGAGTCCGGCGCCACGATCCGTTCGTTCATGGTGCATCATCAGGGGATGACCCTGCTGGCGTTGGCGAATCTGCTGCGGGACTACCCCATGCAGCGGCGCTTCATGGCCTGCCCGCTGCTCAAGGCCGCGGACCTGCTGTTGCAGGAGCGGGTGCCGCGGACGGCCGCGAGCGTCTTCGCGGAGGATCTGGAACTGGAGAACGCCCGCCTACTCACCGGCGAGAGCGAGGGCGTGATGCGCGTCTACACCAACCCCACCCCACCGGCGCCGGAGGTGCACCTGCTTTCCAACGGCCGCTACCACGTCGTCGTCAGCAGTGCCGGGGGCGGGTTCAGCCGCTGGCGTGATCTGGCCGTCACCCGCTGGCGCGAGGATGCCACGCGCGACTGCTGGGGCACGTTCGTGTATCTCCGGGATCTGGCGACAGGGGACTTCTGGTCCGCGGCGCACCAGCCCGCGCTGCGGGCCACGAAGGATTACGAGGCCGTCTTCACGCAGGCGCGCGCCGAGTTCAAGCAACGCCACGCCGGCCTGGATACCCATACCGAGATCTGCGTTTCGCCGGAGGACGACGTGGAGCTGCGGCGCATCACCATCACCAATCGCTCGCCCCAGGTGCGCGCGCTCGAACTGACGAGTTATGCGGAAGTGGTGCTCGCATTGCCCGCGACGGACGCGGCGCATCCGGCCTTCAGCAATCTCTTCGTGCAGACGGAGTTCGCGCCGCGCACCTCCGCCCTGCTCTGCACCCGGCGCGCGCGCTCGCTGGAGGAGCAGCCTCCGTGGCTGTTGCATGTGCTGGGGGGGCAAGGCGGCGAACAGGGCGAAGTGTCCTGCGAAACGGACCGGTCCCGCTTCGTCGGGCGCGGTGGCACCATGGTCGCTCCGGCCGCAATGCGGTCGCTCGCGCCGCTGTCGAACACGGTGGGCGCCGTGTTGGATCCGATCGTCTCGCTCCGGCGCACGTTCTCGTTGGCTCCGAACGAATACGCAGTGATCAGCTTGGTCCTCGGGGTGGCGGAGAGCCGCGAGCACGCGTCGGCCCTGGTGGAGAAGTACCAGAGCGCCCGCATGGTCGATCGGGCCTTCGACCTGGCCTGGACCCACAGCCAGGTCGCCTTGCGCCAACTCGATGCCACCGAGAGCGACGCCCAGCTCTACGGTCGTTTGGCCGGCGCCCTGGTGTTCGCCGACCCCGCGCGCCGGGCCGGGCCGGGA
>JAHFTC010000022.1 GCA_023269585.1 Opitutaceae bacterium
CCGGCGATGATCTCGGAGGGGGCGGTCTTGATCTGGCCGGCGTAGACGGCGCCGGCGGTGCCGTCGATCGAGAGGAAGTCGCCCTCGACGAAGCACTGGCCGGCGATGGTCGCGACCTTCTTGTCGTAGTCGATCTCGACGGCGGCGGCGCCGCAGACGCAGACCTTGCCCATCTGGCGGGCGACGAGGGCGGCGTGCGAGGAGACGCCGCCGCGGGCGGTGAGGATGCCTTCGGCGGCGATCATGCCGCGGAGGTCCTCGGGCGAGGTCTCGACGCGCACGAGCAGCACCTTCTCGCCGCGTTCGGCGGCGACGACGGCGCGTTCGGCGTTGAAGTAGATCCGGCCGGTGGCGGCGCCGGGGCCCGCTGGCAGGCCGGTGGCGATACGGGAGGCCTTCTTCACTTCGGCCAAGTCGAAGATCGGGGCGAGGAGCTGCTCGAGCTGGTCGGCCGGGTTGCGCAGGATCGCCGTCTGCCAGTCGATGAGTTTCTCCTTCACCATATCGATGGAGAACTTGAGCGCGGCGGCGGCGGTGCGCTTGCCGTTGCGCGTCTGGAGCATGAACAGCTTGCCGTCCTGGATGGTGAACTCGACGTCCTGCACGTCCTTGAAGTGCTTCTCAAGCGTGCCGCGGACCTTGAGCAGCTGAGCGTAGGCCTGCGGCAGGTGGTTCTTGAGCTGGATGACCGGCTCGGGGGTGCGCACGCCGGCGACGACATCCTCGCCTTGGGCGTTGATGAGGAACTCGCCGTAGAACTCGTTGGTGCCGTTGGCGGGATTGCGGGTGAAGGCGACGCCGGAGCCGGAGTTGTCACCGGTGTTGCCGAAGACCATGGCCTGGACGTTCACCGCGGTGCCCCATTCGGTGGGGATGTTGTACTTGCGGCGGTAGACGATCGCCCGGTCGTTCATCCAGGAACCGAACACAGCGCCGGCGGCGCCGCGCAGCTGGTCCCACGGGTTGCTCGGGAAGTCCTTGCCGGTGCGTTCGAGCACGAGGGCCTTGAAACGGCGCACGAGCTCCTGCTGGTCGCCGGCGGTGAGCTTCGAGTCCTCGATGTCGGTGTGGTAGCGCTCGTCCTTGAGCCCGTGGATGACGGTCTCGAACGGCTCGTGGTCCTCGTGCTCGCGCTTCTGCACGCCGAGGACGACATCGCCGTACATCTGGATGAAGCGGCGGTAGCAGTCCCAGGCGAAGCGCGGGTTGCCGGTGGCCTTCTCGAGGGCGAGCACGGTCTGGTCGTTGAGGCCGAGGTTGAGAATCGTATCCATCATTCCGGGCATGGAGTCGCGGGCGCCGGAGCGCACGGCGACGAGCAGGGGCATGGCGGCGGTGTCGCCGAACTTCGTGCCCATGATCTTCTCCATGTTGGCGACACCGGCCTCCATCTGCGCCTGGAGCTCCCGGGGGTAGGTGCGCTTGTTGGCGTAATAGTAGGTGCAGACCTCGGTGGTGACGGTGAAGCCCGGGGGCACGGGCAGGCCGATGCGGGTCATCTCGGCGAGGTTGGCGCCCTTGCCGCCGAGGAGGGGTTTCATGCTGCCGTCGCCATCGGCCTGGCCGGCGCCCCAGAGGTAGACGTGCTTCGGGGCCTTCGCGGAGGCGCTCTTCGTGGCGGCCGGGGATTGCTTGGTGACTGGTTTCTTGGCTTTGGATTTCACAGGCATCGCAGGATTCAGGGTTGAGGAAACGCCAGGGCGGAGACGGCAAGGGTTGGCCATTTCTGCCCGGGGTAAAAGCGCGGCGATCATCACCGAACACCTACGGGTGTCAACGTCCCCGGCGGTCCCGGTATGGGGCGGTGCCGGGAAGTAGGGGGTGTTCTGGCGGTGCGGTGGGCCCGCGGTCCGGCCTCAAGGTCGCTGGCGGCGGGGTGGAACCGGGGCCGGTTGCCGCCGGGTGCGTCTGGCGGGTTGCGCCGTGCCGGGGATGCGCCCAAGGTGCGGCCGTGGAGTTGAACGAGCTCTATCAGGAGATCATCCTCGAACACTCGCGGCACCCGCGCCATCACGGCGCCTGTGGCGGCGAGACCCACCGCGCGTGCGCCGAGAATCCAACCTGTGGCGACGAGGTGGCGGTGCATCTGCGGGTGTCGGTGGCGGGGCGGATCGAGGATGCCACGTTCACCGGCCAGGGGTGCGCGCTCAGCCAGGCATCGGCGTCGTTGCTGACGACGAAGGTGCGCGGGCGCTCGGCGGCCGAGGCGCGGGCGCTGGCGGGGGGGGTGCGCCGATTGCTCGCGGGCGCGGCGCAGGCGGCGGACGAACGCGACGCCCTCGGCGACCTGCTGGCGTTGGAGGGGGCGGCGAAATTCCCGCAACGGGTGAAGTGTGTGACGCTCGCGTGGCACGCGCTCGAGCAGGCGCTGGGGCCGGGCGACGCGGCGCCGTCCGTGACTTGACGCCGCGCCCGGTTCGCCCGCTGATCTCCCGCCGTGCCAATCGACTTCCAGCCCCCCGCCGAGCACTCCGCCGATCCCGAGGCCGCGCCCGCGCGGAAGGGCGAGAAGGTCATGGGTTTTCTCGAACACCTGGAGGAGCTGCGGTGGACGCTGGTGAAATGTGCCATCACGATCACGGTGCTGGCGACACTCTCGGGCGTGTTCATGCCGCAGGTGCGCGGTTTTCTGGAGTGGCCGTGGGCTCGGGCGCTGGCGGCGTTTCCAGATCTGAGGATCGAACTGCGCACCGACTCCCCGATGGAGGTGTACGGGGTGATGGTGCAGGTGTGTCTCGTGCCCGCGTTGGTGGCCTCCATCCCGTTCGTGCTTTTCTTCCTGGCGCAATTCGTGGGGCCGGCGCTTTCGGCGAAGGAGATGCGGGTGCTGCGGCCGGCGGTCGGCCTGGGCGTCGTGCTGTTTCTCGGCGGCGCGGCGTTCAGCTACCTGTTGCTGGTGCCCAAATCGATCGTGGTCTCGATCGCGACCACGCAATGGATGGGCTATGCGATGCTGTGGACCGTGGGATCCTACTACAGCATGCTCACCTGGCTGGTGCTGGGCATGGGGGCGATCTTCGAGTTTCCGCTGGTGCTGCTCGCGCTCTCGTACCTCGGCATCGTGGAAGTGGAGACGTTCCGGCGCTCGCGGCGCCTGGTGATCGTGATCTGCCTGATCGTGGCGGCCTTCATCACGCCGACGCAGGATCCCGTGACGCTGTTCCTGGTCGCCGCGCCGATGTGGGCGCTGTTCGAGATTTCACTGGTCGTCGCGGCCATCATCGAACGGCGCAAGGCCAAGGCTGAGAAGGCGGAAGACTACGACTGGCGCCAGACCTACGGCGGTTGAGGCATCGCCGCCGATCGAGCGACGAGGGGCGGGCGTCGAGTGACCCTGCCGCTCGAGTGCGGCGCGGGCTGATTACTCCGAGGCCCGGGCGGCGGCGCGCTGGTGGCGGTAGACCGCCTTGAGCATCTGCCACGCGATCCAGAACACCCCGCTCATGCAGGAGGAACAGAAGGCGGACCAGAGCGCGATCTGGCGCGGGTCTTCGGAGGGCACGTGCGGCATCGCCAACCAGAAGAAGAGGGCGAACGCGGCGATGACGAGCGTGGCGTCGATGAGGACGTTGATGGGGGAGAGCTTGGGGGCGGCGGTGTCGGCCATGGTGATGGTGGCGTAATGGGCGAAAAGACGGCGGTTTGGCAAACCGGCTTTGCGGGGCGACCGCCGGTAGTAGGCGACAAGCCTGCGCGGTGTCCTCGCCATCAAGGCGCCTTCCCGCCCCGGCAGTCGGCGGGCTTGACCGCCGACCCGGCGGGGCGGCAGCGTCGCGCGGTGACTGCATCGAAGAAAGGCGTCGGGCTGCTGCTGCTGGCTGTGGTGCTCGTGCCGATCCTGCCGTGGATCGTGCTGGGCCCGTGGCTGGAGCCGTGGGCGGTCGGGGTGTTGCAGGAGGCCGGGCGCGGGGGGCTCTCGCGCGCGCTGACCGGGGCGGCGGGCGTGACGTTGTTGGCTGGAGACAGCTTTCTGCCGGTGCCGTCGACGCTGGTGATGAGCGGGCTCGGCTTGATGCTCGGGGCGGTGCTGGGCGGTTTGCTGGCGGCGGTCGGCGTGTTTCTTTCCGGCAGCATCGCCTACCTGGTGTGCCGGCGGTGGGGTGCGGGAATGGCGCGGCGGATCGCCGGGGAGAAGGGGCTGGCGCGCGTCGAGGAGGCGATGCGGGGGCAGGGGGCGTGGTTGATCGTCGCGACGCGTTCGGTGCCGGTGGTGCAGGAGGCGACCTCGTGTCTGGCGGGGGCGGTCGGCATGCCGGCGCGGTTGTATTTTTCTGCACTGGCGCTGGGTTGTGTGCCGACAGGGTTCGCTTACGCCGCGATCGGCGCGAGCGCGCTCCAGAGCCGGTGGTGGGCGGTGGGGCTGAGCGTGGCGGTACCGACGTTGTCCTGGCTGCTCATCCACTGCGCCCTGCGACTGGGCCGGGCCCGGGCTGGCGCGAAGGTGTTGCCGGCAACTTCGGAAACAAAAAGCCCCGCGCTCTCGGCGAGAGGCGGGGCTGGAAGTGGCTGCCCGACTAGGGATCGAACCTAGACAAACAGATTCAGAATCTGCTGTGCTACCATTACACCATCGGGCAGTGCTCGCCGAAGCGAGGGGGCCGACGGTAGGGTGCGACCTTCGCGGCTCAAGCGGAATTTTCCGCAAGTTTCCGTCCGCGGCCAAGGTGGCGGACAAGGGCGGAGGCCTGGAGCCGGCAGTCGGATTCGAACCGACGACCTACGGTTTACAAAACCGTTGCACTACCACTGTGCTATGCCGGCGTCAGAGCGGTGAAGATCGGCGCCGCGGGTGGGCGGCGCTGATCGCGGGATTGGCTAAAGCGCAGAAGCGGGCGTGGGACAAGGAAAAGGTGGGGCGGGTCTGCGGGATGCTGGAGCGGCGTTCGACTCGGGCCGATCACTGCGGCGGTTGAAATAGAAGCGCGCCGCCGCCCGGCACGATCGTGAGGGCGATGCGGCCGTCGGGGCCGATGGTGCGGGTCGTGGTGGCGGCGCGGCGATCCGGCACGTCATGAAGGAGCGTGACGGTCTTTCCAGCGAGGGCGGGGAAGATGATCGTGAGGTCTTTCGTGGCGGCCTCGGCATTGGTCGCGGCCAGGTACCAGCGTTGGCCGCTGCGGCGGGCGAGCACGGCGAACTTGCCGGGATAACCGTCGACAAAACGGGTCTCGTCCCAGGCGGCGGGCACGTGTTTCAAGAAATCGAGCACGAAGGCGGGCTGCTCGGCGAGATTGTTGGGCGTCAGGCCGAAGTGCTGGAGTGGCGACTGATAGAGCACCGCGGTGGCGAGCTGGAAGGCGTCGGTGGTGCGGCGGGTGTTGCCCTTGGTCGGCTCGCGGTGAAAGGTCGGGTTGAGGACCAGGGGGCCGTAGTCCATCGCGGCGACGGGATTGCGCACGAAGGGGAAGAGCGTGCTGTTGAGGGCCTCCTGGTCGGCGAAGGCCTGCGAGAACACGAGGTTCTCGGAGGCGGTCACGGCCTCGCTGGTCATGAAATTCGGGTACATGCGCTCCCAGCCGCGGGGGAGCGTGGCGCCATGGAAGTTGAGCATGAGCCCGTGCGCGTTCGCGTCGGTGAGGATGTCCTCGTAGAGCTTCATCGTGGCCTGTTTGTCGCCGCCGAAGAAGTCGACCTTCAGGCCGGCGACGCCGATCGACTGCAGCCAGACCATCTCGCGCCGGCGGGCGGGCGCGGAGTCGAGGCAATGGCGCGGAGTCTGGGGCGCGTCGTTCGAGGAGCCGTTGGAGTTGTACCAGAGCAGCACGCCGACGTTCTTCGCGCGGGCATCGGCGACGAGCCGGGCGATCTTTTCGCGGCCGATGTTCACATCCCAGAGGGCGTCGATGAGGATGTATTCGTAGCCCAGCGTCGCGGCGAGGTCGACGAAGGTGCGCTGGTCCGGCTCGTTCATGCTCTCGTCCTGCCAGAGCAGCCAGCTCCACGTGGCGCGGCCGGGGCGGTATTCCCGTGACGCATCATAGAGCGGCTGCACGACATCGGTGGCCACCGTAGTTTCCACGATGGGCGCGAGCGTGGCGCCGAGCGTGATGGTGCGCCACGGCGTGAGCAGGGGCAGCCCGGCCGAGACGGTCGCCTCGCCGCGGCCGGCGTTTTCCGCCGGTTCCGGGAAGGCGAGCGGGTAGAGGCCCTCCGGTGTGGGGTCGCCGAGGCGCGAACCGACGTAATTTCCGGATACGCCGGTTTCGGAGAGGAGCGCCCAGCCGTGGCCGCCGAGGCGAAAGAGGGCGGGAAAGGTGAAGCCGAGCCCGGAGGGCGAGGGAGTGCCGACCGGGACGTCGACCAGATAGGCTTCCTCGTAGCTGGGCTTGGTGCCCATCCACCCGGTGCCGGCGGGGGCCTGCTGGGTGATGAAGGCCGTCGTGCTCTTGGGGAACTGGAAGCCGGTGCGCTCCCGCTCGACGACGACACGAGTCTTGGTCGGGCTGGAAAGGCGGTAGGCCAAGGCCACATCGCGGTCGCTCACTCGCACGATCACCGCGAGCTCATCCCCGGTGGGGTTGGTGAACCGCGCCGTGAGCTCGTTGGCCCGGTAGTGGACGTCGCGCACCTTGCCCTGCGGCAGGGTGTAGCGCTCGTCGACTTGGGCGGTCGTGACCGCGGCGGCAATGAGGTCGCGGGCGAAGGATCCGATGCTGGTCTCCAAACCGAGGGGCGAGGGTTCGAGGAAGGGCTCGCCCGACCGACGGATCTCGTAGGTGAGCGATCCCGTTTCCAGGCGGAGCAGGACGGCAATCGCGCCATCGGGACTGCGGACTTCCTGCGCCCGGGCAAAGGAAGAGAGCGCGAGGAACAGGACGGCGGCGACGGAGAGGAGTTTCATGGTGAAGGGAGGAGGGGAGTTACGGGGAGGTTGTCTCGGCCCATTGGAAACAGGCGCCGTCCTTTCGGTCCGGATTCGCACCGGGGGACTCGGCGGAGTAGGGCTCGCCGGTCTGCGGGTGGATCCCGACATGGCGGTGCGTCTTCAGCGACAACAGCATGCACTGGCCGCGGAGCATATCCTGCCATTGGAAGAGGCTGCCGGCGGTTTCCTCCTTGGTGAGCCGCACGTCACCGGAGAGGCCGAGGCCCATCACGGTGACGAAACCGCTGCCGTCGAGCGCCTCGAGCGCCACGCGGCCCTGGCCGCGGTCGTGCACGCGGAAACGGGCGCCGGCGCTCTGCGCCTCCTTCGAGTCGGGCGGGGTCGAGTGCAGCATGCCGTGCGGGTTGGCCCAGGCGATGGAGCCGTTGCCGAGGTTCGTCAGTGTAATGACTTTTCCGAGCGGCAGGTTCTGCGAACGATCGGCAAACGGTTCGTCGACGCGGAAGGTGTCGAAGTCGGCGTAGCCGCCCTCGCGGCCGGCCGTGTTGTACGCAAAGAGCGCGTAGCGCGGCCCCTGGAACGTTTTGAGCTGGAACGGCAGCCGGATCGAGGTGCCGACCGGGGTGAAGGCCACGCCGTCGGTGCTGAAGCTCAGTTGTGCGAGGTCGTCGTCGTAGTTGCCGGTCGCGCGCAGTTGCACGCGGGCGGAGGCGAGCGGTTGCTCGACGGTCTCGTCGGTCAACTGGTTGTAGCAGCGGAGCACGAGGCCATCCGCGGTGCGCGCGACTCCGATCCACGCACAGGGGATGTTGAGCAGGCCGAGGCCGGCGATGTCGCCGGGTTGCAGTGCGGAAGCGTCGAGCTCGACGGTCGCGGTCGACTCGGGGCCGACGACTCGCTGGGTGAGCGTGTTGCGTGCGAGGAGGAACTGATCCGCCGCCAGCGTATGCAGGCGCAGGGCGCCCGGTTTTTCGGATAGCGACCAATTCGCGGATACGGGGGCATGGTTCCATTGCCAGATCGGCAGGAGCTTCGGGCCGGAAAAGTCATCGCTGCGTTGGTACGGGGCGGTGGGTGCGACCTTGGCGGCGACCGCGGGCTTGAGCCACGTGCGCGGGGAGCGGCCGAGGTTGCCGGGCAGGCCGAAGTACGGCCAGCCGTCCTGCCACGTGACCGGCGACAGGAACGTGGTGCGGCCCACGGACTTGAAGTCCATCATTGAAAGGCCCCACCACTCGCCGTTGGGCAGATCGACGATGCCGCCCTGATGAAGCGGCGTGGCGCCGAACTCGTTGTCGCCCGGTTTGGAGAGGTCGAACTTCGCTCCCGGGCCCGGCACGGGGCCGCGTTGGCCGACATTGCCGCACCACCAACCGCGTTGGGTGCCCATGGTTTCGCGGGCGCTGATGACCACGGTCTCGTAGGGGCCGTCGATCTTGTCGGCGCGGGCGCACTGCATGCGGCCGACGGGGGCGTAGTTGGCGCTGATGATGGTGTACTTGCCGTTGATCTTGTAGAAATGGTGGCCTTCGCCCATCGCCTCGCTGGCGGGAATGATCGTGCGCTCGCTGCCTTCGATGACGCCGCTGAGGTCCGGCTTGAACTCGATGAGCTTCACGCCCGCGTACTCGAAGACGGCGTAGATGCGCCCGTCGTCGTCGAACAATACGGACAGATCATGGATTCCGCGGTCGAGGCTGCGGTGTTCCCATGGGCCGGCGGGATTGCGGCTGGAGAAGATCTGCAGGCCCTGGCCGTTGATGTTGGAGAAGATGTAGAAGGTCCCGTTGTGATGACGGATGCACGGGGCCCAGATGCCCTGTCCGTAGATGTTCTTTCCTTCCTCGAGGCGATACGGCGGGCCGAAATCGAGTTTCTCCGCGGCGTAGCTGAGGAACTCCCAGTTCACCAGATCCTTGGAGTGGAGGACCACGAGGCTGGGCATCGCGTGCATCGTGGTGCCGGCGAGGTAGAAATCGTCGCCCACGCGGATCACGTCGGGGTCGGAAAACTCGTCATAGAAGAGTGGATTCGTAAAGGTGCCGTTGCCGTTGTCGGGCATCCAGGTGGTGCGCGGCGCGGTTTCAGGCGAGGCGCCGGAGGCGGGAGCGGCGACAAAGGCCGCGAGCGCCAGCAGCGCGAGGGGCAGGCGAGGGGAGAGGAGCATGGCGGGAAGGCGTTCGGACGATGATGAAAGGGCGACGGACGGGGACTACTCTCGGCGCCGGAGGCGCAGGACAGTGAGGGAATTGGTCGGGAACTCGCGGGTGAAGCTCGCGCCGACTTCGGACGCGGTGACGACCGGGACCGCGGCGGGCGGCTGGCCATCTTCGTTGGCAACATCGGCATTGGCACCCGTGAGCACGGTGGCGGTGAGGCGGTACTTCGACGCGGCCGGGCCGGCGAGCGCGAGCGTGGCCGAGAAACCGCGCTCCTCGCCGTTGACGACCTTCACGATCACATCACCCGAAGCGGAGTCGCGCACGACCGAGCTCGTCAGCCGCACACCCGTGGGTACGCCGGCGAGCGAGGCCGGCAGCAACGTGTCGCCGCTGTTGGTGCCGAAGAGGCGCTGCACTTCGTAGTTGAGCGTCGGATAGACGGAAGTGGCGTCGAAGTAGATCAGATCCGGGTGCCACTGGGTGTGCCCGCGGCGGGCGAGCAGCGGGGCGTAGGAGGCGAACTGCACGACGTCGCCGTTGCGCTCGAAGCTGGTGAGGCCGGCGGCCTCGGCGAGTGCGGAGCGCAGGGTGCTGCGGGTCTTGTCGGTGTCGTGAGCGGCGTATTCGCCCACGTAGACCTTGGCGCCTTTCCGGTCGTAGTTCTCGTAGCGCGCAAGGTTGTCCCAGAACCATTGGGGCGACACGTAGTAGTGCTCGTCGACGAGGGGAAGCTCGAGCTCGCGGGCGAAGGCCCAGCCGTGGTCGAAATCCTCGCCGGTGGCGAACGGTCCGGAGGTGCCGACGATGACGATCTCGGGATGTTTCGCCTGCAGGACGTCGAAGATCATGCGGAAGCGTTCGCGGAACTCGGGCGTGATCGCGTCCTCGTTGCCCACGCCGAGGTATTTCAGACCGAAGGGATCCGGGTGTCCGGCGGCGGCGCGGATGGCGCCCCATTTGGAATCGGCGGGGCCGTTCGCCCACTCGATCAGATCGAGGATGTCCTGGATATAGGCGGGCATCTCGTCGAGCGGCAGGCCCTCCTGGCCGCGGCCGGGCGAGTCGCCAGCGTGCTGGCAACACACTCCGGCGGATACGACGGGAAGCGGCTTGGCGCCGATGTCCTCGCAGAACTGGAAGAACTCGAAATAGCCGAGGCCGAAGGTCTGGTAGTAGCCCCAGAGGTTGCGCTTGGCGCGTCGCTGCTCGACGGGGCCGACGGTTTCCTTCCAGTT
The DNA here is from genome assembly GCA_023269585.1 of Opitutaceae bacterium. GTDB lineage: Bacteria > Verrucomicrobiota > Verrucomicrobiia > Opitutales > Opitutaceae > CAJCBL01. The sequence goes on from JAHFTC010000022.1 coordinate 10,224, forward strand.
GTAGAAGTCATGGGCGCCCGAGCCATGCACGAGACAACCGCCGGGGAAGCGCAGGAACTTCGGCTGGAGGTCGGCGATCGTCTCCGCGAGATCGCGGCGCAGGCCGTTGGCGCGGCCCTTGAAAGTGTTGGCGGGGAAGAGCGAAACCATGTCGAGGGCGAGGCCGCCCTGGGCGTGCGCGAGCAGGACGAAGCGGGCCTCGGGATCGGCGCGCTGCGGAGTGAGCGTCGCGGCGTATTTCGTCCACGCACGGCCGGTGACCTCGAGTGGCGCCTCGGCGAGCACGGTGCCGTCCTTGGCCTGCAACTGGAGCGTCACCGGCATCGTTTTGCTCTGGTCGATCGTCGCCCCGCCGCTCCACTTGATGCCATTGAAAGGCTGGTACGCCCAGAACGAGGCCGCGTAGCTGCGGCCCGCCTCGACCCGGATCTGATCGAACCCGCGATTGGCGATGCCGACTCCGGTGCCCGGCGCGAGCACGGTGAGGAGCAGGTAGTGCGGGTTGTGGCGGTGGAGCGGGCGGTAGTCACCGAGCCCGAGGTGGCCGTCTCCGCCGGCGGTCTTCACGAGATCCCAGCCGAAGAAGGGACCCCAGTCGGCCTGGGCGGTGGCCGTGTATTCGAAGGAACGATTCTGGATCAGTTCGGCGTACAGACCACCGTCGGCCGCGTAGTTGAGGTCCTCGAAGAAGACGCCGACGAGGTCGGGGCTGATTGCCTTGCCCGGGGCGGCGAGGTCGATCTCGAGGCGCAGCGGCGTGGCCGGTTCCGCAGCGTGCGCGGCGGAGGGGAGCAGGAGCGAGCCGGCGAACAGAAGAGCGGCGGTCGGGGAGGTGCGCATGGGAAGCGAGCTGGCTACGGCGGGGGACGCGGACGATGTGAACCAATGGGGAACCGCACGCGGGACAACGGCGACATGGCGGCTACTTGACAGTGAAGCCGGCCGCTTCGGTGGCTGTGCCCAGGGGGGGCGGGCGCCGGCGGAGAAGCGCCTCCCCCTTCCCGGGGGAGGCGCGGGCAGTGCCCAGCGCGATCAGCGCGGGGTGATCGTGAACGGCAGCGTCTGACGAATATCGTCGGAGGCGGCGCCGATCAGGAGTTCGTAGGCGCCCGGCTCGACCACGTACTGTTTGGCCGCTTCGTCCCAATAGCGCAGGCGGGCGGCGGGCACCTCGATCGTGATTTTCTGGGACGCACCTTGTTTCAAGCTCACGCGATCGAAGCCGCAGAGAGCGAGCTTCGGCTGCGGGACCTTGGAGTTCACATGGCGGTAGTAAACCTGCACCACGTCGTCGCCGTCGCGCGTGCCGGTGTTCTTTACGGTGAGCGAAACCTTCAACGTGCCGTCGGGTGCGATCTTCTTCGCGGCCAGTCGTGTGCGGGCGTACTTGAAGGAGGTGTAGCTCAGGCCGTGGCCGAAGGCCCAGAGCGGTTTGCCCTCGAAGTAGCGATACGTGCGGCCCTTCATCGCGTAGTCGGTGAAGCTCGGGAGGTCGGCGGTGGAACGGTAGAAGGTGATCGGCAGATGGCCGGACGGATTGACCGCGCCGAAGAGCACCTCGGCGACGGCGAGGCCGCCGGACTGGCCGGGATACCACGCCTGCAGGATCGCCGGGAGATGCTCGGCCTCCCACGGCAACGCCATGGCGGAGCCGCTGCAGTTGACCATGACCATCGGCTTGCCGGTGGCGTGCAGGGCCTTGACGAGGTCGGACTGTTCGCCGGGCAGCTCGATGGAGTCACGGTCGAAGCTCTCGCCTTCCTGGGCTGGCGTGATGCCGCCGACGTAGACGATCAGGTCGGCGGTGGCGGCGATCGCGAGGGCCTCGGCCTTGAGCTCGGCGACCGGGCGATCGGTCGTGTTGTCCTGGCCGCTCCAGGGGGCTTCGCCGGGCTTGGTCGTGATCGGACTGCCGAGGGCCGACGTGATCTCGAGGCCCGGGCCGGCCAGTTGCTGGATGCCGGCCAGAATCGACACGGGCTTCGAGGAGGAACCGTGGTAGTTGCCCTCGAGCATGGACTTCGAATCGCCGTTGGGCCCGATGACCGCGATGCGTTGGTATTTGGAGCGATCGAGCGGGAGGATGCCGTCGTTCTTCAGCAGCACCAGCGACTGCCGGGCGAGCTCCAGCGCGACCTGGTTGTGCTCGGGCGTGTCGTTGTCGGCGATCGTGTAGCGGTTGAACGGCACCCGGTCGGCCGGGTCGAACAGGCCGAGGCGGAAGCGGGTCCAGAGCGTGCGGTAGAGCGCATGGTCGATCTCCGGTTCGGTGACCAGGCCTTGTTGGACGGAACGCGCCAAGGCGTTGTAGTCACCACCGCAACACAGGTTGCAACCGGCCTGGATCGCGAGGGCCGCGCCCTGCTCCGGCGTGTCCACGTAGTTGTGTTGCGTCTTGCCGTAGATGTCGCGCACGGCGTCGCAGTCGGAGACGACGTAGCCGTCGAAGCCCCATTGCTTGCGCAGCAGGTCGTCGAGCAGGAACTTACTGGCGGTGGCGGGGACGCCGTTGATCGCGTTGTAGGCGCTCATGACGCCGGCGACCTTTCCTTCGCGCACCACGCGCTCGAACTGCGGCAGGTAGGTCTCGTAGAGGTCGCGCTCCGACACCACAGCGTTGAAACGGTGCCGCTCACGCTCCGGGCCGCTGTGCACGGCGAAGTGCTTGGCGCAGGCCATTGCCAACATGTGCCGGGGGTCGTCGCCTTGGATGCCCTTGACGAACTCGACCCCGATCTCGGCGGTGAGGAACGGATCCTCGCCGTAGGTCTCCTGACCGCGGCCCCAGCGCGGGTCGCGGAAGATGTTGATGTTCGGTGTCCAGAAAGTCAGGCCGGCCCACCACTTCGAGTCGCCGTTGTTCTTCGTGGCGTAGTCGTTGTGCTTGGCGCGTCCTTCCACGCCGATGATCCGGCCTTCCTCGTGAAACAGCGCCGGGTTCCAGGAGGCGGCACCGCCGATCGCCTGCGGGAAGACGGTGGCGATGCCGTTGTTGGCCACACCGTGCAGGGCTTCGTTCCAGTAGTTGTAGGCGGGCAACCCCAGTCGCGGGATGGCCGGGGCGGCGTTTTGCAATTGCAGCACCTTTTCGGCGAGCGACATCCGGCGGATCAGGTCGGCGGCGCGCGCCTGCAACGGGAGGGCGGGATCGCGCCAGACCGCGGGCTCCGCGATCTCCGGCACGAGGCGCGAGGCGGCGGGGAACGAGTCCGCCAGCTCCGAGGCCTGCACGTAGGCCACCGACTCGCCGGCGGTGTTGGTGACGGAGATGGAGTTGAACTTCGCCGTTCCCCGGCTGGCCACGAAACGGAGCATCAGCGGTCCGCGGAGGGCGTCGTCCAGTTTATCGACCGTGCCGGTGATCGTGTGCACGCGCCGCGCGCCGCCCGCCGCGGCGAAGAGGTCGACGTCCTTGGCCAGCACGGTCCTTCCGGCGACCACGTCGAACACACGCTCGCCCGGTCCCGTGGCCACGGTCTCCACGGCGCGGATATCGACGATGTAGGTTCCCTCCGGCAGGCCGCTGATGACCACGGTGAACTTCGCACCGTTGACGTCCTCCTGAAACGCGTCCGTGCGCGCACCCGCGCCTTCGATGGGGAGCGCGGGCTCCTCCTTGCGGTGAGAGAAGTCACCATTGACGCCGATCTGGGCGGCGCAGGAGCGGCAGATCTCGTCGGCCGCGTGGGTGGGGGTGGCGACGCCGAGGCTGCCGGCGAACACGAGCGCAAGCACCTGGGCGAACACTAGTCCGGTAGGGAGTTTCTTCATAAAGAGAGAGGGAGAGTGCAGAGGTTTGGGAATGATTGAATGCATTGGTTGCCTGTGCCTCAGGGCAGCGGTCGGTCCAAGCGAAGGAGGTGGCCGGAATAGGCGACGACGAGGTCGGGTTCCGGCTCCAGGGCGGCGCCGGCCCCGCGGCCGGGGCGAACCCAGGTGACATGGAAGGTGCGGTGCGGGCGCAGACCCGGGAAGGTGCCCTCGCGCGCGCCGATGTCGAGGGTCTGGGTGCGTTCGTCCCAGCGCAGCGGAATCGCGGCGCGGGCGCCCTGCTCGTAGGCGTAACTCGTGCCGTCGTCCTCGTAGAGCGTGTACGCGGCATCGGCACCGGGGTAGATGCGGAGTTCGATGGGCGCATCCGGTTTCTCGGCGGCGAACTGCACCGCGGGGCCGAGCGGCAGGATCGAGCCGGCGCGCACGAACAACGGGATCTGCTCCAACGGAGCCGCCGCGGAGACGGTGAGGCCACCGGCGGATTTCTCGCCGGTCCAGAAATCGAACCAGCCGCCGGCGTGGCGCGGCAGATAGACGGGCCAGCGCGTGACCGCGGGTTCGAGCACGGGTGACACCAGCAGCGCCGGCCCAAACATGAACTGGTGGTCTTGGTCGAGGGCGCGATCATCGTCCGCGAAATCCATCACGAGCGGGCGCAGGAGCGTGCCGCCCGCGAAGCTCACCCGCGCCGCCTCGCTGTAGAGGTAGGGCATCAGTCGGTAGCGCAGCTCGAGCCAGCGGCGGCTCTCCTGTTCGACGAGCGCTCCGTAGCGCCACGGTTCGGTGTCGGTCTGGTAGCCGTGCACGCGCATCAACGGGGTGAAGGTGGAGAACTGGAGCCAGCGCAGGAAGCGCTCGTGGAAGTCGGTGTCGGTGTATTGCCCCGGGCCGGGCCGGAAGAACCCGCCGGTGTCGGTCGTCCACCACGGCAGGCCGGTGACGCTGTAGTTCAGGCCGGCGGCGACCTGACGCCGCAACGTCTCCCAACTGTGCCCGATGTCGCCCGACCAGGTGGCGGAGGCGTAGCGTTGCTGGCCGGGGAAGGCGCTGCGGGTGAGTATCATCGCGCGGCGGTCCGGCGCATCGCGTCGCAGACCTTCGTATACGGTGCGGCTGACAAAGAGCGGGTAGATGTTGCGCATGACCTCGCCCGGTCCGGTGTGGATGCGGCGGCCGACAAGGTCGTCGTTCTCGGGTTCGGTGGCGTCGAGCCACCACGCATCGATGCCGAGCGGTATCAGGCGGGTGCGGAAGTTTTCCCAGTAGAACGCCGAGGCGGCGGGGTTGAAGAAATCCACCCACTGCGTGTCCGGGATGAAGAAGTCGCGGGCAACAAACTCGCGGCCGAGTTCGGAACTGGGGTCGACCTTCGACCAGACGGATACCATCAGGCGGGTGTTCTGCGCATGGAGTTCACGGACCATCGCCGCCGGGTCCGGATAGTCGGCTTCGTCGAAGCGCATGGCGTTCCAGCCATGGCGACCCCAGTACTGCCAGTCCTGCACGATCACATCCAACGGGAGGGCGCGGGTGCGAAACTCAGCGGCATTCTCAAGCAGCTCTGCCTGGCTCTTGTAGCGTTCGCGACAGTGGATGTAGCCGAGCGCCCAACGCGGCATCAGCGGCACCGGGCCGGTGAGCTGGCGGTAGGTCGCGGTGATCTGGTCGCCTTGGCCGGCGATGAAGACGTAGTCGAGCGCCTCGGCCACCGGGGAACGAAACTCGGTGCTCGCGCGTGCGGGACGAAACGTCAGCACGGGCTGGTCGTCCTTCACTCCCTCCACCCGAATCGTGTGCTCGCCGGCATCGAGGTCTGAAAACCAGCTCGTGGTCGGCGGCAGCCAGAGATTGGCGAAGTCGACGACCGGCTGGCCGTCGATCTCGACGTACCAGCGACGGGCCATCTTTTGGCCGACATCGAGGAAGAACGCGTGGCGTCCACCGGTGGTTGTGAAGCGCCCGGTGAAAATGCGCTCGTGGCGCACTTCCTGACGCGTGCCTTCGGTGGTCGTCACTTCGACCGAGGTTGCGGCGCCGGTAGCGTCGCCCGCGGTGAGGGTGATGGGCTCGTCCGCCGGGTTGAACTCGGTGAGCCCGTAGTTGTGCCACAACAACCCGAAACCCCGGCTGGAGACGATGAAGGGGATCGCGATCTGCGTGTTCACCTGGGTGAGACGCCGCGGCAGGTCGCGGACATTCAGGAAGCCGTCCTGAAACTGGCCGGTGCCGAAGAGGCGTTCGGACTCGGGCGAATCGAAACTCTGTGCGACCGCCCAGGCCGGTTCGCCCTGGATGGTGCCCGCCTCGACGCGGCGCGTGCCCGGCAACTCGCGCAGCAACACGCGGCCGTCGGCGTCGCTGAACGTGATCGCGCCGGTCGAGCGGTCGACGCTTGCGCGCAGTTTCGGCAGCTCGAGGGCGACTTTGGTATCCGATTCAATGACGCGGAAGGCCGGCGCCGCAACGTTCTCCGTGAGAATCAGGCTCGGTGCCACGGGTTTGTCGTCGCGGGTGAAGCGCACGCGCACGGCGTTCTCCAGCAGCGGCTGGAGCGTGAGCCGGCCGCCCTCGACCGGGAGCGAGAGACCGTTGCGGTCGGAGCCCGGTTCCGCGCGAGCGGAGGCAACTGCGAGACTGCAGGTCAGCGCGAGCAGGAGGAGGACGGGACGGAGGCGGAGCACGGGCGCGGGAGGCGAGGGGATTGGAGGAGGACGGTCGCGATTCGTGGTCACTGAACCGGCGTCAGGACAGCGGCGTAACCTCCCGCCGGTGCCAGCGTGAGCGTGAGGGTGGCGCCGGAGCGCACGACGGTGGTGGTCTCGGCGAGCGAGGTCGGGGTGGTGGCGGACTCCGGCGTATCCGCGAAGGCGCGCAGGGACCACTCGCCGTCGCCGAGGAAGTCGAGCGGCACGGTGAGGGCGAGCGGAGTGTCGCCGTTCATCGCGGCCAGATACCAGCTCTTGCCGGAGCGGCGCGCGATGACCACGTGCTGCGCCATTTCAGCGGAGAGCACCACGGTGTCGTCCCAGACGGTGGGCAGGCCGCGGAAGAACTCCACGCCCGGCTGGTTGCGGTAATTATCCGGGTGGTCGCAGAGGCAGAGCAGCGGGCTGAAATACACCACCGTCATGGCGAGCTGGCGGGTGCGGGTGCCGACGACCTGGGCGGGTTGAGTGATCTTGAAATCGGCGGCAGTGCGGTTGAGGAAGCCGCCGGGCGTGAAGTCCATCGGCCCGAGCAGACCGCGCGTGAACGGCAACGTGATCGTGTGCCGGGGCGTGCAGGCGTCGGCGAGCCACGGGATCTTGTTGTATTCGTTGCCCAGGACGCCCTCCTGCGTGATGAAGTTCGGCCAGGTGCGCGCGAGGCCGGTCGGCTTGTAGGCACCGTGGAGGTTGACCAGCAACTGGTGGCGCGCGGCGGCGGCGAGCACGTCGGCATACCAGCGCACGGTCTCCTGGCCGTCGTGGTTCATGAAGTCGATCTTTACGCCGGCGAAGCCCCACTGGGCGATCTGCGCGAAGACTTTGTCGAAGCCCTGTCGGTCGAGGTCGCGCGAGTCGAGCCAGAGCAGGAGTCGGACGTGGCGCTCGCGGGCGTAGGCGACGAGCCCGGGAATGTCGACGTGCGCAGCCGGTTGGGTGAGGTCGGCCTTCGGGTTGTTCATCGGCTCGTACCAGAACCAGTCGATGAGCTGGTAGGGGAAGCCCATCTCGGCGGCGAAATCGATGTATTCTTTGTGCGAACGCGTGTCGCCGCGGGAGTTGAGGCCCGTGAAGTCGGGCTGGGTCGGGTTGGTGCCCGTCCACCACACATCCCACGCTGTGATGCCGGGCTTGATCCAGGAGGTGTCGGCGATCTGCGACGGGGTCGCGAGGGTGGCGACCAGCTCGTTGCCGACGAGTTCGCTCGCCTGCCGCGCGAAGATGATCACGCGCCACGGACTGAGGCGGCGCTCGCGGCCGACGACGAGCGCGTGCCAGTCCTTGCGCGCGGCGAGGGTGGCCTTCGCGCCCGGGCGCGGCGTGCCATCGGCGCGCGGGCCGGCGGCGGTGACGAACAGCCCCGCCCAGTCGAGCAGGTCGGATTCGGCGATCGCGGCGTAACCATTTTCCAGTTTCACCAGCAGCGGCAGGACGTGCGGCTTGGAGACGTTCGCCGTGAGCTGGCTGAGGCGCTTCTCGGGGTACTGGTTCTCGGCGCAATCCGAGTAGTTGCCCGCCCAGCAGGTGAAGTCGGAAGGAAACATGAACTCGGTGCGCTCGTTGGTGACGACGTAGTCCTCCAGCCCGGGCTGCACCGGGATCTCGTAGCGCAGCGCGATGCCTTCGTCGTAGGCGCGGACGATCAGGATGAGGCGCCCCGGCGCATCTGCGCGCTCCTGCACGGTGAGCTTCATTTCGCGGTAGCGGTCGCGGACCGTGCGGCGCTGGCCGAAGGCGTTTTCCCACGTGCCGTCGTGCTCGGTGCGGGCGGTGCCGACGATGGCGGTGTGGCGACCGAGCGAGAATCCGCCCTCGAAATCGAGCCCAAGGCGGGAGTCGGCGAGGGCCGGTTGGCCGTCGAAGGAGACGCGGTAGCGCAGACCCTCGGTGTCGCTCACCGCGACGACGATGCGCCCGTCGGGCGAGGAGAGGGTTTCCTCGGCGGCGCGCGCGGAGGAGACGAGCGTGAGAGCGGCGAGCAGGCCCGCGGCGGCGGGAGCGAGTTTCCCGGTCAGGGTGGAGAGTGATCGGTGCATGAGGGGTGGAGTGGGTCGCGTGAATCAGGAGGCGGCGGGAGCGGGGGTAGTTTCGCCGCGCAGGCGTGCCCACGCGTAGCCGTAGGCGGCCACGAAGAGGAAGCAAACGAGGGGCACAATAAAGGCTCGGGCCATCCCGTGGTGGTCGCCGACCGAGCCCATCAGTTTCGGCACAATGGCGCCGCCCATGATGGCCATGACAATGAAGGCCGACGCGCGTTTGGCGTGCGTGCCCAATCCATGGATTCCGAGGGCGAAGATGGTCGGGAACATTATCGACATGAAGAAATAGCTGGCGAAAACCGCGATGAAGCTCACCCAGCCGAGCCCCAGGACGACGAGCAGGCACATGAACGCATTGAGCAGGCCGTAGAGCCCGAGGAGGGTGTGGGCGCGCAGTTTGCGCAGCACGGCGGCGCCGATCACGCGGCCGCCAAGGAAGCACCCGAAGGCGACCGAGGCGAGCAGCGCGGCGGTCTGATTGCTGATCGCGACGGGGGCCTGCGAGGTGATGTAGTTGATGAAATAGGCGAAGATGCCCGACTGCGCGGCGACGTAGAAGAACTGAGCGAGCGTTGCGGCCGAGAAATGGGGGCGGCCCCACAGTCCCGATTGGGCGAGCGCCTGCCTGCGCGGCAGCAGCACGGCGGTGCTGCCGGCGAGCACGAGCGCCGTGGTGACGCCGAAGACTTTCAGGGCAAGCTGTTCGTCGAGGCTGCGGACGGTGGCGATCGCCGCGGCGATCATGCCGATCGAGGCGGAGAGGACGACGAGGTTGAACCAGAAGAGGAGGGTGGTGGCGGAGCTGGGTTTCGACGCGGCGCCGTGGGCCGATTCGTTGTCGGCCGGCGTGGTCTCCTCGGCGACGATGTCGGGCAGGTTCGCGCGGGAGAAGACCACCGCGAGGATGAGCACGACGATGGCGACCGCCACGTAGGGGATCCACAGCGTCTCCGCTCCCGTGCTTTTGCCCTCCGCGTCGGTCGAGTAGAAGAAGAAGCGGCCCGCGATCGGGCCGAGGATCCAGCCGACGCCGTTGCAGGACTGGGCGAGGTTGATGCGGGTGGCGCCGAGGTCCTTCGGGCCGAGCACGGTGGTGTAGGGGTTGGCCACAGTCTCCAGAAACGTGAGACCCGAGGCGATCAGGCAGACACCGAGCAGGAAGGCCCAGAACTCGGCGATGTAGGCGGCGGGGATGAACCAGAAGCCGCCCACCGCGACCATCAGCAGGCCGGCGACGATGCCGCCTTTGTATCCGATCCTAGAAGCCAACCAGCCGGCCGGGAGGGCCATGAGGAAATAGCCGAGGTAGTGGGCGAACTGAACCCAGGCCGACTGGGCGAGTGTCAGGTGGAGTTCGTCCTGAAAGTGTTTGTCCATCACATCGATCATCCCGTTGCAGAAGCCCCAGAGGAGGAACAACGAGCTGACGAGGGCGAAGGGCACGGCGTACGATCGGCCGCCGGGGCCGGCGAAGAGACTGCGGGAGGTCGGGGTGCTCATGGGTAACGGAGGGGTTGGTCCGGGAGGGGCGGGGCGACGGTTCAGGGGGTGAGGGCGATCATGGCTTTGAGCACGCCGGCGGCGGGGTCGGTCCAGCCGGCGAATTGCTCGGGGACGGCGGCGAGCGGCGCACGGTGGGTGATCCACGGCGTGGTGTCGACCCGGCCCGCTTCGACCAGCGTCAGGATTCGCCGGAAGTCCTCGGGGCGGGAGTTGCGGCTGGCGAGCAACGTGAGTTCGCGGCGGTGAAAATTGGGGTCGTTGAACGTGACCTCGCCGGGGAAGAGCCCGACGAAGACAAGGCGGCCGCCGTGCGCGGGGTAGTTGAAGGACGCCGCCATCGAGGCCGGATTGCCGGTGGCGTCGAAGACCGCTGTCGGCAGGTCGCCGCCGGTGAGGTCGGCGAGGCGAGCGCCGACATCGGGCGAAGCGGCGGCGTCGATCGTGGCGTCGGCGGCGAGGCCGAGCCGGTCGCGGCAGAATTCGAGGCGCCGGGCCTCGCGGTCGACGGCGAGCACGCGCGCGCCGGCGGCGAGGGCGAACTGGATGACCGCCAGCCCGATCGGTCCGGTGCCGAGCACGGCCACCGTCTCCCCGGCCGTGAGCGCGGCGCGGTCGACGGCGTGGGCGCCGATGCCCAGCGTCTCGACCAACGCGAGCTGGTCGAAGGAAAGGGTGCGGGAAGGGTGAAGCTTGGCCGAAGGGAGCACGAAGCGCTCGCGCAGGCCGCCGTCGACATGGACGCCGAGGACCTTGAGCTGGGTGCAGCAGTTGGACTTGCCGCGACGGCAGGCGATGCAGCCTCCGCAGTTCAGATACGGCTCCACGGCGCAGCGTTCGCCCGGCGCAACCGACGTCACGCCCGCACCCACGGCGAGCACCTCCACGCCGAGCTCGTGGCCGAGAATGCGCGGGTAGGTGAAGAACGGCTGCTTGCCCCGGAAGGCATGGAGATCGGTGCCGCAGACGCCGACGCGATGCACGCGCACGAGGGCTTCGCCCGGGCCGGGCGGGGCCGGCTCGGGGAGGTCGAGCGCGCGAAGGGTGCCGGGTTCGAGGAGCGAGAGGCTTTGCATGGGCGGAGGAGGAAGGTCAGGCGAGGACCGGGTCGCGGTTCTCCGGCCGGCCGCGGGTGAAATTGTGGTTGTGGACCGGGCGGAGGATCTCCTGCGCGCGGGCCAGCAGCACGGGATCGACGGGCTCGCAGGCCGCGGCGATGTTGCGGCGGATGTTCTCCGGGTCGGCGCTGCCGACCAGCGTCGTGGCGATGGCAGGATTGGCGACGGAGAACTGGACTGCGAGCTTCACGATGTCCGCCCCGATCGAGGTGCAATAGTCGACCGCGCGGCGGGCCGCGGCCACGAGCGCCGGCGGCGCCGGGTGCCACGCGGGAACGCCGCGCGGAGTGAGCAACCCCATCCCGGTGGGCGAGGCGTTGATGACCCCGACGCCCTTTCCGGCGAAGTAGGGCAGCAGGGACTCGAGCGAGGTGTCGTTGAGCTCGTAGTGGCAGAACGAGAGCACCGTTTCGACCCAGCGGGCGGGGGCGCGGTCGAGCACGGCCGGGAAGACCTTCAGCGGCAGGCCGGTGATGCCGACATGGCCGATGCGGCCGGCGCGCTTGAGGGCGATCAGCGCCGGGATGGTTTCGTCGACAATCTGGTCGATCGAGGCGAACTCGATGTCGTGGCACTGGAGCAGGTCGATGTAGTCGACCCCGAGGCGGGCGCAGCTCTCGTCGAGGCTGCGGATGACGCGCGCGGCGGAGAAGTCGAACTCGCCTTCGCCGTACTGGCCGACCTTCGTCGCAAGGATGTAGCGGGAGCGCTCGATGCCGCGCAGCGCCTTGCCGAGCACCGTCTCGGCGCGCGTCGCGCCGTAGTAGGGGGCGACGTCGATGAAGTTGATTCCGAGGTCCAACGCGGTATTGACGGTTCGGATGCTGGCGTCGTCGTCGGTGGCGCGGAAGACGCCGCCGAGGGAGGAGGCGCCGAAGCCGAGGATGGAGACGTCGAGGCCGGTACGGCCGAGGGGGCGGAGTTGCATGAGCTGGCTCAGGATTCGAGTCGGTAGGCGGCCGTGGCGGTGCCACCCATGATGGCGGCGCGTTCCGCGGGCGACAGGGGCAGCAGGAGGTTCGCGACGACGGCGTGCCAGCGCGGGTAGTCGGCGGCCAAGAGACACACGGGCCAGTCGGAGCCGAACATCAGGCGCTCCGGGCCGAACGCCTCGAGCACCACTTCGAAATAGGGCCGCACCAGTTCCGGGAACCAGCGCCAGCCCGGGACCTCGGTGACGACGCCGGAGAACTTGCAGAAGAGGTTGGGCCGGCGGGCGAGTTCGTTGATGTCGCGCCGCCACGCCAGGGAGGGCGCCCCGTCGACCGCCGGCTTGGCGATGTGGTCGAGCACGATGCGCAGGGTGGGATGACGGTCGACCCATTTGAGCGCGGCGGGCAATTGCCGGGCCACGATCAGGAGATCGTAGGTGAGCCCAGCGCGCGCTACCTCGCCGAGCGCGTCATTGAAGCCTGGATCCGCAAAATAGGCGTCGGGCTCCGCCTGGAGCACGTGCCGCACGCCCTTGAGCCGGTCGTGGGCGCCGAAATGCTCGAGCAACCGGCCGATGGCCGCGCCTTGCTCGGCGAGCGGCAGCCAGCCGACGACACCTTTGATCCACGGGAAAGTGCCGCTGAGTTGGAGCAGCCATTCGGTCTCGGCGAGGGATTGGCGGGCCTGGACGGCCACCGTGCCGTCCTGGCCGGTGGCGGCGAGGGCCGGGGCGAGATCGCTCGGCAGAAAGTCGCGCCGGATCGCGCGCATGCTCTCATCGATCCATGAGTAGGCCGCGGCGTCGTAGTGCCAGAAGTGCTGGTGGGCGTCGATGCGCAGGGCCGCCCGGGACGGCGGGCGAGTCGGGGCGTCGACGGGGTGCGGCATCGCCCGCAACGTTACCGGAATGGCGCGCCCGGGAGAATGGACGGCTTTGCCCATACGATGACGATTTTTGACCTCTTGACCCGCGGTCGCGCGGAGGGCATCGATCGGGCAATGCCGCGGTCCGTGCAGCTCCTCCCGTCGTTCATGTCGAAACAGGTGGCCGACGCCCGGCGCTTCTACTTTGAGCCCACGGCGCGCAGTCGCGAGGTGCCCGCGGTGGTATCCGGAGGTTGGGAACGAACCGGGGCCGACTACCGGGTGCGGCGTCCGGGGTTCAAGTACTTCGGGCTGGAGTTTGTGGCGGGCGGCAGCGGGACGCTGCGCATGCTCGGCCACGAGTACCCGCTGGCGCGCGGGGTCGTGTTCGCCTACGGGCCCGGGATCGCGCACGAGATCGTCACCGATTCCCGGGATCGCCTCTCGAAGTATTTTGTCGATTTCTCAGCGGCCGGGGCGGAGGGGGCGCTGCGCAACGCGGGCATCCCGCCGGGGGCGTGTCAGGCGGTGGCGGCGGTCGAGGAGGTGCAGGCGGCGTTCGAGCTGCTGCTGGCGGCTGGGCGGCGGGGGACGGCGGCGGCGGCGGAAATCGCCGCGCTGCATGGGCGGATCCTGCTGCTGCTCGTCTCGGAGGTGCGGCTGCCCAGCGGCAGCCACGCCAATCGTTCGCGGCAGACGTTCCTGCGGTGCCGCGACCATCTCGAGAAGCACTTCGCCACGATTCGTACGGCGGCCGAGGCGGCGGCGGCGTGCGGGGTGGCGCCGGCGTATTTCAGCCGGTTGTTCCGGCGGTTCACCGGCCAGCCGGCCTATCGATTCTTGATGCGCCTGAAGATGAACCAGGCGGCTACGCTGCTCGAGCACAAGGGCTTGAATGTGGGCGAGGTGGCGGACGCGTTCGGCATGGACCCGTTCCATTTCTCGCGGGCCTTCAAACGCGTGCATGGCGTCCCACCGTCGTCGTTCGGGGCCGCACGCGCTTCGTGAAGGCCGCGTGTTCCCGATTGGCTTTTATGTAGCGGAACCGCTTCCGGTTCCGGAGGGCGCGGAAGCCGCAGTCGGTTCCAAACGGCGCGGAAGCCGCGCCGTTACACGAATTCGCCGTTGGCCTCAGTTCGCGGCGGACTCCTCCGCCCGCTTGCTGGCGGGTGGGCCGAGGTAGGTCGGCTTCAGGCCGCCGGCGTCGATCACGAACTTCTGGAGCACGACGCCCGAATCGATCATCCACACTTTCAGGGTGTGTTTGCCTGGAGCGAGCGACTGGTGCGCGGAACGCTTGATCTTGATGTGGTCGCCCACGGACTGGTTCCACCAGTCGGGGTATTTCCAGTCGGGCACTTCCTCGCCGGCGTTGATGTTGACGATCTGCGGCGGGGCATCGTCGATCGCGATCGCGAAGCGCAGGCCGCCGCTGCGGCGGAAGTCCTGGGTCGGCGACACGTAGGCGTCCACGGCCACCGTGGCGCCATCGAGCAGGGTGAAGTCGTATTCGAGCGACGGAGCGCCGTCGACGGCCGGGCGACGGGCCGCTTGGGCCGGCGCGATGGTGACGGCGGAATCGGTGCGGCCGAGATTCGGCACAACGATCCAGCGCGCGTCGGGCGCGGCCGATGCGCGGTCGAACTGGGCGGCCTCGATGGCGACCACGCCGCGGTCCTCGATCCAGCCGAAGACCGGCGGCTGCTCGTTGCGGATGGGCACGGTGACGGTGTACTCGTTGCCCGCACCCGCGACGAGGATCTCGCCGGTGCTCGCTCCGGCCGGAGCCTTGGCCCAGTCGATGGAGACGAAGACCTTCTCGTCGAAGCGAATCGTGCCCTCGCGCTGGGTGAGTTTGATCCAGTCCTGCTTGGGCGTGAGCGTGTAGTGCAGCGGCTCGCTGCCGCGGTTCACGATCTCAAGGTAGTAGGCGGGATCGTTGACGCGGTCGAAGCGCGGCAGCGCGGTGGCGAAATCCCAGTCGGCCTCGACGTCGAGCCAGCCCCATTTCGGGCGCTCGCCGTGCTCGACGAAGAAGCCCAGTTCGGCCTTGTCGCCGGGCTGGACGTACGAGACCGCGGGCGAGCGATTGAGCGGCGGGTGTTGCCAGTAGGTGTAGCCGAGGTGGGTCTGGGCCATCATGTGGTTCCATTTGCCGCCGGCCAGGTCGGTGTGGAAACGGCGGGTGAGCGCGGCATCGCGGGCGAAGAGCTCCTGCACGCGCTCGGCGTGGAGATTGGCGGAAGGCACACCGCGCTCGGCGTAGTGGGCGTTCTTGCCGGCGGCCACGTACAGCTCGGTGACGTTGGCGCAGGCTTCGATGGGAAAGCGCACCAGCTGGAAGAACGCGTCGCGGTGCGAGGCCGGCAGCTGCGCATCCAGAGCGCGGGCACGCTCGGCGAGTGCGTTGTACTCCGCGACGACGCGCTCGGCCTCGCGGTAGTTGGCGACGCTGAAGGTTCCGGGCGCGAGCATTTCGGGGGTGCGGCGGGCGTTGAACTTGGTGTAGAGCGCGAGCAGGTCCGCGATCTCGGCGGCGTGCGCAGCGCCGAACTGCTGCGCGGCCCAGTCGTGATAATAGGCGGGCAGGTCCGCGGCGGTGATGGCGTTCGGATTCCAGGCAAGATCGAGGAAGAAGCTCATCGGCAGCTCCATGGGCTTGATGTCGCCCACGTTCACGATCCACAGCCGATCCACGCCGGCGGCGTAGGTGAGTGTCATCTGCTCCCAGATGCGCTCGATCTGCGAGACGTTGAGCCAGCGGTAGGAGACCGGCCCGCCGACATAGTCGACATGATAATACATGCCGTAACCGCCCGCACGGCCGAGGTCCTCGGGCTTGGGCAGGTAGCGGATGTTGCCCCAGTTGTCGTCGCTGAAGAGCACGGTGATGTCGTCGGCCACCCGCATGCCCTCGTCGTAGTAGTCCTGCACCTCCTTGTAGAGCGCCCACACCTGCGGAATCTTGGCGGCGGGCTTGCCGGTGACCTCGGCGAGGATCGTGCGTTGGTCGGCGATGATCCGCTGGAGCAGCGGCACGGCCGCGTGTTCGGACATGGCTTCGTCGCCATCGCCGCGCATGCCGACGGTGACCACGCTCTCGTAGTCGCGCACCCGCGCGAAACCGCCGCGCCAGAACTCGCGCAGCGTCTCCGCGTTGGCCTCGTAGTTCCACGGGCCCTGGCCGTAGCGCGTCCACTCGTGGTGGGAGCGCATCATCGGCTCGTGGTGGCTGGTCGACATGACGATCCCGTAATCGTCGGCCAAGCGCGGGTTGTCCGGATAGTCGTCGTTGAAGGAGATCGGGAGCCACATGGCCGGCCAGAGGTAGTTGGCCCGGCAACGGAGGAGCAGTTCGAAGACGTGGCCGTAGAACTCGGGGCCCATGCCGCCGAACTTCTCCTGCGCCCAACGCCTCAGGGCGGGCGCCTCGTCGTTGATGAAGATGCCGCGGTATTTGACCTTCGGCTCGCCGGAGGCGTAGGTGCCGGGCTTGAGGTACAACTCGTCGCGGTGCGCGACGGGCGCATCGGCCCACCAGTACCAGGGAGACACGCCGATCTGGCGCGAGAGCTCGTAGATGCCGTAGATGGTGCCGCGCTTGTCGCTGCCCGCGATGACCAACGCCCGCGCCACGCCGGGGACCGGATCGGCCACGGTGGCGATGACGAAGCTCTCCCATTTGCCGACGAGCGTGCTGCCATTGAGTTTGCCGGCGGCGAGCAATGCATCGACCACCGCGCTCTTGCCCACGGTGCCAATGATCACGGGCAACGACGAGGCGGGTGCTTGCGCGGAGCTGGCGGGCGTGAGCCCGGTCACGCGGGCGATGTCGGCCTGGAGGTCGCCGACGGCGCGTTGCACGCCCTTGTGGTCGGCGGCGTCGAACCAGAGCGGCGCCGCCTTGCCGGCCGCGACGAGGGGAAAGGTATCGGCCACGGCCGACGGTTCGACGACGAGGGGCTCGAAGAGGCTCTGCGACGGATTGTCCGCGCGGGCGGTGACCGTCGAGAAGAGCGCCGCGACCAGGAGCGCGAGGCTGCTCCAGCGGCGGAGAGTCCGGGGCGCAGACTGCTGGGGGGCGAGCATGTTGTTCATTGGGAAAGGGGGTGGGGCGCGTGGTCGTGGGTGGAGAGCAGGGGCCCAGAAGTGCTTGAATTGGCTACAAGGACAATTGGTGCGGGGCACTGGGCCAGTGCGAGCTGAAGTATGTAGTCAACGCGCCGGCGCAACGCTTGGGTTGGGCAACGTTGAGTCGCCCCTTACTGCGAACGAGGTGTGGGCAGATTTGTGTTTCGTTGGACCGCGTGCGGCGGGCACAAGGTACCGTCATTCGCTCTCGCTCCTGCGATGGGTCTTGGCGGAACAGCGCGGCGTGGACGACGGGGCCCCTTCGAACATCGCTGGGCCGGCCCAAGGAAGACCGTCGCGATCCGGAGTCCTCGGCGGTCCCGCGAGGGTGAGCGGAGCGCGTCAGCCGTGATCATGCAATTGTCGCGGCCCAACGAGCGATATGGCTCGTACCAATGGTGAAACTGTAGGCCAGCGTGCTTGCACGCGCTATTCAGAGCGCGAGCGAGCTCGCTGACCTACGCGGCAATTTTGTCGTCACGGCTCACCGGAACAGCCGCTGGGAGAAGTGGAAAAGGTTGCTCGCCCAGGTCTCGGGGTCGTGGCCGTGGTCGTCGACGTTCCAGAGGTGCGGCACGTTGTGCTCCTTGGCGTAGCGGTGCACGGCCTGGGAGAAGTTGATCAGGCCGTCCTTGTTGCCGCAGGAGATGTAGAGGAGCTTGAGCTGCTTCGATGCGGCGGCGGGGTTGGGCAGGAGCTCGGCGGGCGGCTTGGTGTTGGGGGCGGCGGAGAAGGCGCCGACCCAGGCGAATGTATCGAGGTTTCCGAGGCCAAAGTTGAAGGTCTGGCCGCCTCCCATCGAGAGCCCGGCAAGGGCACGGTGCTCGCGGTCGGTGTGGGTCGAGTACTTGGCCTCGATCGCGGGGATGAGGCAGTCGAGCAGGTCGCCCTCGAATTTCCCGAAGGCCGCGGCCTTCTCGGGCTCGAAGGGGTTGCCGATCGCGCGGTCGTCGGCCATGGCGCGGCCGTTGGGCAGCACGACGATCATCGGCACGGCCTTCCCGTCGGCGAGGAGGTTGTCGAGGATGACGGCGGGCGAGGCGAAGCTGAGCCACTCGTTCTCGTCGCCGCCGATGCCGTGGAGGAGATAGAGCACCGGGTACTTCGTCTCCGGCGAGTAGTCGGGTGGCAGGTAGACGTTGGCCTTGCGGCGCGTGCCCGTGACGGTCGAGTCGTATTCAAACGCCTCGACGCGACCCTGCGCGACGCCGGCGCGGGGGGTCTTGAAGCCGGCGGGAGGCTCGGGGAAGGCGCGCACGTCGTCGGCCGCGAGTTCGATGGGCCGGGCGAAGTTGGCGCGGGCACGCTGATCGGAGACCTGCGCGGGGTCTTCTTGGGCGTGGAGCGCCGGTGTCGCGGCGGCGAGGAGGCAGAGGGCGAGAGCTTGGGTGGAACGTTTCATTGGTCGGGTGGAAAACTACCGTGCGATGGCACTGCGCTCGTTGAAGAAAAGCTGGAGGGTGTCGGCGAGGTAGTGGCGGGCGTTCATCCAGGTGTGTCCGCCTTCGGTGATGAGTCTCTGGTGCTCGATCTTCCTCTCGGCCAACAGGTCGATGAAGGCCGACGCCTGCGCGTAGAGGAAGTCGTCCTTGCCCACGCCGAGCCAGAGCAGCTTGAGCTGTTGGTTGGTGGCGGCCGGATCGGCGGAAAGCGTGGGGAAGTGGCGATCGAAGACTTCGGGCGTGAGGTAGGCGCTGTACGAACCCACCCAGGCGAACTTGTCGAGGTGGCTGAAGGCGGTGAAGAGCGACTGGCCGCCGCCGCGGGAGAAACCGGCGATGGCGCGGCTCTCGCGTTCGGGAATGGTGCGGTAGTTCGACTCGACGTAGGGCACGATCTGGGCGAGCAGCTCGTCGCCGAACGCCTTGTACATGGCGGCGACCTCCGGGGTCCAGGGGCGCGGCATGCCCATGAGCATGTTGCCGTAGGGCATCACGACGATCATCGGCACGGCGCGTTGCTGCGCGATGAGGTTGTCGAGGATGAAGTTCACCCGGCCGGCACGGAACCAGGTCTCCTCGGTGTCGGTGGTGCCACTCACGAGGTAGAGCACCGGGTAGCGCGCGGCGCCGGCGCGATAGCCGGGCGGCGTGTAGATGACGAGCGGCCGCGTGCAGCCGAGCGCTTTCGATTCGTAGAAACCGTAGGTGACTTCGCCGTGCGGCACGTCCTGGGCGGAGCGAAGCGACGGCTCGGAATCGGGGACGTCAAGCAGGCTGCCCTTGAAACCCTCGTTGGGGAATACGTATTGATTGCCCGGATCGGCCACGCCCACGCCGTCGACGACGAAGTTGTAGGGATAGAGATCGGGCGCGACGGGGCCGACGGTGGCGCTCCAGATGCCGGAGTCGTCCTTCACCAGCGGCTGGTTGGCGGTGAGGAACTGGCCGCTGAGTTCGACCTGGCGGGCGTCGGGCGCCCGGAAACGGACGGTGACGGTGCGGTCGGGGTGCACGACCGGCGAGACGACCGGAGGGGTGCGGGCGGCTTGGCCGATGGCCGAAGCCGCCACGCCGAGCCCGACAGCGAGCGTGATGAATGATCGGATGCGGGGAAACGTCTTCTTCATGGCGCTCGCTGGTTCGGGTTCTATTGAGCGGCGGCGGGCACCGGCTGGTTCACGTCGGAAACCGACTCCGCAATGAGGGTGGCGACACCGCGCGGGTCTTCCTGTTGGGCGACATGGCCGCCGGGGAAGGTGCGGATCGTCCAGCCGCGGGCGACCGCGTGCTGCCAGCTCGTGTCGGTCTGGGCGCGCTCCTCGGCGGACTTGTCCTTCGGGACGAAGGCGACGTAGGTGACGGGCAGGGCGAGGGCGGCGGGGTTCTTGTAGGAGACGGGCTGGTTGAAGCACTTGATCGACTGCTTGACGCTGTGCGGCGGCTTGTCGCCGGGTTTGACCCACGGAACCTGCATGAAGCCGTCGACGAAACGAGGGCCGGTGGGGTTCTGGCCCCCGAAGATATCCCAGATCGACTGGCCGTCGTTGGGTACGGCCGCATCGAGGTAAACCACATGGCGGATACGCTCGGGGATGCGATCGATGACGCCGGTGACGACCATGCCACCGTAGCTGTGGCCGGTGAGCACGACATTGTGCAGGTCTTCGAAGAGGATGAGGTTCACCACGTCGTTGATGTGGGTCTGCAGGTCGACCTCCGTGCTGTTGAGGTGCATGCGCTCGCCGAGTCCGGTGAGCGTGGCGCGGTAGACGGTGTGGCCGTCGGCGGTGAGGAACTCGCCGGTGCGTTTCCATTCCCAGCCGCCGGCGGTGGCGCCGTGGACGAGGACGAAGGTTTGTTTCGCGACGGCATCGGCGGCGCGGGCGGGGAGCGCGGCGCCGAACGAGGCGACGAGGAGCAGGGCGGCGAGTCGGATCAGGTGTTTTTTCATGGATGAGACAGAGGGGTTGGGTGCGCGAGGCTCAGCGGCTCTCGGGGAACATGATCTGCGCGGTCTGCCAGAGGTAGCGGCGCCAGTTCAGCCATTCGTGGCCGTGGGAACTGAGCACGGAGAAGTTGCGCACGCCGTGGTCGGCGAAGACGGCGAGGGTGCGCATGCTGTTGCGGTAGGCGATGTCGGTCTCGCCGACGCCGAAGTAGATGGGTTGGACGAAGCGCTCGTTGATCTTGGGATCGCTCAGAAGCGGCTCGATGTTGGTCTTGAAGACCTCGAGCTCGCGCGGCCAGTAGCCGGAGCTGAAGACGTAGAGCTCGCCGAACGTTTCGAGGTGCGTGAGACCGGTGTTGAGGACGACGAAGCCGCCCATGGAGAGACCGGCGACGGCGCGGCTCTCGCGGTTCGGGCGGGTGCGGTAACGGGTGTCGACGAAGGGCAGGATGTCCTGGAGAAACTCGCGCGAGCAGGCGTCGTCCTCGCCGAGCTTGGGCGGTGTGCCGGTGAACAGGTCGCTGGCGTTCGGCATCACGACGATCATCGGGCGGGCTTTGCCGTCGGCGATGAGGTTGTCGAGTATCCGATGCGTGAAGCCGCTCTTGGTCCAATGGGTGTCGTTCTCGCCGCCGCCGTGGACGAGGTAGAGGACGGGATAACGCCGGTCGGTGGTGGTCGCGTAGTCGGGCGGGAGATAGAGGTGCATCTGCTTCTCCGCGCCGGCGGTGGTGCGGTACTTCACGACCTCGACGGTTCCGTGGGGCACGTCGCGCTCGGCGTAGAACTGCTCGTCCTCCGGCGCGGGCAGGGCCGGGAGCAACGAGATCGGACGGGCCGGCGGCGGCGCGACGTAAAGTCCACCCTCCTCGGGGCTGGGCAGTTTGCGGGGCGCGGCGGCGTCCTGGGCCTGGGCGGCGAGCGCGAGCGGGAACAGGAGAACGAGGAAACGCTTCATCACGAAAAAACGAAAGGACGCCGGTGTGGTGGAGTCAGCGGGGGAAGGGAAGGGAGCCCGGCGCGGCGCTCCCTTCCCGGTCGAACAAGGCGAAGGAACGGAAATCAGGCGGGCCTTACTGCGCGGCCTTGGCCTTGAGGAAGCCGTTGTGGTCGAGCCAGTGGGTGAAGGGCTCGAACCAGTAGTAGGTCGGGTGGCCCGGATAGCCCATGCCGAAGCCGTGTCCGCCATCCTGGTACAGGTGGAACTCGACCGGCTTGCCGGCGTCGAACCAGGACTTCACCACGCCGAACTCGCCCTTGAAGAGGAAGTCGTCGGCGGCGACGGCGATGAACATCGGCGGGGCGTTCTTCGGCACGTCAACCGCGCCCATCCCGCCGTAGATCGGGGCAATGAAAGCCAGTTTCATCTTCTCGGACTTGAGCGTGCAATGCATGGTGAGGCCGGCGCCGGCCGAGAAACCCATCATGCCGATGCGGTCGGTGTAGACGCCCCACTCCTTGGCGTTCTTCACGATCAAGTCGTAGGCGGCCTCGGCGTCGGCCTGCTGGTTGGTGAGGTCGGGGCGTGGCGGGCGGGGAGCCTCGGTGGCGGGCTCGCCGGGTTTCGGAGCGGGGGGCAGGACGCGGTTCATCGACTCCTTCAGGCCCTCGAGGGTCGGGGGCGTGGGGAAGAGACGGTACTTGAGGACGAACGCGGCGATGCCGCGTTCGTTCAGCGCCTTGGCGATCTTCCAGCCTTCGTTGTTGATCGACAGCCAGCGGAAGCCGCCGCCGGGCGCGACGAGGACCGCGGTGCCGTTGGCTTTCGCGGGATCGGGGAGGTAGGGCGTGAGCGTGGCGGTGGAGACGTTGCGCACCATGGGCTCGCCCCACTGGCGGAACCAGCTCTCGGGCGCGGGCTGATCCTTCACGCCGCCGGTGCCGAGCGGGATGGCGTTGGGTTCGGGAATGGCGTCGAGCGGGTGAATTGTGCCGTCCTGCGCGAAGGCGGAGGCGGCGAGCGCGAGCACGGAGGCGAGGGCGGCCGTGCGGGTCATGTTGAGAAACGAAGCGGACATGGTCAGGGGTGTATTCGGGTTGGAACGGACTGCAGGAAGAATGGAGGGGGTGGCGTGCCGCGGGTTGACGCCCAGAGGGACACCGAAGTTACGTGGTCGGCCCGGGTTATTTCGCCCAAGCCGCGCCTTCCGGGGTGCGGCGCCAGGCGAAATAGGTATCGAGAACCTGGAGCGCGGCCTCACTCGGCACGGGGCCGACGGAGGCGGTCTGGCGGAAGTGCATCACCTGCGGCTTGGCCTCGGTGAAGCGTGGCCAGACGGGCAGGCCCGCGGCGTTGGGGTCGCCGAACTTGGTGAAGTTGGTCCAGTAGGTGGCGACGGTCTCGGAGATCGCGAAGTCGCCGGGGGTGAGCTTCGGGTCGTTGCGGTCGAGCGTCTGGAAAACGTAGGGCACGTCGACTCCGTGCGGCATGCCGTGGTCGGCCTCCGGAGAGTCGGCCGGGCGCTCGGCGTGCTGGTCGAAGTAGTAGAGGAACACGTTGGCCTTGCCGGTGCGGGATTGCAGCCGGGCCCAGCTCCAAGTCTGCCAACCGAAGGCAGCGTCGCGCATGAGGTCGCGGGCGGTCTTGCCGACGCGATCACCGACGGTCGGATACGCGGCGAGGAGCTGGTCGGCGAAGGGACCGTAGCGCAGGCGGGTGTTGGCGGCGTACTCCTCGGCGGTCTTCTCGCGGGCGAAGCTCAGGCCTTCGTCGGAGTTGTAGCCGAGGAGCACGTCGACGTCGTTGTAGCGGCCGGCCTCGTAGAGCTTGAACTGGTCGTCGGGGATGACGTGGCCGTCGACGATCGGCCAGGAGGACGGGTTGCCCCAGCCGCCGGGCAGCTTGTCGGGCGTGAGCTTGCGCAACTCGGCGACGGAGGCGGCACCGGCCTTCGCGGCGTAGGCCAGGCCGGCCTGTTCGGCGGCGGCGAGGTCGCGCATGTTTTCACCGGGGAAGGTGGTGGGGCGGGTCGGGCCGAAGTTGCCGCCGCTTTGGGAGATGGCGCCGCGGAAGAGGCCCTTCGCCTCGGGCGAGGCGCAGAGCATGCTCACCGAGATGCCGCCGGCGGATTCGCCGAAGATTGTGACCTTCGCGGGATCGCCGCCGAAGGCCGCGATGTTGCGCTGCACCCAGCGCAGACCGGCGATCTGGTCCTGCAGGCCGTAATTGCCGGAAACTTTCTGCGGCGATTCGGCACTGAGCTCCGGATGCGCGAGAAAGCCGAGCGAGCCGACGCGGTAGTTGATGGTCACCAACACGACGCCCTTGCGCGCGAGAAACTCGCCGTTGTGCACGGGCGTGGAGGTGGAGCCGAAGGCGAAACCGCCGCCGTAGATCCACACGAGCACGGGCAGTTTCTCGTCGGCCGACTTCGCGGGTGTCCACACGTTGAGGTACAAGCAGTCCTCGCTCACGTTGCCCTTGCCGTCGCCTTGGTAGGGATCGGCGGCGAACGCGGTGGCGGGGCGCACGCCGTCCCACATCGGATGCGGCTGCGGCGAGCGCCAGCGCAGGTCGCCGACCGGCGGCGCGGCGAAGGGAATGCCGCGGTAGACGGTGAGGTCGCTTTCGGCGACGCCTTGCACGAGGCCGAACTCCGTGGCGGTCGGCGTGGGCTGTTGGGCGAACGCCGCCAAGGCGGCGCAGACGGGAAGGATGAAGAGGAACGAACGCAGTTTCATGGGCGGAGAGGGATCAGCGGGTGACGGGGTGCGGCAGAGGGGAACGAACCATCAATGACCGGCGCGCAGCAGACGCACGTCGAAGAGGCCGCCGGCGAGTCCCTGCGCGGCGACGAAGGCGATGGTCACGCGGCCGTCGGGTGCGGCGGCGAGGATGGTGGCGGGGAGCACATAGGTCTTCTCGACAAACTCACCGATCTTCTCGGCCACCAGCTTCTGGGTCGCGATGACGGTGCCGTTGGCGAGGATGTCGAACTGCCGGCCGGAGTCGGAACCCGAATAGGTGACCGAGAGGATCACGTTCTTCTCGCCCCGCGTGTTGAGGGTGTACTGGATCCGGCGGCCGTGGCGCCAATGGCGGCCGTTGTGGAGGCCGCTCTCCGTCTCTTCGCCCTGGTAGGCGTGTTCGACCTCGGGCTGCTGTTCGCCGGGCGCGACCCGATCGAGCGTGGCCGCCTCGCGCGCGGCCTGGGCGCGTTCGGCGGCGGCGAGCTGGACTTTGCGGGCCGCGAGCGCCTCCCGCGTCGTGGTTTCCCAATACATCTGGTAGCGGGCGTCGTGCAGCCGGAAGAACGGGATCAGGGGCAGGCCGTCCGGTGCCGAGGGTTCGACGACATCGATCAAGCGGAAATGCAGCGGGCCCGCCGCCGGATCGGCCACGACCTTCGACGGGATGATCCCGGGCGTGGTCAGCAACGCGGGCACCTGGTCGAGCGGAAGGGTCGGTCCCGAGGCCACGTGCGCCATGCGGGAGTCGTCCGCGCGCAGTCCGACCAGGTCCTGCGTGCCAGCCGGATGGGCGAGCACGATGGGGCCGTGGAGGATCGCGTACCACGGGGAGCCGTCCGGCAGGCCCTCGACGGTGGTGTGCATCGGCAAGGTGATCTCGACGGTGTCGCCGTCGCGCCATTCGCGGCGCACCGCGACGTAGGAGGACGGGGCGGTCGCGACGGTCTGCGGCGTGCCGTTGACGGCGATCGCATACGCGCCCGGCGTCACCCAGCCGGGCTGGCGGAGGTGGAGCGTGAAGGTCTGCGGTGCGGCGAGCTTCAACGTGAGGCGCGTGCGTTCCTCGTCGGGAAAGGCGGTCTCCTGCCGCAGCGTGAGCCCGAGCGCGGCCTCGTTCAGTTCGGAGGGGATGAAGAGGTTGACGTAGAGGCCGTCCGCGGCGCGGGCGTAGATGAACTCGCCATAGCGTCCCGGGTTTTCCATGCCAGTGCCGACGCAGCACCAGAAGGAGTTCTCGACCTCGGAGTAGTTGCGGTAGTGCGCGGGCCGGAGGGGCGTGAAATAGACGTAGCCGGGATGTTGGGGGTGGATCGAAGCGAGGAGGTGGTTGTAGAGCGCGCGCTCGTAGTAGTCGGCGTAGGGGGCGCTGGGCGCGGCGGCGAAAAGCTGCTCGGTGAGACGCAGCATGTTGTAGGTGTTGCAGGTCTCGGGGCCCTCGCGGTGTCCGAGCAGTCCGTGGAAATCGGCCGGGTCGTTGAAATGCTCGGAAACGCTGTTGCCGCCGAAGGCGATGGAGCGGTGGCGCGTGACCGTCTCCCAGAAGAAACGCGCGCCCGAGTGGGCCGCCTTGTCGTCCGTCAGCCCGGCGATGCGCTCGAGCCCGATCACTTTCGGAATCTGCGTGTTGGCATGTTTGCCGGTGAGCTCGTCCTGTTGCGCGATGAGCGGATCGAGCACGGCGCGGTGGTTGAAACGTTTCGCGGCCGCGAGGTACTTCCCGTCGCCGGTGAACGTGTACAGATCGGCGAGGGTCTCGTTCATGCCGCCGTGTTCCTGGTCGAGCATGCGCTGCATCTGGTCGTCGCTCAGGCGGGAGGTAACGGCCACGCACCAGTCGCCGAGACGGACGAGCAGGGCGCGGGCGCGGTTGTCGCCGGTTTCACGGTACGAGTCGCGCAGGCCGGCCAGGGTCTTGTGGACGTTGTACCAGGGCACCCACTTGCGGTTGACCGCCTGGCCGTCGCCCGCGGCGACAGCCGCCCACAGCTCGCGGCTGCCCGGCACACCGCCGAGGTAGCCGTCGCCGAACGCCTCCTGGCAGAGCGCCAATTCGGCGACCATGTGGTTGAGGCGCTGGCGGAGCTGGCCGTCCGGCGTGTCTTCGCCGGCGGCGATCATGTGCGCGAGCGCGGAAAGATAGTGGCCGGCGGTGTGGCCATCGAGGCCGCCGCTCTCCCAGTTGCCGTACGGCTGCGCCTTGGAGGGCAGTCCGGCCTCGCGGCGGAACGGCGCAAGCAGGCGGTCGGGGTCGAGGGCCAAGACATACTCGCGGTTGGCTTTCACCGCCGGAGCAAAGGGGCCGCTCTCGAGCAGCCGCACCGATTGCAGGGGAAAGAGCGCGGCGGACGCGGCCGGCGCGAGCGCGGCGGCGGGTTCGGTACCGAACGCCGGCACGGTCACCAGCAACAGTGAGAGGCTCGAAAACAGGACGGAGTGAAGGGGCCGAGGAGTCATGGGGGGATGTTGGCGAACGGCGAGGCGAGGCGTTGTCAGGGGGCGAACTTCACTTCCTGTGGTTGCCCGGTGTAACGGACTTCCCGGACGGCGTTCGCGCCGGGCACGAGCAACCGGATCGTGAGGGTCCGTTCCGCGACCAAGCCGGGGAACGTGCCCTGGCGGGCGCCGATGGTCAGCGTCTGCGCGGAATTGTCCCAGATGAGGTCGTAGGTGGCGCGCTCGCCGCGTTCGTAGGCGTAGGTCTCGTTGTCGTCTTCGTAGAGCGTGAACGTCGCGTTCGCGCCGGGATAGATGCGGATCTCGTACGGAGCGTCGGGGCGCTCGGTGGCGTACTGGAGATCGGCGGGGCCCATGGGCACGATCGAACCGGCGCGTACGTAGAGCGGGAAGGAGCCGAGAGGGCAGTACATCGTCACCGACTGGCCGCCAGCGTGGCGCTGGCCCGTCCAGAAGTCGTACCAGTCGGCGCCGGCCGGGAGATAGGAGGCGGACGAGAAGTCGCTGTTCTTGGGTTGGTTCGCGAGAGCGTGGAGTTCGGTGGGTGTGCGCCAGGCGAGACGGAAGAAACGTGATTGGCCGCCCTGGTGGAACTCCGCCTTCACGCCGACTTTCTGGCCGCGCGCGAGCGTGACCTTGGCGCTGCGGAAGCGTTTCGCGCCGTAGCTCCAGTCGTCGATCAATAGCGTGCCGTCGAGGTGGAGGCGGGCGCCGTCGTCGTACTCGACGCCGAACTCGTATTCGCCTTCCTCGGGCGCGGTGAGCGTGCCTTCCCAGCGCGCGGAGAAGTTGTCGAAGCCGTCGAGGCCGGGCGGCGGGTTGGCCAGCGGCGGGCCGGGCCAGGCGTGCTCGAGGTTGGTGTCGATGGTCTTGCCGGCGGGTTTCTCGAAATCGACGCCGGCGAAATACTGCACGGCGAGGCCGGGCTGGCCGTCCGGTGTGCGGAGCACCGCGGCGGGGATCGTGGCCGGCGGGGGATCGCTGAGGTGGTACATCGCGCGGGTGACGGGATGAACGAGGAACGCCGGCCCGAACAGGAAGGCGTCGTCCGTCCGGCGGACCTGCGGGTCGTCCGGGAAATCCATCGGGAGGCCGCGCATCATCGTGTAGGCGTTCGCGGTGCTCTGCCACGCGAGCGAGTAGATGTAGGGAAGCAACTGGTACCGCAGCTGCGCGGCGCCGAGCAGCGAGTCGTAGATCTCGGGCGCGAGGGTCTTGAAGAGGTACGGCTCGCGCTCGATGTCCGCGCCGTGGATGCGGTAGATCGGGTTGAAGATCGCGAACTGGTTCCAGCGGGCGAAGAGCTCCTGGTACTCGGGGTTCTTCTCGCCGTGGGGGAAGTGGACGAAGAAGCCGCCGGTGTCCTGCGTCCAGTAGGGCAGGCCGGCCATCGCGATGTTGATGCCGCCGGAGATCTGGTTGCGGAACGTCTCCCAGCTCGCGGAGGTGTCGCCCGACCACGGGAGCGCGCCGTAGCGCTGCTGGCCCGCCCAGGCGGAGCGGGTGAGCGTGAAGACCCGCTTGTCACCCGCGGCGCGCTGGCCCTCGTAGGTGCCCTGCGTCGTCACCAGAGTGTAAGGATTGAGGTAACGCGTGAAGTCGCCGAGCGCGTTGCGTCCGAGGTTCTTGATGTCGCGTTCGACGTCGGCCGGATCGTGGCAGGCGCCGCCGACCTCGACCTCGGTGCCGTCCATCCAGAGCGCATCGACGCCGACGTCGAGCAGGCCGCTCTTGATGTGCTTGAAATAGATCGCGCGGCCTTCGGGGCTGAAGGCGTCGTACACGCGCGCCTTCTTCGAGATCCAGTGCAGCGGCTCGAAACGCAGGCCCTTGGCGTCGAGCTCGTGGGCGAGCGCGGTGTCGTTGCCGACGGACGGCCAGATCGAGTTCATGAGCTTCACGTGGAGCTCGTCGTGGAGTGTCTTCGTGAGCGCGGCCGGATTCGGGTAACGCTCCGGGTTCCAGATCATGCCGCTCCAGGTGCCGTCCTTGTCGCCGCCCCAGTATTGCCAATCCTGGACGATGTAATCGAGAGGGAAGCCGGCCTGCCGGAAGTTGCGCACCACTTCGACGAGACGGTCCTGCGTCTTGTAGCGCTCCTTGCTCATGAAGAGGCCGAAGGCCTGTTTCGGAAACAGCGGAGCCGCGCCGGTGAGCGTGCGGTAGCCGGCGATGACGCCGTCCATCGTGGCGCCGGCGACGAAGTAGTAGTCCACGCCGCCGGGCGCGCTCTCGGCCCAGAGGGTGGCGCCGGTGGCGTCGTCCTTGAAGGTCATCTTCGAATAGATGTCCCACAGGATGCCGTAGCGGTTCGTGGATACCAGGAACGGCACGACGCTGCCGATGTTGGTCTGCACGAGCAGCACCTCCTGCCCGCGGTAATCCATGTAGGGCTGGTTGTACTGGCCCAGGCCGTAGAGCGACTCGTCGGCCGCGAGGGTGAACGTCTGCCGCACCTCGTAGCTGGGCGCGCCGGAGATCGTCACCGGCTTGATCGTGTACGGCTGGTCGGCGCGCTCGCGGGTGAGCACGCGGCCGTCGGCGCCGAGGAAGGTCAGTGCCCCGGTCTTCTTGTCGACGACGACGCGCAGCGTCTCCGCGGCGATGGTGAGCGTCTCGGCGGACTCCTGTACCGTGAACGCCGTCGCCACGGGCTGCGCCACGACTGCGAGACTCGGGTGTTCCCAGTGGCTCGGGCCGAGGTTGGCGGTGACGCGCACGATGCCGGGACGGTAGAAGAGGACGTTCTTCACGAGGCCCGCGACGCGGACCTGTACCCCATTGTCCAACCGGATGAACGCGAAGCTGTCGGCCGGCGCAGTCGCCGGCGAGACGACCTGCAGCTGGCCGATCGGATCAAGGCCCGTTGCCGCCCGGAGCGCGGCCCCGCACAAGAGCAATCCGGAGAGAGCGAATACGGCGCGTTGGGCGAGGGGGCGGATCATGGGCGGGGGCGGAAGGACGGAGTCAGAGGTGTTCCGGGCGAGACCTCACCGTTCGGCGGTGAGTTTCAGGAGCACGATGCCGTGGGTGGGAATCGTGAGCGGCCAGCCGTCGCGGCCGGGCTCGATGGTGCCGACATCCTGTTGCCGCCAGAGGTCGCGGAGAGTTTGCCGGCCCGAAAGCCCGAGGGACGCGAACCCTTCGTAACTCAGCTCGGCCGGCTGTTCGCCGAAGTTGCAGAAGCCGAGGGCGACCGAGCCGTCCTCCAATTTCTTGAGGTACACGCGCACAGCGCCGACGGTATCCACGCAGGTGGCTTGGTGGCCGAGCGGGTCCTGGTTGAGCGCGATCACCTCGTCGTTGGTGAGGAGGCTCAGGGTGAAGTCGTCGAGCTTCTCCATGTCGCAGCCGATCAGGAGCGGCGCAGCGAACAGGCACCAGAGACTGAAATGCAGGTACTGCTCGTCGGGGGTGAGACGCGTGGGCTGCGGGTTGCCCCAGCCGATCACGCCGAGGATCAACATGTCGGGGTCGTTCCAGTTGCCGGGTTTCGCGAACGGCGCGGACTGTTCGTGGGCGAGCGCGATGCCGCTCATGCTTTTCCAGGTGCCGAAGATGTCGTTGGTGGTGCGCCAGCTGTTGCCGCCCACGGCATCGCCCCATTTCCAGACGTCCGACATGCCGTACTGGCAGAGACTGTACACGATGTCCCGCGGCTGGCGGTCGAGCGCCGCGCCCATCAGGGCGTAGGGCGCCTGGGCGACGGCGAGGTCGGTCGAGCCGCGGCCCCAGCTCACCGAGGGCAGCTGCGGATCGGCAGCCTCCAGGCCCTCCGTCAACCCGCCGTAGCTGCACCAGTCGTATTTGAGGTAGTCGTAGCCCCATGCGGCGTAGGCCTGGGCGTCGCGCAATTCATGGCCATGGCTGCCGGCGCAGCCGCCGCAGGTCCACGGGCCCGGGGAGGAATAGAGGCCGGCCTTCAGTCCCAGTTCATGGATATAGTCGGCCAGCGCCTTCATGTCGCCGAAGCGGACGTTGGGCACGATGTTGCCGTGTTCATCGCGGGCCGGGCCGGTGAGGGTGGGGTCCGCCGAGCCGCGGTGGTGCTGCCAGAAATCGTCGACGTTGATGTACGTCCAGCCGTGGTTGATGAGCCCGGTCTTCACCATGGCATCGGCGGCGCGTTTGACGCGATCCGCGGTGACCTCGCCCGCGAAGCAGTTCCAGCTGTTCCAGCCCATCGGCGGGGTCAGCGCGATGCGGTCGCCGCAGACGATCCGCAGGGGGCTCTGGGTGCGGCCCTCCGCGTTCTCCGCCACCAGCGTGACGACGAAGGTGCCGGCCTCGGCGAGGCGGCCGGTGATGCGGCCGGTGGTGGCGTCGAGTTGCAGGCCCGCCGGCAGGTCGAGCGCGGAGAACGTCAACGGGCGTGTTCCCGTAGCGGGTACGGTGAAGAGGAACGGCGAGCCGGGCCGCACGCCGAACACGCGCGCGCCGTTGATGCGCGGGGTGGCGGGCGGCGGCGGGGTCAGGATGTAGGGAGCGCCCTCGAAGCGAGGGACGGTCTCGAGGGTGGTCGCGCCGTCGGTCTCGATCTTCGCTTCCGCCCAGTTGGAGTGATCGTAGTAGTGGTTGTCCCCACCGTCCGTGACCAACAGCTCGAGCATTTTCACGCCCTTGAGCGGGACCACACAGGGGCGGGCCGCATCGCCCACGCGCATGACTCCGCTCGACCAGAGCTTCACCCCGTCGCCGCGCACCACGAACTCCGCGGTGCCGCCGGCCCGGCCTTTCATGGAGTCGTCCATGCCGACCTGGGCCGAGAAGGTGCGGCCCTGGCCGGCGAGCCGGATGGCGAGCCAGCTCTCCGCGTGCGTGGCGAAACCGCGTTCGAAGGTCTGGCCGGCGATCGACAGGGCGTGGCCCTCGAGGGAGACCTTCTTCGTCGCGGTGCCGTAATCCTGGAGAACCGTGTCGAGGTTGAGTTCGTCGAGCCAGACCGTCTCCGCCCGGAGCCCAGGGGCGACCGACAACAGGCACGCGCAGAGGGCCGAACGGAAGAGCGGGGTGAGCAATTTCTTCGTCATGGCAGGGGCGTTCTTCTGGGCGAGCCGGTCATTTCGCCGGCGGCAGGCTCACGCCGGTGGACGTCTGCACGACGGGTTTCATGGTGCCGTCGGGGTAGTATTCGAGGTGTTCCACGGCGACGCTGCGCCGGCCGAGGCCGCCCTCCTCGCCGTTCAGCACGAGGTCGGCGGTGTGATAGAACAGATACGAGCGGCCCTTGAACTCGGTGATGCCGGGATGGATGGTGTAGCTGCGCTTCGTCTGGTCGGTGAGGATGCCGCGGTAGGTCCACGGGCCGGTGATCTTCGGCGCGGTGGCGTAACAGAGTTTCTCCCACTTTCCCTGATGCGCGAAGGCGGGATAGGTGAGGTAGTAGAGCTCGCCGCGTTTGTGCAGCCACGGGCCTTCGGTGTAGTACGGCAGCTCGATCCGGCGGATTTCGCCGTCGATCTCGGTCATGTTCGGCTTGAGCTTGGCGAAGTAGAGGTAGGGGTTGCCCCACGCGAGGTAGGCGGAGCCGTCGTCGTCGATGAAGACGGTGGGATCGATGTCGTTCCACGGCTTGTCGCTGGGCGTGGTGTCGTCGCGCACGAGGGCGGTGCCGCGGGCGTCCTTGAACGGCCCGAGGGGGCTGTCGCCCACGGCGACGCCGATGGACTTGCCGACGTACGGTTCGCCGTGCTGCACGGTGGTGTAGAAATAGAACTTCCCGTTCTTCTCCACGACCTGGGAGGCCCAAGCCTCGCCGGTGGCCCACTTGAAGTCGGTCGGCTTGAGCAGCGAGCCGTGCGCGGTCCAGTGCAGCATGTCCTTGGTCGAGTAGCAGAGCCACTCGGTGATGTTGAACATCTGCTCGCCGCGCGCCTCGTCGTGGCCGACGTAGAGGTAGAGCGTGTCGCCCACGACCAGCGGCGCCGGGTCGGCGGTGAAGGCGTCGCGGAAGAGCGGATTCGAACCCGGCACCTGGGGCGCGGTGTTCGCGACCGGCTCGGGGGCGGGAAGGCCGAGGAAGGGGAGGATCGTCTCGGCGTAGCGGCGGCCCAGTTCGCGGTAACCGGCCGGCGAGAAGTGCAACCGGTCCGGCAGGCCGGCACAACCGGCCGACGGGACGACATGGGCGGTGGGGATGATCGCGGGCAAGGTCCCGATGATCGGGTTCATGCCGGCGCACTGGCCGTTCTGGTCGGCGGCTACGACCTCGCCGGCGAGCAGGGGAACGTCGTCGGCCTTGAGGTTCAGCTCCTGGAGGAGGTCTTCGTACACGCCCTTCACCTTCGCGGGCCAGTCGGCCTCGCCGCTGTTGGACTCACCTTGGTGCAGGAGGATGCCTTTGATGACGCCGGACTGCTGGGCCAGCTTCGCCATCTCGATGAGGCGCTGGTAGGGATTGCCGTCGTAGGCGGCGAGCGCGGGCTTCATCCACTCGGGAGCGTCGGCGAGGTACTGCGGGTGGGCGTCCTTCTCGAACAAGGCGATCTTGCAGCCGCCGACGGCGACATTGACCACGCCCACCTTGATGTGACTCGGAAGTTTGGTGACGAGGGCGCGGCCGAAGAAGTCGGCGGGGCTGAGACCGGCGACCGGCCGGCTCAGCGGCGGATTGGCGGGATACCAGTTGCCCTTGGTGCGGTTGAGTTCGGGAAAGTCGACGGCGGCGAGGACCTGGAAGCGAGGGTCGACAGGCCCCTTGTCCTCCTCGGGAATCCCGGGGAACCCTTCCATGTTCGACTGCCCGAGGCAGAGGAAGATGTAGAAGTTCGGATCTTGGGCGCGGGCATTCGCGGAGCACAGGAGGAGGCTGATGAGGGCGAGTGGGCGGAGTATTCTTTTCATGGGCGAGGGGAGCTAGAGGACGCGGAAGACGCGGATGATGACGGTGCCGGGGCGCGGGCCGCCGGCGATGGCGCTGACAAACTGCGACTGGTTCAACCAGGCGTGCGGGCCGGCCGGCGCGTCGAAGCGCAGCGCGGTGCGCATGTAGGCGCCGCCGGCGGCGATGACGCCTTGGTTGTGCACGATGATCACGGTGCCGTCGTCGGTGCGGATCGAGTAGAGGGCGTCGGCTTCGGTCACGCCGTCGGGCCGGCTGGTCTGCCAGTCGGCGCCGCCGGGCAGGACGGTGCCGCGGATCTTCGCCCCTTCGAACGTGCCGCCGGTGATGGGAATGTAGCGACGTTGGCCGTGCGGGGTCTCGCCGACTTCGACCGGTTGATCGATGCTCACAACCGCCTCGTAGACGAACTCGGTCTGGAGGGGCGCCACCGCCTCCGCCGGCCCGGCCCGGCCGGCAAACGGCAGCAGTGCTGCGGCCGTGACGAGCAACGGGACGAGAAGGCGGCGCATGGCGGGCTAGAGTTTGACGGTCGCCTGTTGGCGGATGTCGGCGGAGGAGGCGGAGGCGCGGATCGTCCACTCTCCGGCGGGCACCTCGTAGTCGCCGGCGGGGATGCTCCAGCGGCGGAGCGCGGTGACCGGGACGGTGATGGTGACGGTGCGCGTTTCGCCTTTGGCCAGGTGGACGCGGCGGAAACCGCACAGCGCCTGGACCTCGCGTGGGTTCGAGGCGGCGGGCGGCGTGGCGTAGAGCTGCACAACCTCGTCGCCGTCGGCGGCGCCGTTGTTGGTGACCTCGACCGAGACGTTGAGGCTGCGGTCGGCGTTCGGGGTGACGCGCAGGTTGGCGTAGGCGAACTGGGTGTAGCTCAGGCCGTGGCCGAAGGGGAAGAGCGGCTTGCCGGTGAAATACCGATACGTGCGCCCGGTCATGTCGTAGTTCGCGAAGTCGGGCAGGTCCTCGGTGGCGCGGTAGAAGGTTACGGGAAGGCGGCCGGCGGGGTTGTAGGTGCCGAGCAGCACGTCGGCGACGGCGGTGCCGCCGGCCTGGCCGGGGTACCACGCCTGGACGATGGCGTTCAGGTTCTCGGCCGCCCAGGGCATGGCGACGGCGCTGCCGGAGAGGTTCACGAACACCACCGGCTTGCCGGTGGCGCGGAGCTTCTCGAGCAGGCGTTGCTGGAGCTCGGGCAGCTCGATGCGGAGGCGATCGCCACCGATGTAGCCGTCGTAGTCGACCTCCATCTCCTCACCTTCGAGCTGCGCGGAGAT
>JAHFTC010000023.1 GCA_023269585.1 Opitutaceae bacterium
GCCGGCGAGCTCCAGCCCTGGCAGACCGTTCCCTACGCCACGTGGGAGGTCCCGTTGCCGTTCGGCCCCCACGGCCACCACACCCTCGCCGGCGCCGCCTACGACTCCGCCACCAACCGCATCTACATTTCCCAGTACAATGCCTACGGCGATTCTCCGGTCATCCACGCCTACCAGCTCCGCCTCGCCGCACCCACCACCTTCGCCACCTGGCGCGCCACGAACTTCACCGACGCCGACCTGACCAACGACACCATCTCCGGCCCGCTCGCCGATCCCGACCGCGCCGGCGTCACCAATCTCCAGCGCTACGCCTTCGATCTCCCCGCCCGCGGCGCCGTCGCGAACCCGGTCACCTTGGACACCGCAGGCTCCGGCGACACCCGCGTGCTCACCCTCACCTTCCCGCGCCGCGCCAGCGCGACCGGCCTGACCTACAGCCTCGAAAGCAGCCCCGACCTCGTCACCTGGACCGTCGTGCCCGGTCACACCTACAACGCCGGCACCGGCTCGGTCACCGCCGAGGATGTCGTCCCGCTCGCCGACCCAGCCACCTCCCGCCGTTTCTTGCGGCTCCGAATCACGACACCCTGAGCCTGCCGAAGGGCTCCGCCTCCGCGTCGCCACCACACCATGAAGACACTCGCATCTCTTGCGGCCGCGCTCCTCGTGCTCGCCGCCCCGCTGGTCGCGCAACCCAGCGGCACCGTCACCGTCTCGTCCACCGCCGAACTCACCGCCGCCGTCTTCGCGCTCAACAACTTCGACGGTCCCCGCACCATCCTCCTGCGGGACGGCGTCTACACGCTCACCGACTACAACTACATCTACCTCGTCCAGCCCGGCGTCACCTTCCGCGGCCTCTCCGGCAACCGCGACGCCGTCGTCCTCCAGGGCGACTCCGTCTTCCTGCCCGACGGCTCCCGTACCGGTGGCACCGTGGGTAACGTGATCGGCGTCGCCGCCGACAGCTTCACCCTCGAGAACCTCTCCATCGGCAACTGCGCCAACCACGCCGTCCAGCTCCAGCTCGACATCGACAACTGCGTCTTCCGCAATGTCCGGTTCTTCAATACCGGCGAGCAGATGCTCAAGGTGCCCAGCAACGGTTCCGCCGACCACTCCGACAACGGCCTCGTCGAGGACTGTTTGTTCGAATACCCCGCCGGCATCGGCCCGCAGTGGTACATCGGCGGCGTCGACGCCCATCGCGCCCGCAAC
This sequence comes from Opitutaceae bacterium, assembly GCA_023269585.1. GTDB lineage: Bacteria > Verrucomicrobiota > Verrucomicrobiia > Opitutales > Opitutaceae > CAJCBL01. The sequence continues at coordinate 1,222 of JAHFTC010000023.1, forward strand.
TGGACCGTGCGCCGCTGCACCTTCCGCAACATCCGCAGCCCTTCCGACGATGTCGCCGAACACGCGATCCACTTCTGGGACTCCTGCGTCGACATCACCGTCGAGCAGAACCTCATCGTCGACTGCGACCGCGGCATCGGCTTCGGCCTCGGCACCAGCCCCACCACCGGCGGTGTGATCCGCAACAACATGCTCTACCACCGCGCCGTCGCCGGCTTCGCGGATGTCGGCATCGGCCTCGAGAGCGCCGCCAACGTGCAGGTCTACAACAACACCATCTTCCTCCAGAGCGGCTACCCACACGCCATCGAGTACCGCTTCGCCGCCACCAACGCGCAGATCTACAACAACCTCACCAACGCCCTCATCCGCCAGCGCGACGGCGCCACCGCCACCCTCGGCAACAACCTCACGACGGCGCAGGCCTCATGGTTTGTCGCTCCCGCCAGCGGCGATCTCCGCCTCGCCTCACGCGTCGCCTCGGTGGTCGACCAAGGTCGCACGATCGGCGGGCTCGTCGCCGACTTCGACAGCGAGCTCCGTCCGCAGGGAGCCAGCATCGACATCGGCGCCGACGAATTCACCGAAGCCCCTCCCGCGATCTATGCGACCTGGCGCGCCGCCAACTTCACCGGCGCCGACCTCACCAACGACGCCACCTCCGGCCCCGCCGCCGATCCCGAGTCCGTCGGCGTCACCAACTTCCAACGTTACGCGTTCGGCCTCCCCGCCCGCGGCCCGGTCGCCCCGCCCGGCACCGCCGGCACGGTCGAAGACTCCGGCCAGCGCTACCTCACACTCACCTTCCCACGCCGCACCGCCGCCGCCGACTTGAGCTACGTCGTCGAAGCCAGCGCCGACCTCGCGACGTGGACCGCCGCCGCCACCTATGGCCCCGGCGCCTCCTCGCCCGTCATCCATCGCGACACCGTCGCCACCACGGCTGCAACCCGCCGCTTCCTGCGCGTGCGGGCGATGGTCCCGTAGGCGCTGTTTCGTCGCCGTTTTCGCAGGATGTTTGCAATCCCGGCGCGAAACGCCGCTCGACACCAGCCTTTTGATACCCACAGTCCTCACCCTTTCCTCCCGACACCGGCTTGCCGGCGTCAGTGGAAAAACCGGCCACCTGTGGGGGGTGGCCGGTCCCCCCTTTCGACGCGGCCGGCGCGGCGTGCCGTCGCCGTTTTCAACATCCGGCAAGCCCGCCGTCGCCGGCCCGGCTTCCCGCCCCGCGGGGTTGGGGTGCCTCGCCCGGGGTTTTCGTCACCCCGGCGAGCGCGGACTCCCGCCCCCGCGCCGGATCACCGGCCTCCACCACACTCCAGGGCGGAATCGCGGACCTGACAGTGCGTGCCTCCGTCAGAGGAGGCGTCGATGTCCCGCGTCGCGCGGGCCCCGCACCAGCCCTCGTCCGGACCGTTTCGCCCCGCCTCGGATCGCACCTTCTCCTCGTGGGAGCTCACGCGCCCCAACCGCCGGCCCCGTTTCGACTCGACGCCTTCACGCCCCCTCCAAGAGTAGCCGGCCATGTCCCCCCCGGCCGCACGCCCGCTTCTTCGTATCCGTTGTCTGGCTCTCCTGGGCCTGGCGTTGTGCGGATTCGGCTGCACCGAGGCCCAGCCGGCCAAGGCGCCCGCCACCCGGCCCGCGGCAACGCTCGGCTCCGTCCTCGCCCGCCCGGCCGAGCGCATCTACCCGGTCATGCTCGGCATCGATGTGCTCGAGGCCGACGGGTTTCCCGCCGTCCGCGGCAAGCGCATCGGCCTGCTCACCCACCCCGCCGGCGTGAACCGCCGCGGCGTGAGCACCATCGAGGTCCTCCGCCGCGCCCCGGGCGTGCAGCTCGTGGCGCTCTACGGCGTCGAGCACGGCATCGATGGCGTCATCCCCGCCAGCAAGAACTACCAGGACTCCGTCCACGCCGGCACCGGCCTGCCGGTCTTTTCGCTCTACAACGGCAGATCCCGCAAGCCCACGCCCGCCCAGCTCAAGGCCATCGACGTCCTCGTTGTCGACCTCCAGGACATCGGCACGCGCAGCTACACCTTCATCAGCGCGATGAAGGTCTGCATGGAGGCCTGCTTCGAGAACAACAAGGAGATCATCGTCCTCGACCGGCCCAACCCCCTCGGCGGCCTCAAGGTCGACGGCCCGCCGCTCGACGCCGACCTCATGAGCTACGTCGGCGCGTTTCGCGTGCCCTACGTGCACGGACTCACCATGGGCGAGTTGGCCATGCTGGCCAAAAACACCCCCGGCGTCCTCAGCGTTCCCGAGTCCGTGCGCACCAAGGGCCGGCTCACCGTGATCCCGATGAAGGGCTGGCGCCGCTCGATGCGCTGGCCCGAGACCGGCCTGAAGTTCGTGCCCACCTCGCCCCTCATGCGCAGTTTCGGCTCCGCCGCCGGCTACGCCATGACCGGACTCGGTTGCGAGATCGGCGGCTTCCAGCATGGCGTCGGCACCGGGTATCCGTTTCGCACCCTCAGTTTCCCCAAGAAGAGCCCCGAAGACCTCAAACGCGCGCTCGACGCCCTCCGCCTGCCCGGCGTCGCCTTCAGCGTCATCGGCACCGTCGATTCCGCCGGCAAACCCATGCGCGGCGTCTACACCGAGATCACCGACTGGAACGCCTGGCGCCCCACCGAGCTCAGCTTCCACATGATGCAGCTCGCCGCCGCCTGGAACCCGAAGAACCCCTTCGCCAACGCCTCGGCCAACGACGCCGACCTCTTCCGCAAACACACCGGCTCCCGCGCCCTCTGGCAGGCCCTCGTGCGCGACGGCGCCAAGACCAACGTCGCCGCCCTCCACGAGCAGTGGCGCCAACGCGCCCTCGCCTACCAGCAGCAGACCCGCCGCTTCTGGCTCTACCAGCCGTGACCGCGGGGCGGTGCCTGAGCACGCCCCGTTCAGCCCCGCCTCCGCGCCGCCCGCCGTTCCTTCGCCGCCGCCCGCCGTTCCTTCGCCGCCGACTCGCGCCCCGCGTACCCGTTGCGCCCCGCGTACCCGTTGCGCCCCGCGTACCCGTTGCGCCCCGCCGGACGCATTCGCCCCAAGGCATCATGTCAACTATTGGTTGACATGATGCGCTTCTCACCCCTCCGCGTCCCTGCGCTCCAACAGCGCCCGCACAGAACGCCTCGCCGAGCTTGCCCCGCGCGCCGGCGTTCTGCTTTCTCGCCCGATGGACTATCGCACCAAGGCGGAATTTTTCATTCGCGGCATCACCGGCGGCTTCATCGACGCGGCCGAAGTCATCGCATGGTCGGACGAGATCATCGTCTCCGCCCCCAAGTCCGAGGACTGGATGGTCGAAATCTCCTCCTGCGGCCCCGACGAACGCCTGAAGGTTCTCGGTTTCCTCAACACCGTCAAAGGCACCGTCGACGAGGCCGCCCTCGCCGAGATGCTCAAGGCCCGCCAGTAACCGGCCACGTCGCCCCGTACCACAGCGGGGCCACACCCTCAGTAGCGCCGCCGCAGCCCTCGCTCCATCAGCGGGTCTCCAACGCCGCCATCAAGTTGTAGGCCAGCGAGCTCGCTCGCGCTTCGAGGCCGCGATCGAGCACGCCGTCTGCCGCGGCCTCTCGCCCGGCCCATCCCCGGCCCCATCGTGCGCCCTGCGCCGGCGGCGCAACCCAGCGCCTCACGGCTAGACGTCGCGACGCTCCCGCGTATCCTCCCGCTCGTCCGGCCCGCCGTCCGCCCACATCGGCAGCGCACCGCGTACTTGCGCCTCCGCCGACCATGCGCCGCCCGCCCGCCCCTGCCTTCGACGTCTGCCTGCTGCACACCGGAGCCGACTCCGCCGCAGTCGCCGCGCTGCGCGCCCAGCTCGCGGCCCGCGGGTTCACCGTCGCTCCCGAGCCGGGCAAAACACCGCCACCCGTTGAGCTGCGCTGCCGCGCCGCCCGTAGCATCCTCGTGGTTACCGCACGCGACGGCGCCGGTCCCTGGGAGAAACCCGCGGTCCTCGCCGCCCTCCGGCGGGCCGCCGGCGACGCCGCGCCCGCTCAACCGGTGATCCCCGTCCTGCTCGCCGGCGCCCCCCGCCCGCAACTGCCGCCGCTCGTGTGCAACCGCGCCTGGATCGACTTCGACGCTTCCGCTTCCGGCGCCGCGCTCGACTGCCTCGTCGCCGGCATCACCGGCCGCAGCGGCTCGCACCGCACCCGCGGTGAAGGCGTCCGCCCCGCCGTCCCCGACAACCGCCTCGACTTTTCCGCCCACCGTCCCGCCGCAGCGCCACCCGACCACGAGCCGCCGCCCTGCACGCTGGAGGAGATCCTGCCCGGCGCCTGGCAGGTGCGCATCCAGACGCCGTTTGCCCTCGGCACGCTCCAGGCCGTATTCACCCCTCAGGGATCCTTTCGCGGCGAGCTGCTCACGCCGCTCGGCCGGAACATCGTCGACGGCCGCTGGCAGGCCCGCACGACCGTCCGCCAGATCACGCTCGAGGGGCGGCAGGCCGCCGGCCTCCAGTTGATGCCCTATCGCGCGCACCTCCAGGTCACCTTCTTCGACCATCGCCAGATCGTGGGTACAACCTCCAGCGGCGAGCAGATGACCTGGCACAAGGAAACCCCCGCCGCCTGAGCGGACGGTGTGCCGGCCCCGCACCGAGCGGGTACCGGCGAGGCCGGTGAGCGAGGCAGGAGCGGCGAACCGTCCGTGGACAATCCCCGTCGCTCAGCCGCTCCGGTTTCTCCTCGGGCTTCTGGCTCTTGTCCCTCGTCCGCTCGCCCCTCGACTCAACGATCCCTCAGTACGGTCCGCGGATGTGCGCGGCGACCTGGTCGGCGTAGAACTGGCGCAGCTTTGCGTGCAGTGCCGGCGGCAGCGGGGCGACCGCGCTGGCCCGGAGGTTGCCGCGCACCTGCTCGGGGTTGCGCGCCCCGGGGATGATCGTCGTCACCGCGTCGTGGTCGAGGCACCAGCGCAGCGCGAAGTCGGCCATGACCATCCCGGCCGGCACGTACGGACGCAACCCCTCGGCCAGTTCCACCCCCTTCGCAAAGGGCAGCCCCGCGAAGGTCTCGCCCACGTTGAAGGCCTGGCCGTCGCGGTTGAAGGTGCGGTGGTCGCTCTCCGCGAACGTCGTCGTCGCCGTGTACTTGCCCACGAGCAGCCCGCTCGCCAGCGGCAGGCGCACGATGAACGCCACACCCTTCGCCTTCACCTGCGGCAGCAGCTCGTCGACGGCTTTCTGGCGGAAGAGATTGAAGATGAACTGGAGCGACGCCAGGCCGGGCACGTTGAGGCAGAACAGCGCCTCCCCGACCGTCTCCACGCTCGCGCCGAAGGCCTTGATCTTCCCCTCGCGCTGGAGCTCGCGCAGCGTCTCGAACACTTCGCCGCGCTGCAGCACCTCGAACGGCACGCAGTGCAGCTGCGTCAGGTCGACCGTGTCGACTCCGAGCCGCTTGAGTGAATCCTCGGTGTGGCGACGCATGGCCTCGGGCGTGAAGTTTGCCGGCCAGCCCGGGTCGCCGCGGCGGCCCAGCTTCGTCGCCACGAACACCTTCGACCTCGCCTTCGCCTCGCGCAGGAACTCGCCCACCAGCCGCTCGCTGCGGCCGTCGCCGTACACGTCGGCCGTATCGAAGAAATCAACGCCCTTCTCGTACGCGCTGAACAACGTCGCCTGCGCCTCCGCCTCGGACACGTCGCCCCAGTTGCCGCCCAGCTGCCAGCAGCCGAGGCCTACTTCGCTCACAGTGCGCCCCGTCGGGCCGAAGATGCGGTGTTTCATGGCCGGCGACTCTGGGCGGAAACCGCCCGCGCACAATCCGCGAGCACGTTAATTCAATAGCGCAGCGAAAATGCGCCGGCGGCCAACGCGCGCCAGCCAACGCCCGTCACTGGGCGACGAAGTCGCTCCGCCTCAGCGTCGAGTCGAGCGTCTCCTTCGAATTGTGGCGCCGTTCACAAGAACGGCGCCCCTCGCCGCCGCACCGCGCAGCTCTTCGCCCGCACCCGGCGCGCGCGGTTTTTCGTCGCCCGCGGCGGCGCGCCCCGGTTGGCTGGCGGCCGGTGCCGGAAAACCCACAACAACACTCGCGGGCCGTGCTCGGCCTCCTCGGCGCGGCGCTCCTCTGGAGCATGGGCGGCGTGCTGCTCAAATCCGTCGGCATCCACCCGCTCGCCGTCGCCGGCGGCCGCGGACTCATCGCCGCTCTGTTCCTCATGGCATGCCTGCGCCGTTGGCGCCTGCGGTTCTCGCCGGTGATGATCGGCGCGGCCCTCGCCTACACCGGCACCACCGCCCTCTTCGCCGCCGCCAACCAGCTCACGACCGCCGCCAACGCCATCCTCCTCCAATACACCGCGCCCATCTACGTCGCGTGGCTCGGCCGCTGGCTGCTCGGCGAGAAGGTCACCCGGCTCGACTGGATCACCATCGGCGTCGTATTCGGCGGCATGGCGCTGTTCTTCGCCGACCAGCTCAGTGCCGACGGCCTGCTCGGCAGCATCCTCGCCATCGTCAGCGGCGTGACCTTCGCCCTCATGACCGTGCTGCTGCGCAAACAGAAGGACGCCGAACCCGCCGACTCCATCGTGCTGGGCAATCTCGTCGGCGCCGCGATCGGGCTGCCGTTCTTCGCCGCCGGCCCGCTGCCGAGCCCCACCGGCTGGGCCGCACTCGTCGCCCTCGGCACACTCCAGCTGGGCCTCTCCTATTTTCTCTACGCCCGCGCAATCCGGCATGTCACCGCGCTCGGCTCGATCCTCATCCTCATGCTCGAGCCGCTGCTCAACCCGATCTGGGCCGCGCTCGTCATCGGCGAACGCCCCGGCCGCTGGGCGCTCGTCGGCGGCGTGATCGTGCTCGGCGCCGTCACCGCCCGCGCGCTGATCCTCGCCCGTCGCCACCTTTCGGAGCCGACCGCCGCATGAACCCGTCCCTCCGTTCACGCATGCAGGTCTCGGCATTAAACGCATCAGTCACGGACCTTGCCCAGTTTGATTCCGTGCACTCCGTGCAATCGCAGCGTTCTTCGTCCGAAGAACGCGAGGTGGTCGAAGTTCCGGAGGGTTTGACCACGGAACGCACAGAATGCACGGCTTCCGGAGTCCCCGATCTGCGGCCAGCCTTCCCGGCCCGGCGTAACCGAGGGGATTGTCAGTGAAATGACGTTTTTCGAGGAATAGCCATGCAAGGATCGCGAAGACCGGATCCGTTCCCTGAACAACTATCGCTCGCCCCGTCACGTGCACGGTTCTCCGTGGTCCTTCCCCTTCCTGATTTCTTGAGTTCCAGATTCTCCGCCTTCCGTTTCATTGGCTGCGCATGAGTCCGAGTGCCACCGCTCCCGCCCGCGAAGTCGTCGTCATCCTCCACGGCGTCGCGATCAGCCATCGGCTCACCGCCCGTCTGGCCAAGTTCGTCGCCGCCGCCGGCTACGACGTCCACAACCTCGACTACCCGTCGAAGACTGTGCCGCTCGCCGAACTCGGTCCGCGCTGGCTCGCCGCGAAGCTCGCCGAACTCGGCGTCGAGTGCGCGCCCAAGCTGCACTTCGTCACCCACTCGATGGGCGGCCTGATCGTGCGCGGCTACCTCGCCGCCCACCGGCCGCCCAACCTCGGCCGCGTCGTCACCATTGTTCCGCCCCACCGCGGCAGCGCTGTATCCGACAAGCTGCGCCGCCTGCCCCTCATCTGGCGGATCATCGGCCGCAACCTCGGCGCGCTCGGCACCGGACCCGACGCCTACTGGCGCATGCTCCCGCCGCGCGCGGACTTCGAGCTCGGCGTGATCGCCGGCAGCTCTGCGCTCAACCCGCTCGGCTGGCTGTATCTTGAACGCCCGCACGACGGCACCGTCGCCGAGCACAGCACACGGCTCGACGGCATGCGCGATCATCTCCTGCTGCCCTCGAACCACACGCTCATCCTCTTCCGGCGCCGCACCGCCGAGCAGGCCATCGCCTTCCTCCGCACCGGCCGCTTCGCCCGGTAGCGCCGAGGCAACCCCGGGAACGCCGAGTTCCAGGTCGGCAACACCGCACGCAGAGCTTGCCGCCGCCGGTGCCGAAAAACAGGATGCACGCGTTCCTCCACCCGCCCCGCCCCATGCTCGGCCCACACCCCATCCGCCGTCTCGCCGCCTTCAGCCTGCTCGCGTCGGTGCTCTTCGCCGCCTACGTCGCCTATCTCTGGCACGATCCCGACGAAGATCTCCGGACGTGGAACTGGGAGAAGAGCAATGCGACCGTCATGGGGCGCGCCTTGGGAAAGAAGATCGAGACCTCCGAACAGGCCCATGCTTGGGAAATAGAGTTGGATCGCGATAGAGCCCGCGAGGATGCCGCGCTGAAGCTCTTGGATCATCCTGATCCCGCTGTTCGGGCCACCGCGGCGCGCGTGTTGCCTCACATTCTTCCCGGCAGGCCGGAGACTCTCCCCGTCCTGATCGGCGCCCACCAACGCGGCGTCCCCGTCCTGCCTGCTATCGCCACGATCATCTCCGCCGACGCCACCAAATACCTCGCCACGACACTCGGCGAATCCGGTGACTGGGACAGCGTCACCCGAAAGCTGCAGGATACCGGTTACTATACGATCGCCCACTTCGCCGCCGTCTATCGGGAGCGACAGCCAGTTCCCCTTCAATTGCATCGGATCGTGTGCACCGTCGCGTCGATGCAGGGCGACCGGTCCCTCGATTCGCGGGACCGCCCCAAGCCCGACGCTTGGATCACCGTCGCCGCCGACCCCACCTGCTCCGCCGCCAACCGCGCGGCAGCGCTGGAAGTCCTCGCTCTCCTCGACGACCATGCGCTCGGCACCCTGCCCGCTCTGCGCGCGCTCACAGCGGATCCATCGCCACTGGTTGCCGCCACTGCCCGCGAAACGATCACACGCCTCGAAGGCGGCGGCACGCTCGCCCGCTTGAAGCCGCGCCTCGCGGCCGAACTCGGCTTCGGCCACGCCTCCTACAAGACCATCGAAAAGATCGGCGACCTAGAAGCCGCCGGCCGGGATGCCGGACCGCTCCTCGCGTCAGCGCTGTCACTGAAAGACGGAGGGGATCCCTCCGCCGCCATCGCCCTCGGCAAAATCGGTTACACGGAGGCAACGCCGCAGTTGATCGCTGCGCTCGAAAACAAACACGACTGGATCTTGGCTGGCGTCGCAGCCGAGGCGCTCGGTCGGCTCGACGCCGAAGCAGCGCTTCCAGCGCTGGAACGAATCGCCAAGGAACATTGGAACCCGCCGGTCCGCGCGATGGCTGCAGAGTCCATCCAAGTCATCTCCGGCCATGCGTCGTTCCGCGCTGACGAAGAATCGAAAACCAACCCCCGATATCTCTTCGGTCCCGCATTCGACCTTCATGTGTTCAGTCCGACCAAACAAGATAATGGACCGTCGAAACCCGTGGTTATGGCCCGCCGACTCTTCTGCCTTATCGGCAACACGTGGGATCGTGCCTGGCTCTGGCGAGCTCGTCGCGTCGCCAAATCCGCCGATGAATGGTTGCCTCGCCCCGATTACGGCCAGGGCTTCGGCGCTGGCTACCTCCTCGGCTACAACTACGGCAACTGGGGAGGGGAGATCGTCTACGTGGAGCGAGGGAGAATTCTCCAGCGATTCGATGTATGGAATATGCAAGGCTTCTACCCGATGCCCTTCGGCTTGGCTGTCGTGACCGGGGACTTCGGCACGATCTATCTGCTCAAACCCGACGACCATGGGGCACTGACTTGTGAGGAGCTCCTGAGACTCCCGTTCCAGCCATACGGCCGCCGTCACTTCGCACCAATCACCCGCCGCTGGAACCGCGAGCTATTGATCGTCGGATACGGAACCCAAGCCGTCGTCCTCACCCGCTCCGGCAACCTCCGGATGGCGGACTGAGCGAGTTGTTCGAGCACCAGCGCCGCTGCAAAACGGCGCCTCGCGGCGCGATCAGATCACCTCCACCAGCCGACTGCCGCCTTGCAGGAAGGCCACGATGCCCGGGAGACGCGGTTCGAACCATGCACGCAATGCGGGGTTGGTAGCGTTACCCACCCGCAGCCACACGATCACCGGCGCGACCGCTGTCTGCGCTGAACGGGCCGAGAAATCCTCGTCCTTCGTCACGACCACCCAGCCATCGCGCAACGCCAGCGCCCAAATCGCGCTGTCGGAGGCATGCACCAATCCCATGGATTCGACGTGGTCCGCCGCGTACCCCGCCTCGCGCAGCCAGAGGGCGAGCGCCGGCGGTAGCTGGGCGTCGACCAAGAACTTCACTTGGCCAGCGAAAGCACTGCGTGGTCAACCTGACGCGCCGCATACTGGAGGCACGCCTCGATGTCGGCCCGCTCGAGGTAGGGATACGATTCGAGGATTGCCGCCTCGCTCGCCCCGGCCGCCAGCATCTCGAGCACATCCTTAACCCGAACGCGCAGCCCTCGGATGCACGGGCGCCCGCCACATTGGTTCGGGTCGAAGGTGATACGTTCCGGCGAGCTCATGGCGGCACCCTACCGGCTTTCCCCCTTGCGACAAGTCCGGAGGCGGAGCCGCCCTCACCCCAGGAACCGCACCTGGAACTCGCTGCCGCCCTCGGGCACGACGAGCTCGAACTTCCCGCGGTTCTCGATCGAACACTCGCGGGCCTTCGCGGCGGCGGATAGCGCCTGCTCGAGCCGCGCCGCCGTGCCGGCCTCGCACTCCACGTTGAAGTAGATCCGGAAGTTCGACTTCTGCGCGTCGTCGAACTGCAGCAGGAACGTGTTGTGCTCGACGAACAGCAGGTCGTCGTAGGCGTAGGTCACCTCCAATTTGAGGTCGTCGATGATCTCCGTCGCGAGGCCGAGTGGGCGTAGGCTCATGGTCGTGGTTTCGTGGCACTGGGTGCGGGCGGCGCGCCGGAAGTGGCGCACCACGCCCTTCCGTCCAAGCACGCCTCGTGCCGCTTCCCACCCGCCGCGATGCAGGACGTACGGGGCCCCGTCCCGCGGCCGGCCGCGCTCCCGTCAGTAGGTCATGGCCCCATGGCACGAGCGACTCGCCAGCGGTACACTCGGACCATGAACTCCCGAACCCTTCGCTGTTTCGCCCGGGCCGGCACCCTCACTGGGGCCGCGCTCCTGGTCACCCTCGCCGGTTGCGTGTCCGATGGATCATACCATAGTCGTGGATACAGCTCCCGCCCCACCGTCCAAGTGCAGTCCGCGGTGGTCTTCGAGGACGACTACGACTATTTCCCCGGCTACGAGACCTACTACAGCCGCAGCCGGCAGGAGTACGTCTACCGCGACGGCGGCCGCTGGGTCCGGCACACCGAGCCGCGCCACGTGTCGTTGAGCCTGTTGCTTGCCTCCCCCTCGGTTCGGATGGACTTCCGTGATGCCCCCGAGCGGCACCATCGCACCGTCGTGCGCAGCTATCCCAAGAACTGGTCGCCTCGGGGCGCGGCCCATGTCGCGAAGAATGGTCGGGGGACCGACCGGCGAACCGATCGCGACAACAACCACCGCCGGAACTGAACCGCGCCGCTGCGGACGAGGTACGAGCGCCGAACCGGCGGTGGCGCAATCCGAGTCGCTCGGCCACTCCGGTTTCTTCTCCGCCTTCTGGCTCTCGTCGCTCGTCCGCTCGACGGACTGATCCCGTGAACCAGCGCCGCGCCTGCGTCACCCCGCCGCGGCCGGCGTCCCCCGCCCGGCCGGGAGCTGCACCAGCACGTTGGCCGCGGTCAGCAGCACGCCACCGACGACCAGGTGCCAGGTGAGCGTTTCGTTCGCGTAGGCGATGCCCGTCCAGCCCGAGATCAGCGCCGGCAGGAACAGCGCCAGTCCCGACGCCGACACCGGTTCGAGCGTATAGATCAGTCCCGCCTCCGTCGCAGTGATGCGCGGCTGGCAGGCATTCATCACTACGAAGCAGAAGATGGTGCACGCCGCCGTGAGCGTGACGGTGAGCATGCCCCAGGCCGGCGAACGGGCCAGCGCCAGCAACGCCGCGGGTTGCGGCGCCATCGCCAGGGCCGCCACCCCGAAGCCCACACCCACCACGAGGAACATCACTGTCGTCGTCGGCAACACGCGGTTGCGGGCAAACTCCTGCCGTTCCAGCCAGAGGATCTGCGCCATGAAGAACAGCGAGCCGAGGATCGTCTCCACTTCACCACGACCGAGCTGAAACGCGCGCACGTCGACCCGGCCGAGCACGCCCACGCCCGCCACCACCAGCGCGCACGCCACCCACACCGGCCACGGCGGCAGCCGCCGCGTGCGCGCCGCCACCCACAGCGGGATCAACACCGCGTAGAGCTGCGTGAGGAACGCCGAGACCGAGGCATCGGTGTACTGGAGCCCGTCCACCTGCAGGAGCAGCCCGAGCCCGAGAAACAGCGCCAGCCCCAGCCCCTGCCGCCACTCGAGGGCCGTCGGGCCGCCCTGCCGCCAAAACGCCACCACCGCCAACACCACCCCCGCGAGCAGGAACCGCGGCGCCACCGTGCACACCGTCACCAACCAGCTTCCGCTGCCCGGCACGAGCAACCGCTGGAGGTCCCCGAGGCTCTTGATGAGCGGGAAACTCAGCCCCCAGACCAGCGTGGCGATGAACAGCAGCACGCGGGCGCGGGGGCGGTGATCGCCGGAATTCATCCCGCGAAGATGAAAGTCGGGCCCGAGGCGGCGCGAGCCCGAATCCTCGACAGCGCCACGAGTCCGCTTTTGTGCTGGGCGGGGCAGCACCCCGCCGCCATATCTCCGCGACCACCGCCGCCACGCCATGCGTCCCACCCGTCACCGCCCACGACTCACCCTGGAGCACCTGCTGCTCCTCGGCGCGGTGGCGCTGTTCGCGGCCGGTTCGGCTTGGCTCGCCGTCGACGCGGGCCGCACTCCTGCGGGCCGCGGAGTCGCCAACCTCGGCGCCCTGCCCGACCTCGGCCTTCCGCTGCTCCGCGCGCTCGCCGGCCGCTGATCGCGAGCCGCTCGGCTCAGTTGCCGGAATAGACCAGCGAGCTCGCGGATTTGCCCCGCCCTGCGCACGGCAAAAGACACGCGCCGCTGAAGCCCACGGACCTGCAATCCCGCCATCGGCGCGAGCCGCCAGCGCCGGACATGAAAAAGGCGCCGGGAGCAGAGCTCGACCGGCGCCTGGCGGGCGGGAGAATTTTCCGATTACTTCTCGAGGTTGTTCGAGACCAGCTTGGTCATCTCGAACATGCTGACGGTCTTCTTGCCACCGAAGATCACCTTCAGCTTGTCGTCGGCGTTGATGTTGGTCTTCACCTTCTTGTCCTGAAGGCTGTTCTTCTTGATGTAGGCCCAGAGCTTCTTGGTGAGCTCCGTGCGGGGCAGGGGGTTCGAGCCCACGACGGCGGCGAGCGCCGGATTGGGCTGAACGGGTTTCATGAAAGCTGCGTTGGGTTTACGGGGAGACTTTTTAGCCATACGAGTGCTGTTGATACCCCCTGCCCCGGTCATGGCAATAGCATTTTCAGAGGAGAAACGGCCCTCTTCAGAGGAGAAATTCGGGCTTGCCTCCCTGCCGGGACACCGTCGCGGCCGGGCTTCGTCGCTGGTTTTTAGTGACGCCGGCACGACGCCTTTGTGCCCGCTTTCTGGATTTCCATCGACCACCCCCGCCCGGGCGGGCCCCGGGAAATCATCTTGCCTCCCCCCGGGGGCGGGTGAGAGGACGACGCGCGCAGGTTGTCAGTTTCCGCATCTGGAAAGTCGTCAAGTGAGCGCGAGTTCAGTGATGATTTGAAACCCGGCAGTTCGGGCACAGTGAGGAAAGCAGCCGGCCAATGCTGTCAGAGTCAGATCATCAATGAGCACCAAACTGTACGTCGGGAACGTTCCGTTCTCCACGACCTCCCAGGATCTCCAGAACCTGTTCGCCCAGCAGGGCACCGTCGAGTCTGTGGAACTCATCTCGGACAAGTTCACCGGTCGTTCCCGCGGTTTCGCGTTCGTCTCCATGGCGACGCCTGCGGATGGCCAGAAGTGCATCGAAGCCCTCAACGGCTTTGCGATGGACGGCCGTAACCTCACGGTCACCGAAGCTCGCCCGAAGGAAGACCGCCCGCCGCGCAGCGGTGGTTTCGGTGGTGGCGGCGGTGGTGGCGGCCGTGGCGGTTTCGGCGGCGGTCGTGGCGATCGCGGCGATCGCGGTGGCGACCGCGGCGATCGCGGCGAACGTCGCGAGCGCCGTTACTGATCGATCACTCCAGCACTCTCTTTCCGGCCGGGCCCCGCGCCCGGCCTTTTTGTTGTCCGCACTTGCCAGGAAACCGGAAACTCGTTTCTGGTTTTTTCGGTTTCATGGCCACCAAACGCTCCTCTCCCCCTGCTCCGCCCGCGAGCGTCCCCGTCCCAGCCGCGGCCGCACCCGGCGCCTTTGCGCGCATCGCCGCCGCGGCCCGCCGCCACTTCACCGCGTTCGGCTTCGCACGCACCACGATGGACGACCTCGCCGGCGAACTGGGCATGAGCAAGAAGACCCTCTACGCGCACTTTCCGGGCAAGGAGGCGCTCGTGTCGTTCATGCTCGAGTCGAAGATCGCCGAGGTCCGCAAGGGGATGAAGGCGCTCGTCGAGGACGAGTCGGTGCCGGTCGTCGAGCGCGCGCACCGCATGATGGCCTTCATCGTGCGCCAGATGAGCGAAGTGTCCCCGGCGTTCCTGCGCGACCTCGAACGCCACCACCCCGCCCTCTTCGCCCGCATGGAGTCCGTGCGCGCCGAGATCCTCCCGCAGATCTGGGGCAAACTTCTGGCCGACGGCGCCGCCGAGGGACTGGTCCGCCGGGAACTCGATCCCGCCTTCGTCTCCGAGATGGTGCTCACCACCGTCCAAGGCCTGCTCCGCCCCGCCACGCTCGACCGCCTCCAACTTCCGCCGCACGAGGTCGTCGACCGCGTGCTCACCGTCGTCTTCAACGGCATCCTCACGCCCGCTGGCCGCAAAGCCTATGAAAAAGGTCCGTCCCGCTAACCCGCCCCGCCGGCTCCTCCCCGCCGTCCCGGCCCTGCTCGGCGTCGCGCTTCTCTTCGGCGCGCTCACCGGCTGCAATCGCCACCGCGACCAACTCTTCCTCGGCTACGTCGAGGGCGACTACCTCTACATCGGCGCGCCGCTCGCCGGCCGCGTCGAGTCGCTCGCCGTCGAGAAGGGAGCGCAGGTTACCGCCGGTGCGCCGCTCTTCGTGCTCGAACGCTCCGCCGAACAAGCCGCCCTCGCCGAGACTTCGCAACGTCTCGCCCAGGCCCGCGCCCGGCTCGACGACCTTCGCAAGGGCCAGCGTCCGTCCGAACTTGCCGCCGTCTCCGCCCGTCTCGCCCAAGCCCGCAGCGCCGCCGAGCTCACCGCCAGCGACCTCGCCCGCACCGAGCAGCTCCACCGCGCCGGCGTGCTGGCCGACGACTCCTTCGACCGCGCCCGCCTGACGCACACGCGCAACCAACAAGCGGTGACAGAGCTCGAGGCCCAGCTCGCCACCGCGCAGCTCGGCGCGCGCAGCGACGCCCTCGCCGCCGCCGAGGCCGATGTCGCCGCCGCCGAAGCGGCCGAGACCCGCGCCCGCTGGTCGGTCGACCAGAAGCAGGTCGCCGCCCCCGCCGCCGCGCTGGTCTTCGATGTGCTCTTCCGCCCCGGCGAATTCGTCCCGGCTGGACAGCCGGTCGTCTCGCTCCTGCCGCCGGCCAACCTCAAAGTGCGTTTCTACGTGCCCGAGGGCGAGATCGCCGCGCTCAAGCTCGGCCAGACCATCCGCATCGCTATCTCCGGCGGCGCCCAACCGCTCGAGGCGCAGGTGAGCTTTATCTCCCCGCAGGCGGAGTTCACGCCACCGGTCATCTACAGCCGCGAAAACCGCACCAAACTCGTCTTCCTCGTCGAGGCGCGCGTCGCACCCGCCATCGCCGCCACGCTCCACCCCGGCCAACCCGTCGAAGTCACCACGTTCCGCTGACGCTCCTCCGCCTCTCCCCTCTACCTCTCGCCTCTAGCCTCTCGCCTCATGCTCGCCATCGACGTCCAAGGCGTCACCAAGCGTTTCTCCGGCCGCGCCGTGGTCGACCGCCTCGACCTGCAGGTGAAGCGCGGCGAGATCTACGGTTTCCTCGGGCCCAACGGCAGCGGCAAGACCACCTTCATCCGCATGCTCTGCGGCCTGCTCACCGCCGACGAGGGCCGCGGCACCTGCCTCGGCTACGACCTGCGCACGCAGCAGGCGGAGATCAAGCGTCATGTCGGTTACATGACGCAGCGCTTCAGCTTCTACGAGGACCTCTCGCTGCGGGAGAACCTCGACTTCGTCGCCCGCATCTACGGCCTGCCCGACCGCCGCGCGGCCGTCGACCGCAGCCTCGAACGCCTCGGCCTCGCCGCCCGCCAGACGCAGCTCGCCGGCCAACTCTCGGGCGGCTGGAAACAGCGCCTCGCCCTCGCCGCCTGCCTGCTCCACGGGCCGCAACTGCTCCTGCTCGACGAGCCCACCGCCGGCGTCGACCCGAAGGCCCGCCGCGATTTCTGGGAGGAGATCCACCAGCTCGCCGCCGAGGGGCTCACGTTCCTCATCACCACGCACTACATGGACGAGGCTGAGCGCTGCCACAGCCTCGCCTACATCGCCTACGGCAAGCTCCTCGCCCGCGGCACCGTGGCCGAAGTCGTGCGCGGCGCCGGCCTCTCGACCTGGCGCGTGAGCGGCCCGGATCTCCATTCTCTCGCGACACAGCTGCGCGGCCGCCCCGGCATCGAGCAGGTCGTCGCGTTCGGCGCCACGCTCCACGTCTCCAGCCGCGACGCTGCGAAGCTCGCCGCCGCGCTCGCCCCCTTCCGCGCCGGTCCGCACCAGTTCGAGCCGATCCCGTCCGGCCTCGAGGACGTCTTCATCGGCCTCATGGACACGGCAAAAGACAACTTCCGATGAGGACCGAAAACCAGAACGATCCGGGCACAGAGGACACAGAGGCCGGCAGGAGCGCACGGAGACCGAACGGGCCCATCGCCAAGGTGGCTGGCTGCTGCCTCCCAGCTCTCGCCGGTTCACTCCGTGATCTCCTCCCCCGCTCTGTGACCTCTGTGTCGCATCCGCCCTCCGAACCCGTCGGCAGCGCATGAAACCACTCGGCCTCAGCTTCTCCCGCTTCTGGGCGGTTGTCCTCAAAGAGTTCATCCAGATGCGCCGCGACCGCGTGACGTTCGGAATGATGGTCGGCATTCCGCTGCTCCAGCTCGTGCTCTTCGGTTTCGCCATCAACACCGATCCGAAGCACCTGCCCACCGCGCTCGTCGTGGGCGACCAGGGCCCGTTCGCTCGCACCCTCGTCGCCGGCATGCGCCACAGCGGCTACTTCGAGGTGCTTCGCCTCGCCGACTCCGAAGCCGAGGCAGATGCCCTGCTCCGGCGCGGCGAAGTGCAGTTCATCCTCACCATCCCGGTCGACTTCTCGCGCCAGTTGCTCCGCGGCGAACGTCCGCGCCTCCTCCTTGAGGCCGACGCCACCGATCCCGCCGCCACCGGCAACGCCATCGCCGCGATGAACCTGCTCATGCAGGCCGCGCTCGACCGCGACCTCGACGGCCCGCTCGCGCCGCTGCGCGCCTCCGCCGCCCCGCTCGATTTCCAAGTCCACCGCCGCTACAACCCCGAGGGCATCACGCAGTACAACTTCGTGCCCGGCCTGCTCGGCGTGGTGCTCACGATGACGATGGTGGTCATCACCTCGCTCGCCATCACGCGGGAACGCGAACGCGGCACGATGGAGAACCTGCTCGCCACGCCGGTGCGTCCCGTCGAGGTGATGGTCGGCAAGCTCGTGCCCTACATCGCCGTGGGCTACGTGCAGATCACGCTGATCCTGCTCGCCGCGAAGTTCCTCTTCGTCGTGCCGATGCTCGGCAGTCTCCCGCTGCTCTACGCCTGCGCGTTCCTCTTCATCGCCGCCAACCTCATGATGGGGCTCACGTTCTCCTCGATCGCGCAGAACCAGCTCCAGGCCGTGCAGATGGCGTTCTTCTTCTTCCTGCCCTCGATCCTGCTCAGCGGGTTCATGTTCCCCTTCCGGGGCATGCCCGAGTGGGCCCAGGCCCTCGGCTCCTGCCTGCCGCTCACGCACTTTCTCCGGATCGTGCGCGGCATCCTCCTCAAGGGCAACGGCCCCGCCGAGATCGCCGAGCACCTCTGGCCCATCGCCGTCTTCTTCGTCGCCGCGATGACCGTCGGCGTGAAGCGCTACCGGCAGACGCTGGACTGAACCACCGCGGTGGCGCCCCGGCTGCCGGGCCCTCCGGCACCCCGACCGCCGAGCACACAGATCGGTCGGCACACCACGCCGCGCCGACACCCGCGCCGGCCGCGACGAGCGACCCTACGGCTGCGCATCGAAAGACTCGTGACTTCGTCGGAGCGATCCCGGAGATGGACCACTCGCTGCGCGTCGACAGCACCGACCTCAAAGGCCCCACGCTCACCCGAGAGACACTGCGATTGATCGCGCGGTGAACGGCCGACTTCGTGTTACGGCCGTAACACAAAGTCGGCCGTTCGAACTCTGCGCGGATCCAACCCAACCCAGTCGCACCCCAGCGCTTCGGCCGCCTCAGCGAATCAACTCCGTTCCTGATTCCCTGAGTTCCACATTCTCTCCTCCACCTTCTCGAGTCGCGCTCTCCGCCCAATCCGCACTCCGCATTCCGCAATCCGCAATTTCCCCTCACTCCCGGAAATTCCCGAAGCCCACGCTGATCTTCAGGTCGAGGCCGCGCACGTGGGCGATGGCGAGCTGGAGGTCGTCGCGCTTCTTGCCGGTCACGCGCACCTTCCCGTGCTCGATCGCCGCCTGCACCTTCAGACCGCTCTGCCGCAGCGAGACGGCGATCTCCTTGGCGATGTCGGCCGGGATGGAGTCGCGCAACGTGAGCACCTGCCGCGCGCGACCGGTCGACGACGTCTCTATTTTCCCGATCTCGACGTTCTTCTGGCTCACGCCCCGCCGCGACAGCCGGTCCTGCAGCACCTCCAGCACGGCCTCGAGTTTGAACTCCGACTCGGAGGAGAGCGTGATGAGATTCTTGTCCTCGATCATCTCCCACTGCACGCCGCGGAAGTCGAAGCGCGTCTGCAGTTCCTTGCGCACCATGTTGGTGGCGTTCTTGACCTCGGTGAGGTCGACCTCGCAGGTGATGTCGAAGGAAGGCATGGGCGCCATCAAGCCGCCGGCGCCCCGGCTGGGCCAGCGGCAAACGCCACGAATCTCGTTGCCCCGTAGCCCGTCTTCGGCGCCCTTGGCGCGCATGGGACAGAAATACCTGCCGACGATCCGCGACCGGAAACTAGCCCAACGCTTCCAATGGCAACAGCGTGTGCGCATGCAGAAGGAACAACCCGGCGTGCCGCCCCAACAGCCCACGAAACCGGTCAACCCTGCGGCGCCGGCCGCGCCCGCAGCAACCGTCTCGCCCTCCGCACCCGCCGCGGCAGCCGAGCCGGCGGCCCCAGTCAAAGCGTCGAAGTCCAAGGCCCCCGCGAAGTCGCGCACCTCGGCGAAACCGAAGACCCGCCCCCACGCCAAGGCCAAGCCGGCGACGGCAAAGAAGCCCGCCGCGAAACGCGCCGCGAAATAGTCGGCGCCCGGCCGCTCCCTAATCATCGGCGGCGGCTCTCGACGCTCATCCGCAGCCGTCACCCCAGCGGCGAGTTCCGCCACTCCGCGGGCAGCAGCGAGGCGATGCCGTGGGTGGTCATCTGGTAGTAGAGCCAGAACACCGCCGCCCCCAGCGCCACGAGAAAGACCATCTCGCCGAGCCCGCCCGCACTGCTCCGGCTCGTGCGGTGCAGCGTCTGCACGAGTTTCTCCAGCGCCGGCGAAAGGAAGAACGCCACCATCGTGCCGCCGAACAGCACGAGCGCGATCACGACCGCCGTGCGCAGGAACGGGTCGTCGACCAGCTCCGCCTTGTAGCTCACCACGTTGTTCGCGAGGTTGAGCAACAGCAGCAGACAAGGAAGCACGTAGTAGTTTTTCACGGCCGCGGCCTTTTTCATCGGTCCCGCCAGCGTGCAAACCCCGTGGCCGAATTTCAACTCCGCGAAAATCCCACGCTCGCCCCGCCGCGCCGCCTCCGATCGGATCGGACCGTGCGTCCGAACCGCCCGGCAGGCACTCGTCCGCCGCTCACAGGCCACCGCCCACCCAGCCGCGTACCGCAGCGCGTAGCGCGAGGAATCTCGTTCCGGTGGGTACGAGAGAGGGAACGCGGCAAGCGAGGCCGCAGGCCGACCCTTCCCCAGCCGCGTACCGCAGCGCGTAGCGCGAGGAATCTCGTTCCGGTGGGTACGAGAGAGGGAACGCGGCAAGCGAGGCTGCAGGCCGACCCCTCACCGTCCACCGACCACAGTCCACTGGTCACCGGCAACCGGCCACCGTTCACTGGCAACCCTCCACAGTCCGCTGTTGCCCTTCGGCCCCGGATCCGGTTCCCTGCCCGTCCCATGAAGACGATCCGCGAGTTCGCCGACGCCAAGGCCGCAGGCCGCAAAATAGTGATGGTCACTGCCTACGACGCCTGGTCCGCGCGGTTGCTCGCCGCCGCGCCCGTCGACTGCCTGCTCGTCGGCGACAGCGTGATGATGACGCTCTATGGCGACCGCGACACCCTCGGCGCCACCACCGAGATCATGGCGACCCACACCCGCCTCGTCGCCCGCCAGGCGCCGGACAAGCTCATCGTCGCCGACATGCCTTTCCTTGCCGTGCGCAAAGGCAACGCCTACGCGCTCGATTGCGCCGCCGAGCTGCTCCGCGCCGGCGCCCATGCCGTGAAGGCCGAGGGCGTCCGCGGCCACGCCGACGTGCTCCACCATCTCGTTGAGTCGGGCATACCCGTCATGGGCCACCTTGGACTCACCCCGCAGTCCGTCCACGCGCTCGGCGGCTACAAGGTCCAAGCCAAGGAGCCCGCCGAGGCCGCCCAACTCCGCGCCGACGCCGCGACCCTGCAGAATGCCGGCTGCTTCTCGCTCGTCCTCGAATGCGTGCCCGCCCCGCTGGCCCAGAGCGTGACCGCCGGCCTCAAGATCGCCACCATCGGCATCGGCGCCGGCGCCGATTGCGACGGCCAGGTGCTCGTGCTCCATGACCTGCTCGGTCTCAACCCGGATTTCAAACCGAAGTTCGTCCGCCGCTTCGCCGACACCGCCACCGTGATGAAGGACGGCGTCGCCGCCTACACCGAGGCCGTGCGCGCCGGCACCTTCCCGAACGAGAAAGAAAGTTTCCGCTGAACCCAGACTTCGGACACCAAAACCACAGAAGGTAACGAAGAAAACGAAGGTTGGCCCGTCACCGACCAACGGCCTGCAACACCCCGCTCGGCGCTCCGTTTCCTGCCACTCTCCGTCTTCTGCTCTTCGTTCTCTTCGTTAACTTCTGTCGCCCCTCCGCCCTGCTCCGCCGCCCTCTCGCCTCTAGCCTCTCACCTCTCGCCTCTCGCCTCGATTCCGCCATGGCCTCGAAAAACATCCTCTTTTTCCTCACCGGCTCCATCGCCTGCGCGAAGGCGACCACGACCATCTCGCGGCTCGCCCAGGCCGGAGTGACCGTGCAGACGGTCGTCACCCCCGCCGCGCTGCACTTCATCGGCAAGTCCACGCTCGAAGGGCTCACCGGTCGTCACGTTTACTCGGATATGTGGGCCGACGGCGCCGCGCTCGACCACATCGAGTTCGCCCGCCACGCGGACCTCGCGATCGTCTGCCCGGCCACGGCGAACTCGATCAACCGGCTCGCCGCCGGCATCGCCGACGATCTGCTCGGCACGCTCTTCCTCGCGTGGGAGCTCGACAAGAAGCCATGGCTGGTCGTGCCCGCGATGAACCACCGCATGTGGCAACATCCCGCCACGCAGGCCGGCACCGCGAAACTCCGCGGCTGGGGCGTACGCTTCATCGAGCCCGCCGAGGGCATGCACGCCTGCGGCGAAGGCGGCCCCGGCCGCCTCCCCGACCCCGAGTCCATCGCCGTCGACGTCCTCAAGGCCCTGGGCTGAGGCCTGCCGCCGGGATCGAAACCGAAAACCGAATCCGGAGACCCACAGAAGGTAACGAAGAGAACCAAGGCGCAAGAAACGAGATTCACGCCAGTCGCGGGCCACACTCCTCTTCGTTCCCTTCGTTGACTTCTGTCGCCTCCGTCATCCGTGATCTGTCGTCTGCCGTCCGTCATCCACCCTCTCGCCTTTTGCCTCTAGCCTCTCGCCTCCCCTGTGAAAATCCTCGTCACCGCCGGAGCGACACGCGAGCCGTTCGACGAAGTCCGCTTCGTCTCCAACGTCAGCACCGGCGCGACGGGCGCGGCCTTGGCCGATGCCTTCCAAGGCTTCGGCCACGACGTGACTCTGTTGCGCGGCGAGGGCGCCGTGAAGCCGCAGCAGGTGCTCGACTGCGAGGTGTTCTCCTCCTGCGCCGATCTTCTCGCCAAACTCCAGCGCCGGCTCGCCACCGGCCTCTTCGATGCCGTGGTGATGACCGCCGCCGTCGCCGACTACCGGCCCGACACCACGCAGGCCGGCAAGATTCGCTCAGACGCCGACGAACTCGTCGTCCGCCTCGTGCGCAACCCGAAGATCCTCCCGCAGCTCAAGTCGCTGTCGCCGCGGCCGCTGCGCGTCGTCGGCTTCAAGTTCACCGTCGGCGCCGATGCCGAGGCGCGGCGCGCCGCCGTGCTCGCGCAATGGACCGCCGGCGGCGTCGATGGCACCGTGCACAACGACCTGCACGAGATCCGTTCTTCCACGACACACCCGTTCTACCTCTGGGGTCCGCCCGCCACGACCCCGCTGCTCGTCGCCGGCGTCCCCGCCCTCGCCACCGCGCTAAACGCACTCTGGGCGCAGGCCTGAGGCCATTCAGTCGAGTGAGGAGCGTCGACGGCCTGACTGTAGGAGGGGAATCGTAAGACCCGCCTTACGATCAGCGCATCCATCGGTGGTTTGGCGCTCGTCCCTCGACCTTCGGCTCTCGTCTCCATCCACATGGCGGAAACGAGGATGCCTTCGGCTCGCGCCCATCGGCCGGCCCGCGCCGTCGCCTCCTTTTTTCCTGACCTGCAGGCCGGGGCGGCGACCCGGCACCGACTCGAAAGGTTTCAGCCGCAGAGAACCCGGCCCTTCGTTTTCCTGTGGTTGCGTGGGCTTTACTCCCGCCATGCCGGCACTGCCACAGCCGCCCCACCCGTCGAAGACGCAAATCCGTGTCGCGGTCGGACAGGATTTTGCGTCCTCGCTCTCAGGCGGAGCCACTTACCCCCACGGCCCGACAGCACAAAACCGTGTTCCGATCGGAACACGGTTTTGTGCTGTCTCCGGCAAGCTCCTGCGAACGCGAACTCCAGCTCGGCCCTCCGCCTCCGCCGTAGCGGGACGACGGAGTCGTTCAGCCCAGCGTCCGGGACGCCCAACAGTGCCCGGCAGTGTCCATCGGTGGTTCCAGCCCCCTCCGTCGTCCGCCTCCGCCGTCCGCGTCCATCTCCGGTTCCCCCTCCGCACGACCTTCGTTTCCATCGTTCGCTCTGTCGCCCACCCGACGCTCCGTTCCTGAGTTCGTGAGTTCCAGATTCTGCGACCTGCTCGGGATTCGTTCGGACCGTTTCTCCCTTTCCCCATCCCCTTCGCCGGTTGAACGACTTCGTCATCGGCCCCCGCCGATCCGCGTTCGTCGGCGTCCATCGGCGGCTCCCGCTCCGCCCTCCCCGCGTTTCGCGCTTCCCCGCCGGCCCGCTTTGCGGGACAACGTTCCCCCGACTTCATGAGCCACGCGCCGCACCATCGCCGCGAGGAGCCGCCCGCGTGGCGGCTCGACTTCCCGCCGGAGCTGCCGATCACGGCGCGCCGCGAGGAGATCGTGCGCGCGATCCGCGACCATCCGGTCGTGATCCTCTCCGGTGAAACCGGCTCGGGCAAAACCACCCAGCTGCCGAAGTTCTGCCTCGAGGCCGGCCGCGGGCGCCACGGCCGCATCGCCTGCACGCAGCCGCGCCGCGTGGCTGCGCTCTCCGTCTCGCGCCGCGTGGCCGAGGAGTTGGATGTCCAGTGGGGCCGCGAAGTCGGCTGCAAGATCCGCTTCAACGACCAGACCTCCGGCAACACCGTCGTGAAATTCCTCACCGACGGCATGCTGCTCGCCGAGGCCCAGGCCGACCGCGACCTGCGGGGCTACGACACGATCATCGTCGACGAGGCGCACGAGCGCTCGCTCAACATCGATTTCCTCCTCGGCCACCTCAACCGCCTGCGCCACCGCCGGCCCGACCTGCGCATCGTCGTCACCTCCGCCACGATCGACACGCAGAAGTTCTCCGCGGCCTTCGGCGGCGCGCCGATCATCGAGGTCAGCGGCCGTACCTACCCGGTGGAGACGATCTACGCGCCGCTCGACGAGTTGCGCGAGGAGTCGGGCGAGTTCACCGTGGTCGACGCCGCCGTGGCCTCCGTCGAACGCATCGTCGCCCAGTCGCGCGGCGGCGACATCCTCATCTTCATGCCGGGCGAGCGCGAGATCCGCGACACCGCCGAGGAGCTCGAGCACCGCGAACTCGGCCGCGTGCAGATCCTGCCGCTCTTCAGCCGCCTCTCCGCGTCGGAACAACAACGCGTCTTCGCGCCGAGCCCGTCGCGCAAGGTCATCGTCGCCACCAACGTCGCCGAGACCTCGCTCACCATCCCCGGCATCAAGTTCGTCGTCGATAGCGGCCTCGCGCGCCTGAGCCGCTACGTCTCCCGCACGCGCACCAAGCGCCTGCCGATCGAGCCGGTTTCGCAGAGCAGCGCCAACCAGCGCGCCGGCCGCGCCGGCCGCGTCTCCGAGGGCGTGTGCATCCGCCTCTACGCCGAGGACGACTTCGCGCGCCGCCCCACGTTCACCCAGCCCGAGCTCCAGCGCGCCAACCTCGCCGAGGTCATCCTGCGCCTGCTCGCCGCGCGTCTCGGCGAGATCGAGACATTCCCCTTCATCGATCCGCCCGCGGCGGCCGCGATCACCGCCGGCTACGCGTTGCTCGACGAGCTCGGCGCGCTCGAACCCGCCGAGCCGGAGCGTCCGCGACGCCTCTCCCTGCTCGGCCGCGAGCTGGCGCGCCTGCCCGTCGACCCTACCGTCGGCCGCATGCTCCTGCGCGCCCGCGACGAACGCGCGCTGCGCGAGGTCCTCGTGGTCGCCGCCGCGCTGAGCATCCAGGACCCGCGCGAACGCCCGACCGACGAGGAAGCCGCGGCCGACGCCGCGCACCGCAAGTTCGTCCACCCGGAATCCGACTTCCTCACGCTCCTGCACATCTGGGACGCCTACCACGACGAGGCGCAGAAGCTCTCGCTCGGCCGCCTGAAGAAATTCTGCCGTGCCCACTATCTGAACTTCAACCGCATGCGCGAGTGGTTCGATGTGCATGCGCAGCTCGCCGCCTCCGTCGACGAACTCGAGACCGACGAGTGGCAGGTGCCGCACGACGAAGCGGACTCGCCCGAGGACGCGCTGGAAAGACCGGAGAGCGGAGAGCGGAGACCGGAAAGAAACTCGGAACTCGGAACGCGAAACAACGAGGCAAACGGCGTAACGCTCTCAGCTGCCTCCGTCCCGAAACCCGAAACCCGGAATCCGAAACCCGTCCGCCGCGGCCACGCCGCGGCGGACGACTGGCGCTACGGCGGCGAGCGTTACCGCGCCGTGCATCGTTCGCTGCTCAGCGGCCTGCTGGCCAACGTCGCCCGCCGCGACGAGGGCAACAACTTCAACGCCACAAGCAGCCGCAAGGTCTTCGTCTTCCCCGGCTCCACGCTCTTCATCCGCGCCGAGAAGCGCGCGCAGAAGCAGCCCGATTCCGCCGCCGCGAAGCCCGGCGCCAAGCCCGTCAAGGATCTCTGGATTCTCTCCGCCGAGATGGTCGAGACCACGCGCCTCTACGCACGCACCAACGCACGGCTCGACCCACTCTGGTTGCTCGACCTCGGCGAGCACATCCTCAAGCGCAGCTACGGCGAACCCGACTGGCATGTCGACGCCGGCCGCGTGCTCGTACGCGAGCGCACGCTCCTCCACGGCCTCGAGGTGCAGAACCGCCACATCGACTACGGCCGCATCGATCCCGCCGCCGCCACCGAGATCTTCATCCGCGGCGCGCTCGTCGCCGACACGCTCGAGACACCGACGCTCCCCTTCCTCGACCACAACCGCCGTCTGCGCGACAAGGTCGCCACAATCCAGACACAGGTTCGCTCGAAGCACTGGCTTACCCTCGAGGAGGCCGCCTACGACTTCTACAACAAGCGCCTCGCCGGGTCGGGCGTGTCCTCGGTCCACGACCTGCAGCGCGAGTGGAAGAAGCACGTCACCGCCGAGCCGTACTGGCTGCGCATGGAGGAGCAGGACTTGCTCGGCGCGATGGAGGAGTTCGACCCCGCCTGGTTCCCCGACCAGGTGAAGCTCGACAACCGGGCGATGCCGCTCGACTACACCTACAAGCCCGGCGCCGAGGAGGACGGCATCACGCTCCGGCTGCCCTACCGTCAGGCGAAGCTGCTCCAGCCCGCGTTGCTCGACTGGCTCGTGCCGGGGCACCTCGAGGAGAAAGTCACCACGTTGCTCCGCGCACTGCCGAAGGCCGCGCGTATCCAGCTCAACCCGCTCGAGACCACCGCGAAGCTCATCGCCGGCGAACTCAAGGCCGACGGCCGCCCGCTCGCCGAGAACCTCGCCGACTACCTCGCGCGCCATTTCCGGATCGCCGTCTCGGCCGCGGATTTCCACGTCGAGGAACTGCCCGACCACCTGCGCGTGCGCGTCGAGATCGTCGACAACAACGGCAAGCCGCTCGCCGCCGGCCGCGAACTCGCCGCAGTGAAGACCGCGCTGGCCGAGCACGAGAAGACGCTCGTGCAACAGCCCGACGACACCATCGCCGTCGCCTGGCGCAAGGCGCGCGCGCAGCACGAGCGCGCCGAGCTCACCGACTGGACCTTCGGCGACCTGCCCCCGCGCATCGTGATCGCGGAATCCGCCGGCGTGCCCGTGTGCGCGTTCCCCGCGCTCGTCGCCACCGGTCAAGCACAGGCCGCCCTGCGCCTGTTCACCGTCGAAGCCGAGGCCCGTGCCGCGACGCCCGCCGGCGTGGCCGCGCTCGTCGAGGCGCAGCTTTCGAAGGAGTTCGCCTGGCTCGAACGTGACCTTCGTGAACTGCGCGAACTCGGCCCCGCCGCCGTCGCGCTCATGCCGATGGAGCAGTGGCAGGCCGAGGCATTCGCCTGCATCCGCACGTGGATCTGCGCGCAGCCCGTGAGCCCGCTCACGCGTGACGCGTTCGTGGTGCGCATCGCGGCCGCACGCGAGACGCTCAAGGGCATCGTCTGGAAACTGATCGATCCGCTGCGCGAGGCGCTCGCGTTGCGCACCGCGCTGCTCACCCACCCGCAACCGTACGGCGGCATGGAGGCGGAACTCGCGGCGTTGATCGGGCCCGGTTTCCTCGTCCGCACTCCGTGGGCACAGCTGCCGCATCTGCCACGCTACTTGAAGGCGTTGAAAGTGCGCGCCGACCGTTGGCGCCAGGATCCCGGCAAGGACCACCGCCGCGCGCTGCAGGTCGCGCCGTGGGCGAAGACGGTCCTCGAGCTTTCGAAAGGTTTCCCGCGCAACGCCGAGCACGCTCGCCGGCTCGACGAGTTCCGCTGGCTGGTGGAGGAGTTCCGCGTGAGCGTGTTCGCGCAGGAACTCGGCACCGCGCAACCGGCGTCGGAGAAGAAGCTCGAGCAGAAGATCGGCGAGATCCGCACCGCCGCGGCGCTCGTCGGCGGATTACCGCCACCCGCCGCGCCCGTCGTGAAGCCGCTCGCGCCCGCCGTGGGCAGTCCGTTGCCGTCGCCCTCGGCGCCGACGAAGTCCGCCAAGCTCACCAGCTTCGGTGACCTCGGGCGGATGCTCGGTCGATGAATCGCGCTCATGGGGCAGCCCGCACGCCGGCGCCACCACGGGCCCCAACTCCCCTTGGGCCAAAGCGGCCTGAAGGGCACGCCCCGCGCGGTCGCACTGACCACAAACGGCCATGTCTGGCCAAAATCGCCCCGCCTCCGCGGGCGCCGCGCGACCTTCCGCCTCGTCCGCAGCGTTGGCACGGCCACTGCTAAAGCCCAGGTGCCCGTGCAAACGGGTTTAGGGGTAACATGGATGCTTCGCCGGGAGGCGAAGCGAGACAACAATGGGCCCGGCGTTAAGGGGTTTTCGCCGGGCCTTTTGCTGTCCAGGCACCGGCACACCGCACCTCGGTCGCGGCCCGGCCGCTCAAACCTTCGCTTCGGCCGGCACCGGTGCCGTGAGCGCGTCGATGAAACGCTTCATCGCGGGCGTGAGCACCCGGCCCTTGCGATGCAGGATCGCCAGCGGACGGGTGAACGCCTTGCCCTTGAAACCGACGGCCGCGAGCGTGCCTTGCGCGACCTCCTGCAACACCGTCGCCAGCGGCACGACCGCGACACCGGCGTCGATCTCGACCGCGCGTTTCACCGTCTCGATGTTGTCGAATTCCATCACCGTCTCGATCTCGAGCCGGTGGTCGCGGAGGATGGTGTCGACCGCCTTGCGCGTGGGGATGTCCGGATCGAAGCCGATGAACTTGTGCCCCATCAGCTGCTTCATTTCGATCTGCTCGAACTTCGCCAGCGGGTGCTGGGGGTGCGTGATGAGCACCAAGCTGTCCTGGCGGAACGGGATGATTTCCACCTGCCGCACCTTCTGCGGAAACGCCACAAGGCCGAAGTCCACCGAGTTGTGGAGGATGTCCTCGTAGACGAGGTTGGACCGGCGGTACTCCACCCGGCAGTTCACCGCCGGGAAGGTCTGGAGGAAACTCTTGATGTACGGCGGCAGCTCGTGGAGTCCGATCGAGTAGATCGTCGAGATCCGGATCGTGCCGCTGATGATCTTCTTCATCTCGAGCAGCTCGCTCTGCAGCTTCTCGAAATGGTTGAGGATGTCCTTCGACGTCTCGTAGACGCGCTGGCCTTCGCGCGTGAGCTGGAACTGTTTCTGGCTGCGGTCGATCAGCAGCGCCTTGAACTGCCGCTCCATCGAGCGCGCCTGCTGGCTCACCGCTGATTGCGTGATGCCATTTAGCTTGGCTGCTTTGGAGAAGCTTTTTGTCTCAACCAAATCCGCGAATATCTTGAAGTTCTCAATTTGCATGGCGCGCCAAAGAATTATGGTGTGGATAATCGCCACTTATGAATAGGCAATCCCCGAGTAGGGCCCGTAATGAGCGCCATCGCCGCAACTTTTGAAGAAGGCCTTGCCGGGGTCCGCACCCGGATCGTCGCGGCCTGCACCGCCGCCGGCCGCGACGCGTCCACCGTCCGCCTGCTGCCGGTGACCAAGAACCATCCCGCCGAGGCCGTCGCCCTCGCCGTCGCGGCCGGGTTTCCTGCTGTCGGCGAGAACCGCGTGCAGGAAGCCGTGGCCAAGCAGGCCGACTGTGCCGCACTCGGCGTGACCGCGCGCTGGGAATTGATCGGCCACCTCCAATCCAACAAGGCCCGCCTCGCCGCCCGCCACTTCGACCGCGTCCAGAGCGTCGGGAGCGTGAAACTGCTCGACCTGCTCGACCGCGAGGCCGCCGCCGCCGGGCGCCTGCTCCCCGTCCTCCTCCAGATCAACGCCGGTAACGACCCCGCGAAGTTCGGCGCCGAACCGGCCGACGCCCCCGCCCTGCTCGAGCACGCCCTCGGCCGCCGCGCGCTGCGTGTCGAAGGACTGATGACAATCGCGCCTCTTTCCGACGATCCCGCCGTCGCCCGCCGCACCTTCGCCAATCTCCGCGCCATCCGCGACCAGCTCGTCGCACGTTTCGGCGTCGCCCTGCCCGAGCTCTCGATGGGCATGACCGCCGACCTCGAGGCCGCCATCGCCGAAGGCAGCACGCTCCTACGCGTCGGCACCGCGCTCTTCGGCGAACGTGCGCCGGTCCCCGCCGCGGGCTGACAGTCGCACGTCCGCCAACTTCGCGCTCGTTCCGCGGCGGTTTCACGGCATCGTACCGCCTTCCGGTATGCGCCCCGACGACACGCTCACCCTCGACGACCTCGCCCGCTGGTCCGAGCCCGGCACCCACCTCGCCGTGCTCGGCCACCCGGTGAAACACTCGCTCTCGCCGCCGATGCACAACGCCGCGCTGCGGGCGCTGGCGGCCCACGACGCCCGTTTCGCCGCGTGGCGGTACTGGAAATTCGACATCCCGCCCGAGCGTCTCGCCGAGGCGCTGCCGCTCTTCCATGCCCGTGGTTTCGCCGGCCTCAACCTCACCATCCCGCACAAAGTCCTCGCGCTCGACCTCATCGCCGCCGTGGCACCCGCCGCGCGCGACATCGGCGCCGTCAACACCCTGCGCCACACCCCCGCCGGCTACGAAGGTTTCAACACCGACGGCTACGGCATGGCCGCCGCCATCGCCCAGGAGCTCGGCCGGCCGCTCGCCGGCGCCGAAGTGATCCTGCTCGGCGCCGGCGGTGCCGCACGCGGGGCCGCGGTCGAATGTCTGCGCCAGGGCTGCCGCTCGCTCTGGATCGGCAACCGCAGCCGCGGCACGCTCGACGCGCTCATGCACCAGATCCGGCCGCTTGCCGGCGGGGCAGCCGTGCGCGATTTCCTGCTCGGCGAACCCCCGCCCGATCTGCCCACCGGTGCGCTCCTCATCAACGCGACCGCTTCCGGGCTCAAAGCCGACGAGCCGCCGCCGATCGACCTGCCCTGCTGGCCGCGTCCGGCCTGCGTCTTCGACATGGTCTACAATCCCGCGCGGCCGCCGCTGCTCGTCGCCGCCGAGCAGCTCGGCCTGCCCAACGCCAACGGGCTGGCCATGCTCGTCCACCAGGGTGCCCGCGCCCTCGGCCTGTGGACCGGCGCCGCCGTACCCGCCGAAGTGATGCACCTCGCCGCCGTCACCGCCCTCAACCTCCGCCCATGATCACCCTCGACGAACTGCGCCTCATCCACGCCGCCTTCCCCTGGTTTTTCCCCGCCGCGGCCGGTCTCTTCGGCGCCTGTATCGGAAGCTTCCTCAACGTCTGCATCTACCGCATCCCCGCCGGCCGGTCGGTCGTCCGGCCGGGCTCGCACTGCGCCTGCGGGCAGCCGGTGCGCTGGCACGACAACATCCCGATCCTGAGCTGGCTCCTCCTGCGCGGCCGCGCCCGCTGCTGCGGCCGGCCGTTCAGCGTGCGCTACCCGGCGATCGAGCTGCTCACCGCGCTGCTCTTCCTCGCCAGCGCCCTGCTCTTCCCGCCCGGCAAGGCGCTGTGCGTGATGGTTTTTGTCTCACTGCTCGTCCTCGGCTCGTTCGTCGACATCGACCACATGATCATCCCCGACCGCTGCACGATCGGCGGCGCGGTGATCGGCGTGCTGCTCGCCCTGGCCGTGCCCTCGCTCCACGGCCACGCGGCCGCACCCGCGCTCGATCCGATGCTCGGGTTCATGCTCGCCGCCCTGCAATCGGGCATCGACGCCGTGCTCGGCCTCTTCGTCGGCTCCGCGCTCGTGCTCTGGATCGGCCTGCTGGCCGAGAAGATCCTGCGCAAGGAGGCGATGGGCTTCGGCGACGTGAAACTGCTCGGCTGCATCGGCGCCTTCATCGGCTGGAAAGGCGCGGTCTTCGCCGTCTTCGGCGGCGCCGTGCTCGGCGTGATCGCCACGCTTCTCTGGCTGCCCTTCGCCCGTCGGAATCCGGATTCCGGAGACGCCACGGCCGGCGCCGCCCCGACCGTGGCGCCGCAACCGGCAACGGCAGAAGGCGAAGAGCCCTCCGGCGAGGCCTCGCCCGGACTCATGGGCATGCCGGTGCCTTTCGGCCCGATGCTCTCCGCCGCCGGGCTGCTCTACCTGTTCTGGCTGCACCCGCTGGTGGACTCGTACTTCGCCGAAATCGCCGCCGTGCTCCGCGAACTCGGCGGCTGAGCAACGATTCCCCGGGAGGAGCGGCAGTAACCGTGAGTCGGGCCGCAGCCTGGGTATAAACGGCAAAAGGACGATTGGATCTGCGCTCCGCGCTCTCCGCGCCTCCGCGTGGGAAACATCCCGTATCCAGATCCGATCCGGCCTCACGCGGAGTCGCGGAGAACGCGGAGGTGCTTTCTACCCCGCCCCGCCCTCCGGAGGCAGTAGACCCGCGCTTTCACGCTTCGTTTCTTTGTTGGCTTCTGTCGTCTGCAGAATCCGGGGTGCGGTCGAGCGAGGTGCGGAGGGGCCGCGGGCGAATCCGCCCCGCAGCCCCGCTCGGCCTCCACGCTCACCGCGCGGCGGCGCCGGCGAGCGACAACGTCAGCTCGATCTGTTCGGAAACCTTGTCGGTGTTCTGACCGGCTTGGATGCCAAAGTCCGAACGGTTGATCGCGAAGGTCGACCGCAGGACCAGCAGGTCGCCCTTGAGGTCGGGCTTGTTCAACCGCGCGCCGAGTTTGTCGGGCAGGTGGGTGAAGGTCACCGGCACGGTGATCTCCTTGCTCACGCCCTTCACGGTGAGCACGCCGGCCACTTCGGCCTTGATCGCGGCTCCCTCGGTCACGGCGCGCTGCACCCGTTTCGCCTCGAAGACGATCTCGGGATATTTCGCGACCTCGAGCCAGTTGGCCCCGCGCAGATGCTCGAGCATCGTCGGGTTGCCCACGGTGAGCGATGCGGTCGCGAGCACGATCCGCCCGGTGATCGTCTCCGGGGTGGCGGGATCGAAGACGACCGAGCCCGAGAGGCCCGTGCCCTGGCCGGAGATCGACTCCAGCGGTGCATCAAGGTGAAACTGCACGTTGTTGACGCCCTTCGGGTCCTTGAAATCGAAGGTCTGCGGCGCAGCGGAGAGCCCCGCGGCGGCAAGGATGAGGGCGAGTGAAACGGAACGGTGGATCGTGGTCATGAGGTTGGCTGATTTGGTGGTAGTTTTCTACGGAAGAAAAGGGTCGCGGCGAAAAGCGCGCCGCCCGCGAGCAGACCGAGCGCCGGCGTCTCCACGCCCGGCACGAAACGCTCCTGCCACTCGATCACGCTCAGGCCGGTGAACTCGTCCGTGCGCTCGACGCCCACGCGTGTGCGCCACCAGCCCATGGGGGCCCCCGCCGCCACCCACCAACCGAGGGAGGAGAGCAGCAGGGCGATGGCAGCAAGACGAAGGGCGCAGCGCATGATGGCGGGAGGGAAAGCGCTTTTATCTTGATGTCAAGAGACCCACCCGGCGCCGGCCCCCGCTGCGCTCCGCCTCCCGCGGCGGCCGTGTTGCCGTCGCGCCCTGCCCGGTTTTCTCCCGCCGTCCCGGCGGGGCCTCCCCCTGCGAGCCGCGGCGCGCTCCGCGAACGGCCCCCCGGGAGCCGCACTCGAAGCGAAACCGCCGCGGTTTTGCCGCTAGTCCGGATCGAGCGACTCGGGCCAGCGGAGGAAACTTCGCCCGGTTGGGCTGCCGCAGTCCGGAAAGACACGCGCCAGATCCGGACTAACGCCCGAGCGAAAATCGCCAAGATTCGCTCTCGACGCCGGCCGCAACGGTTGGAATGCTCCCGCCCCTCTCGCCGCCGAATCCCCAAACTCTCGGCCCCTCTACTTCGCATGAACGTTCGCACCCTCCTTCTGGCTCTCGCCGCCACCTGCGGCGCTTTCGGTCCCTCCACTTTCGCCCAGGACATCGCCGGCGAAATCGGCACCTCCTCCGCCCTCCTGCAGGCGCGCATCACCCCGGAGATGCGTCGCAGCTCCGGCATCTCCGACGCCATCGAGGGCTGGGCCCGATTCGAGGCGGCCGACAATCCCGAGTTCGTCCGCCCCTCGGTGAGCGAGTGGATCAAGATCACTCCCGGCACCGACAACGTCATCAAGTACATGTTCGGCCGGCTCCGCGACGACATCCTCCGCGGCGGTCGCACCTACTACTGGCGCTACAAGTTCGGTCCCAACCCCGCCCAGGTGACCACCAGCGCCGTCCACACCTTCCAGACGATGTCCGGCTCGCTCGGCACCCGCCCGATGCGCATCGCCGTCATCCAGGGCCTCGACGCCACCTCGCCGAAGCTCGGCGCCGCGATCGACCAGCTCATCGCCGCCAAGCCCGACTACGTCGTCTTCAACGGCAACAGCGTCGCCTACGATGCGCCCCCGACCGCCACCACCGCCGAGGCGATGCGCGCGAAGTGGCACCAGCTCCTCACCCAGCCCAAGGTCGCCACCCTGCTCGGACAGGTCGGCACCTACTGGATCAAGAACGACCGCGACTTCCGTTTCGCCGGCGCCGACTACTCCGCCGGCAAGGAGCCGAGCGCCGACCTCGGGGCCGACATCTTCCGCGAGCAGGTTCCCGTCACCGATCCGCGCGATCCGACCAGCCTCACCTTCCGCTCCGTGCAGGCCACCCGTGACCTTGCCCTCTGGATGCTCGAGGTCCGCGACTACCGCAGCCCCAACGGCACCGCCGACAACAAGGACAAGTCCCTCTGGGGCACGTCCCAAGGCGAGTGGTTGCTCCGCCAGCACGTGAGCTCCACCACGAACTTCAAGGTGGTGATCCAGCCGACCGCCGTCGTCGGCCCCGACAGCTCGTCCGACAGCCACGCTTCCGGCTTCCGCTCCGAGCGCCAGATGTTCCTCGATCACGTGAAGGCCAACCAGCTCGCCGAAAAGGGCCTCGTCGTGATCGTCGGCGGCAACGCCCAATACCACTCGGTCTCGCCCGAGGGCCTCGATGAAATCTCCATCGGCTCGCTCAGCAGCCCCGTGGCTGTTCCGGCGGCGACGGGCGTGAAGATGGCCTACAGCCAGCAGCAGCCCGCCCCCGGCTTCGCCCTGCTCGAGGTCGTCCCCGGCGTGGTCGGCACCGCCGCCACCGCCGACAGGCCCGCGGTCGAGGGCGTCGCCGCCAAGCTGACCATCTCGCTCGTCAACGCCGAGACCGGCGCCGTCGTGCACACGGTCACCAAGACCGCGCCGATCGTCACCAAGAAGTAAGCGCGAGCTGCTCCACTCTCCAGGCCGCGCCGGTTTCCGGCGCGGCTTTTTTGTGCCTCGCGTAGCGGGGTGCTTCAGCCCCCGCAGTCCGGCTCCGCCCGCCGCCCATGCGCCGCTCCGCCGGCCCTCGCTCAGCACAGCTTCGTGCGCCAGCTCACGTCGACCAGCCTGTCTAAAGCACTAGGCCACGTGGCCTCAGCCTGATCAGGCAGTCGAGCGTCGAGGGACGAGAGCCGGATCACCGAGGAAAAACCAGAAAGGCCGACCGGCTCCGATTGTCCCACCGACGGTTCGGCGCTCGTCCCTCGACACCCGCCCCTCGTCGGCAGCAACACGCCTCAGCCCAGCGCGAAGAACGCCCGCAGCTTCGACAGGATCCCGCTGCGCACCTGCTCCGGCGTCGCGACCGCGCCCTCCTTCGCATGCTTGGCGTTGGCCAGTTGGCGCTGCGCGAGCAGCTCGGAAAGTTGTTCCAGCACCGCGGGATTCGAGCGCACGAACACGCCGAAGACGTTCTTGCCGATCTCCACCGCTTCGACCGGCTCCTCCGCCACCACCGTCGCCGTGCGCGGGTCACCGGTAAGCAATGACATCTCGCCGATGCAGTCGCCGGCCCCGAGCTTGGCCACGCTCTTCGCCGGCCCGTCGAACGCGATGCGCACATCCACGCCGCCCTTCACGAGCACGAACATCGATTCGCCCGAAGCACCCTGGGTGAGCAGGTGCTCGTGCTTGGCGAACTGCACCACCGGGCTGGCCTGCACCAACGCCCCGCATTGCTCCGCGGAAAGGCAGCCGAAGATCTTGTGCGCCCGCAGCATCGCCGCCGCCGATTCGCGCACCGCGGCGCTCGTATCCGTCTTCACCGCCTGGTGAAGCACGGTCTGTGGATACGGGATCTCCATGCCCGCACGCCGCACCGCGTACCAGCAATGCGACCGCACATCGCTGAGGATGCGGCTCTGCTGCGCGTGTTCGCGGATCCACAGCTTGATCTCGTACACGATCGCGGAATCGGCGAAGTCCTTCAGATACACGACCGGCGCCCGCTCCTGGAGCACGCCCTGCACCGAGGCCGCCGCCTTGCGCAGCACCTCCATGGCCTCGGCCGGCGGCACGTCGTAGTGCAGGCCGATCGTCGCCCGCACCGCGTGCTCGGGGCTGGGCAGCTCGAAGTTGTAGATCGTCTGGTTGAGCAGCGCGCTGTTATCCATCTCGATCTGCACCTCGTCCGTGGTGACGAGCCGGGTCGAGCGCCACGAGATCTCGATCACCCGCGCGTGCACGCCGTCGATCAGCAGCCAGTCGCCGGTCTTGAACGGCTTCTCGAAATGCAGCGCGATGCCGGCGAACATGTTCTTGAGCTGGTCCTGCATGCCCAGGCCGAGCACCAAGGCCGCCACGCCCGAACCGGCCAGCAATCCCGGCACCTGCACCGTGTAGACGAACTGCATCGCCGAGAGCACCGCCACGAGCCCCACGCCCACGCCGGTCAGGTCGATCAGCACCCGCGGCGCCTCCACCCGTTTGCCGTCCCTGTCGTAGCGAACCCAGCACAACCGGTTGAGCAGCGTCACCACCGGGAAGGCCGCGAACACGACGACCGCCGCGGTGAGGTGCAGGAGCGCGGCCGCCCGCCAGCCCAGCGCCTCCGGCAGCAGCCGCGCACCCACCAGCAGGCCGGCCGCCAGCGCGAACAGGTGGTACGTCCACTTGAAGCCCAAGCCGCGCACGCGGCGCAGCAGCTGCGCGCCGGCCACCAACACAACGTAGACGACGACGGCCGCCAGCGCGGCCAGGGGGAGGGAGGGATCGATCATGGGCGGAAGCGGGACACGACGCACCCGCACCGATGGCGGGCTCCGCGCATATCGCCCGGATACACGCCCGACCGCAAGCCTGCGGTGGCCCTGCGGCGAATGGGGGTGAGGTAGGGACGCCGCTCCGCGGCGTCCGCAGCGAAGCTGCAGGCAGCCGATGCAGTTCGAGATGCTACGACGACGCCTATCACAGGCCGAGCGTAAGGACGCCGGCCCAGCGTTCTTCGCAGCGAAGAACGCGCGGCGGCGCCCCTACCTCAAACAAACCGGCCGGCCCTTGCGGGGCCGGCCGGTGGAATCGGATTCACGCTGCCGCGCAAACGCGGCGGCGTGGGCTCACTTGCCCTTCTTTTTCTTATCACCACCAGGCAGCTTCTTCAGGCGGTCACTGGTCTTCGGATGCGTGTTGAAGGTTTCCTTCCCCTTGGAGGTGTTTGCGTCGACCTTGTTCAGGGCGATGCGCAGCCCGTTCGGATCGAAGCCACAGACCTTGGCGAGCTCGTACGCGCTCTCGTCGGCGTCGTACTCGCGACCCGATCCATAGCCATCGGTGAGGAGACCGGTGGCGAGCTTGGACACAGCGTCTTCAAACATCTTCGTCGCCTCCGGCGCTGACCCGCCCAACTGGTCCCCCGCCGACTCGGCCACCAAGCCGACCGCGGCGCCGGTGCCCTGTTTGCCCGCGATGATCTTGGCAGCATGCCGCAGATCCACGTGCGCGATTTCGTGGGCCAGGACACCCGCCAGCTCGTCGTCGTTTTCGAGCAGTTTGTAGAGGCCCTTAGTGATGAATACCCGGCCGTTCGGTGCGGAGAAGGCGTTGACCGCATCCGAATCGAGTACGCCGAAGCGCCATTCAAGGCTGTCGCGTTTGGCGTACCGAGTGAGTGCACGGCCCACCAGGTTCACCCGCTGTGTAGCCACTTGGTTGCGCCAAACTCCGCCATACCGCGCCACGATTTCCACCGAAACGGCGTCGCCGAGGTTGATCTCCTCCTCGATGGTCAGGCCGGTGGCTCCCTTCGAGAGCTGGTCGCGCTTCTCCTTGTCGGTCGCGATGCGCTCACCGACACCTTTGACCATGCCCCCGATATCAAATGCGAACGCAGTCCCGACAGCACCCAGCAGGAGTGCGCCGATGAATAGTCGGAGCGTTTTCATTCCTGAAACTCCCCTTTCTTGTTCTCCTTCATGTAGGCGGTGACGATCGTCGGGCTCACTTTGCGGGCCTCCGCTTCGACCCAATCGACGTCCTTGCCGGCATCCACTTTCCCATGGCGCGCCGCGTACTGCTCCGCCTCGGGTGAGAGCGGCCGCGCCGCGGCCGCGGTGGTCGAGTCGGACGCGTCGACGGTGCCGACGCCCGCTGTCTTCTCGGTCTCCGGTCTCTTCTCCGCCGTGAAGCCGGCGAAGACCCAGCCCGTGCCGCCGGGGGCGGTCACGTTGAGCCATTTACCCGTCGGGTTGAGCTCGGCGATCTTGAGCGCCTCGGCGAAGCCGACGGTGCCGGCCACCGCGGATTGCGAATTCGGGGCGGTGTAGAGCTGCAGGCCGGCGCGCTTGGAGTAGACGGTGCCGCCCGCCTTCGGCTCCGCCACGGCCGCCGTGGTCAAGGCGCCCGCCAACGCCACAAGGGCGAGCAGACGCAGGGGTGAGTTGGAGTTCATTTGGAGTGTAGTTCGAGAATGGGTTCCCAGTCGGCCGGAGGGGGCGTCGTCGCCAGCCTCGCCGCCTCCTCGCCATAACGCGTGGCAAGAAAATCGTCCGGCCGCAACGTCGCAGCTTCACCGAAGGCCCGCTGCGCCTCCGCGAACCGCCGGCCGCAGAACGCCGCGTAGCCCGCGCCGTAGGCCGCCAGGAACCGCCGCGCGCCCTCGTCGAGCGACTCCGGCTCGCCGATCAGCTCGAACACCTCCACGGCCTGCTTCTTGCCCTTCACCTTCAGCTGCGCCACCGGCCGGGTGACCAGCGCCGGGCCCACCAGCGCCGCCGTGCGCGGCCCGAGCAGGATCGCGGTGTGGAACTCCTTGTTCGCGCCCTCCAGGCGCGACGCGAGGTTCACCGGGTCGCCGAGCACCGTGTAGTTGCGCTTCTTGGTCGAGCCGACGTTGCCCACGACCACGTCGCCGGTGTTCACGCCGATGCGCATGCCCAGCCGCTGGCCGCGCTCGCGCTCGATCCGCTCGTTGAGCGCCTCCAGCCGGCGCATGCAGTCCAGCGCCGCGCGGCAGGCGGAGAGCGCGTGGTTCTCGAGCGGCTCGGGGCTGCCGAACACGCCCATGATCGCGTCGCCGATGTACTTGTCCACGTAGCAGCCGTGGCGCAGCACGCCCTCCGTGAGGTCCTCGAGCACGGAGTTGATCAACGGGACAAGCTCCTCCGCCGGCATCGACTCCGAGAGCGTGGTGAAGTTGGCCAGGTCGGCGAAGAACACCGTGAGCTCGCGCTTCTCGCCGCCGAGCTTCAGCGCATCCGGATTCTGGACGAGCTGTTTCACCACCGCCGGGGAAACGTAGCTGCCGAACCAGCCCTGGATCTCCTGCTTGCGCGCGCGCTCCAGCAGGAAACTCTGCACCGCTGCCGCCCCGAAGCCCGCCGCCGCGCCCGCCACCGGCAACATCGGGGCGAACCACACGTTGCCGAGAAACGCCGCCGTGCTGCCGCCGAGCACCAGCGCCACGCCGCCGCCGGCCACCAGCGCCGGCCGCACCACGCCGATCCCGCCCCGCGCCACCCAGCCGAGCGCCGTCACGAGCAGCACCAGCGCGCCGGCCGAGGCCCATGGCCCGGCCTCGCGCACAAACCCGCCCGCAACGAGATTCGTGTACGCCGTCCAGTGCGAGATCACGCCCGGCTCCGGCGCGCCGCACGGGGTGGCGACGTAGTCGTACGTACCCGCGGCGTTGACACCCACGAACACCGTGCGCCCGCGCACCTTCGCAAACGCCTCGCGCACGAGCGCATCCTCCGGCGCCGGCTCGGCCGCGACCGCCTGCGCCAGCGCCGCCGGCTCCAGATCGCTCGCCACCTCCGCCGCGCGCTTCGCCACCGCCAGCCCGTCGAGCGCGAACGGCGCCGCCGTCAACACCGGCACGCCGCGGGCGCGCAACGTCTTGAGGTCGCCCCGCCAGCGCAACAGCTGCGGCGCCGCGGGCAGTCCGGTGTTCCGCTGCACCGCCACCGCCGAAAGCGAGTCCTTCGCGACATAGCGCCGGAGCACCGAATCCGCATCCGGCACCGAGCGCGTCGAGCCCCAGCGGGGACGTTGGAAATAGGCCGCGTAACTCTCGCGGAAATCCGCCGGCCAGATCACCGGCAGCTGCTCGGGCTTGTCCGCCGTCGCCGGCATCGCACCGAGGGTGACCTCCGGCAGCGCCGCCGCCAACGCGCCGAACTCGTAGTCCTGCATCGGATCCTCGGAGGCCTCGAAGAAATTGAAGTCCCCCACCACCGCCTTCGCCCCCGCGCGGTGCAGCGACGCGAACAATCCGGCGAACGCCCGCCGCGGCCACGGCCAGCGGTAGCCGATGTCCGCCGCACCCAGCCGTTGCAGCGCCTGTTCGTCGATCAGCACCAGCGCCGTATCCGCCGGCACCTCCGCCTGCGCCGCCGTGCGTCGCTGCAGCATGTCGAACCACGCGCGATCGAGCGCCGCGAGCGCCCCGGCCGCCCCGAGCAGGCCGACCAACGCCAGCGCCGCGCCCGGGGGCGCGCAGGCGTGAAGGAGCTTTCGGAATCCGGGGTTGGTGGCCATCGCCGCGTCGTGCTGCCGGCAGGTTCGCAGCCCCGCGCCGCCCCGCCAAGCCCGAAGGCGCGCTGCGGACCGACCGCCGGGCCACCACCGAAACGTTGTTGTCCCCCCGAGCCGGGAGAGACCGAGCCCTCGAACGAGTTTGGATTCGCGCACGCGAAGACCTCAGACCAAGCAGAAGCCGTGCAGACAGCAACGCCCCAGGGCGACAGGAATTCCCCCGGTCAGGCCCCACTCGAGTTCATGCGCCACCCGACCCCGTGGCTGCGCGCGTTCGTGGCCGCTCAGGCCACGGCCCTCCCGCAGGAGGAATTTGCCCGGATGCTCGAGGCGATCCACCGGCTCCACACGAGTTACTGTGACGCTTTGCAGTCTGCGCCGCCCGGAGCACTACGCGGCCTCGCGCTCCACCGGATGCTGGATCAGGCGTTGGCCATCGCCAACGGGCTGCACACCAGCTGCCGGCGCGGCTGCTGCGGGTGCTGCCACTTCGAAGTGGAGATCACTCCCGATGAGGCCGCTCTGCTCGCCGCCAAAGTGCGCGAGGGCGTGGTGATCGATCAGGACCGCCTCCGGCTCCAGGCGACCCGGCCGCGACTCAGCCCGGAGTGGGGGCGCTTCTTCGCACCGGAAAATCGATGCGTGTTTCTTGGCGACGACCACGCCTGCCGGATCTACGAGTGGCGCCCGGCCGCCTGCCGACGGCTCCTGGTCACTACGCCGCCGGAGGCGTGCACAACACCCGGCGCCGCCGTGGCGCCGGTCCCCGTGTTGATCGCCGAGGTGCTGCTGAGCGCCGCCCTCGATCTCGCTGGAGGAACCTATGCCTCGATCGCCCGGTTGCTGAGCAAGGAACTCGATGCATTTCCAACGCCGGGCAGCTCCGGCTCGTGAGGTTCCGCCTGGGAATCCGTTCCAGACCCGCTCACACCGGACGATTCGATCGCCTGCATCGGTCGGTGTTCTCGCCTCAACTGATCAGCAGCAACCGCGACTGACCGGGCGCCGTGTCGGGGGCGCGGTGGATGCAGGGCGGCACCGGGCAGCCGGGGTACTCAATCGCGATGCGCCAGAGGTTGCCCACCCCGAAGGAGAACGGCTGCGCCTCCGGCGCAGGTTCGTAGTGGAGATCGTAGCAATGCTCCGCCAGGAACGCGCTGAACCCGTCGTCGTCCAGCCCGCCGTACAGCTCCAGAAGTGCAGCGCGCGTGGCGGGCACGTCCACCCGCC
This sequence comes from Opitutaceae bacterium, assembly GCA_023269585.1. GTDB lineage: Bacteria > Verrucomicrobiota > Verrucomicrobiia > Opitutales > Opitutaceae > CAJCBL01. The sequence goes on from JAHFTC010000023.1 coordinate 43,000, forward strand.
GCCGCACCTCCTCGTTGCGCACGCCCTCGCTCGTCGGCCCGTGGTAGGTGCACAGATAGGTGTCGGCCGGCTCCGGGGCGCTGTCGGCATGGAACGAGTACACGTCGGTGCGCACGACCGATGCGTCCTCATCCCGGGCATAGCCGCGAATCAGGTCGAGCGACGGTGCGAGGCCGTGCTCGCGCAACAACCGCAGATCCGCCACGAGGCGGCCGACAGCGACGGCGCCGGCCGCGCTCACGGGCAGCGCCACCAGAAAGGCCTCGTCAAGCGTCGTGATCTGTTCGGAGCCCGCCAGCCGGTCCACGATTTCGCCGAAGTCGCCCGACAGCGCGCGCTCCCAGCAGAGCGCGTTCACGCCGTCCGCGAACGGCGTTGTCACCAGTTCCTGGAAGCTCTGCACGCGCTTGATGCGGGCGTAATCGGGCAGGGAGAAGGATTTCATGCGTGAAGGCGGCGGGGCACGGTCAGCGTTCAGGGGACGAAGCTGCAGGCCCGCAGCGTGACGATCGCCGCCGCCGTGTCGAAGCCCGGATTGCGAACGGTCGCGTTCAGCAGAAACGCCGCGCCCTGCTCCGCGACCTCCTCAAACGCGCGGGCTGAGCCGAGTGCTCCATTGCGCGCAGGCCGGCGTGCGGGACGCCCCCGGGAGCCGCTCACAGGAGTGTGAGACCGAGGGACTGGTTGGCGGCCGCGGGATCCTCAAAGGCACCGTCGGCAGGCAGGTCCGGGCGCCGCCGCGCCGCGACGGCCAAGCGGTCGCATTCCTCGTTCTCCGGGTGCGCCGCGTGCCCCTTGATCCACTCGAACGTCACCGCGTGCCGCTGAAGGAGCTCCCGCAACTGGATCCACAGGTCCGCGTTCTCGCGGATGCCCTTGCTCTTGCGAAACCCGTCCCGCGCCCAGCCGTCGAGCCAGCCCCGGTTCACGGCCTCGGTCACGTATTTGGAATCTGAAACCACGCGCACCTCCCGCCGGCCGCCCTCGAGCGCGCGCAGGCCCTCGATCACCGCCACGAGCTCCATGCGGTTGTTCGTCGTCCGCCGGTAACCACCCGAGAGTGCGCGGCGCTCCCCTTCGCCCACGAGCAACGCCGCCCAGCCGCCCGGGCCCGGGTTCAGCTCGCAGGCCCCATCGGTGTAGATCGCCATGGCGGGATTGGAATTCGGCACGAGGCAGGTTCGATCGCTTTCCGGCCGAGCACACGCTCTTTCGGCCGAATGCCCGGCGCCGCCGTAGACTTCTCCGCCGGCAACAGCAGCGACCCCGGTCGGAGCCCGCGACGCCCCTCCACAGTCGCCGACGCGCTTCCCAGCATTCCGGCCCGATCGCGGGTCTTGTAGCCCCGCGCCAGCGTGGTATCGTTCTCTCACCCACCCCGCTCCGCGTAGCCCCATGAGCACCCCATCGTCCGTCCCCGCGCTCGCCGGTCCCGCCGAGCTCCAACAGTTCCTCCGTCG
>JAHFTC010000212.1 GCA_023269585.1 Opitutaceae bacterium
GCGCACGCCGGTCCGGAATGCGCGGCGTGATCTCCCTCCTCTTCATCGGCGACATCGTGGGGCGGCCCGGCCGCGACATCGTGACGAAACAGATCGCGGCGCTGCGCGAGCAGTGGTCGCTAGATTTTGTCGTCGCCAATGCCGAGAACTCCGCCGCCGGAGCGGGCATCACCGGAGGCATCGCCCGCGAGCTGCTCGCGAGCGGCGTCGACGTGATCACCCTCGGCGACCACGTGTGGGACCAGAAGGGTTTCGAGGCGGAGATCAAGACGCTCGACCGCGTGTGCCGCCCGGCGAATCTCCCGGCGCTGTGCCCGGGGCGCGAGCGCGTGGTGGTCGAAAAGAACGGCTTCCGCCTCGGCGTGTTCACCGTTTTGGGACGCAACTTCATCGGCCTGAAGGGCGACTGCCCGTTCGCCGCAGCAGACCGGTTGCTCCAGGCCTCGGAGGCGGACTGCGACGGTGTCTTCGTCGAGGTCCACATGGAGGCGACCTCCGAGAAGATCGCGATGGGCTGGTACCTCGACGGCCGCGCGCTCGCGGTGGTCGGCACGCACACGCACGTGCCCACGGCCGATGCCGCGGTACTCCCAAAGGGCACCGCCTATCTCACCGACGCCGGCATGACCGGCCAGTACGAGTCGGTGCTCGGGCGCGACATCCAGGCCGTCATCGGCCGCTTCGTCGACGGCATGCCGCGGCGTTTCGAGGTGGCGACGGGCGACGTGCGGATTTCCGGGGCGCTCGTGCGCTACGACCCGGCCGCGCGTCGCGCAGTCTCGTGCGAGTTGGTGACCGTGCGCGGGTGAGCCCGGCCCGCGGTTCCCCCGTCTTCTCAGTTCTCTTCTGTCCCGCAGCGGACCCAATGGAACGCGGTGCGCCGCGCAGCCCTTGCGTCAGCAATGGCGAGAGATGCTCTGCCATCCGGCCTCTGTCGTCCGGTCCGGTCACCGTCCACCGTCCACCGGTCCTCTGCGCCCAAAGAAAAGGCGCCGCCCCTCGCGGGTGCGGCGCCGGGTGAAAGGAAACGCGGCGGTGTCGCCGCTGGTCGGTTACTCGCTGACGATCTTGACCGACTTCACGCCCTGGCGGGCGTTGGGCGTGCTGCGCTCCGGGCCGGAGGTCGCGCAGGTGGCGATCTTCTCGAGCACCTCGTCGCCGCCCACGAGCTGGCCGAAGGCGGTGTACTGGCGATCGAGGAAGGCGGCGTTGCCGTGGCAGATGAAGAACTGGCAGCCGGCCGAATCCGGATGTTGGGAACGAGCCATCGAGATGACGCCGCGCACGTGCGACTTGGCGTTGAACTCGGCCTTCACCTTGTAGCCCGGGTCGCCGGTGCCGGGGATGCCCTTGGCGCCGTCCTTGGTGTTCGGGCAGCCGCCCTGGATCATGAAGCCCTTGATGACGCGGTGGAATGCCGTGCCGTCGTAGAAGCCCTCGCCGGCGAGCTTCTTGAAGTTCTCGACGGTCTTCGGCGCGACCTCGGGCCAGAACTCGATCTTGATATCCCCGTGGTCGGTGCTGATCACGGCGTATTCTTTGGTGGTGGTGGACGACATGGCCGGCGAGGCAAGCGCCCGATGTTTCCGCGCGCAAGGCCGAATCGGGGCGGCAGCGCCGGTGGGCGCAGCCGCGAAAGGCAACGGCGTCGTCGTGACGGCGCGGCCGCCGCCGGCACCGCGGAAAATTCATGTCAACGAATAGTTGACATGCGTTCTCCGCCCCAGCTCTCGACCCGTCCGCGGCGAGGCGCTGCGCCCGGGACGCCGGCGGTGCGCGCTCCCGACACACGGGAGTGCTGTTCGCCCGCCGCACTTGGCGCGACTCCTGCATTTTCCGCGGCATGCGCCCTTCGCAGGAATTTCTCCCTAGATTCGGGAAATTGCATCGACGCGCGGAAGGCGCCCCCCCATTGAGTTGCTCACAACTTACTCACCGCTGATGAGTACCCCCTCAGGGACCCTCCAAACCAAAGCGCGGCTCAGAGTTTCCACGAAGGCCAAGACCTTCGTCCTCGACACGAACGTGCTCCTGCACGACCCCCAGTCGATCTTCAAGTTCGACGACAACAACCTCGTCATTCCCGTCGAGGTGCTCGAGGAACTCGATGCCATCAAATCGGAGCAGTCCACGGAGCGCGGCCGCAACGCCCGCACCGTGCACCGCATCCTCTCGCAACTCCTCCCGGACAGCCGGGCCATGCACGAAGGCGTCGACCTGCCCACCGGCGGCACGCTCTCCGTCATCATCAACCGCTACCTGCTCGATGGCGAAACCTCGCCCTCGATCCAGCGGTTCCGGTCGGTCCTCCCCGACCTCCTGAAGAAGGACAACCGCATCATCGCGTGCGCCCTCTTCGTGAAGGACACCTTTCCGCCGCCGACGATCCTCGTCACCAAGGACGTCAATGTCGCGCTCAAGGCGCGCGCGGTGGGCCTCGAGGCGCAGGACTACCTCAACGACAAGGTCCCGGTCGACGACGAGGATCTTGGATACCACACGATCTCGCTCTCGATCTACGAGATGCAGCGCTTCGCCTCCGAGGGGCAGATCGAGTTCGAGGGCGACGGGCTGAAGGACCTGCTCCTCAACGACTACGTCCTGCTCAAGACGCCCGAGGGCAAGACGATGCCCGGCCGCTACGGCGGCGCCGGCCTCGTGCGCCGGCTGCGCCTCCCCGACCACGTGCAGGCGCCCGGCGGCATCCCGATCCGCCCGAAGAATCTCGAGCAGCAGTTCTTCATGGACGCCCTGCTCGACGACTCGCTCTCGCTCGTCACCTGCTACGGCAAGGCCGGCACCGGCAAGACGCTCCTCTCCACCGCCTGCGCGCTCCAGCAGATCCGCGAGGAGCACAGCCGCTACGACGGCGTGTCCATCTCCCGCCCGGTGATCGCGCTCGGCAAGGAGATCGGGTTCCTCCCCGGCGCGCTCGAGGAGAAGATGAAGCCGTGGTTGCAACCCTACTACGACGCGCTCGAGGTGCTCATTCCCTCGAAGCCGCCGAAGGAGCCGCAGTTCGCCGCCAAGAAGGTCGGGAAGAAAAAGCACAAGGACGGGATGGCCTTCGCCGCCCCCGGCGTGACACCCGTCGCCGCCGGTGGCAGTTCGCTCCCGCCGATGAAGCCGTACGAGCGGCTCATCCGCTCGGGCGTGGTCGAAATCGAGGCGTTGTGCTTCATCCGCGGCCGCTCGATCGCGCGGCGCTTCTTCATCCTCGACGAGGCGCAGCAGCTCACGCCGCACGAGGTGAAGACGATCATCACCCGCATCTCCGAAGGTTCGAAGATCGTGCTCATCGGCGACCCGGCGCAGATCGACAACCCGTATGTGGATTCTCGCTCCAACGGCCTCGTCTACTGCCGCAACAAGATGCGCGGCCACGCCCTCGCCGCCCACGTGAAGCTCTCGAAGGGCGAGCGCTCCAAGCTCGCCGAACTCGCCGCCGATCTCCTCTGAGCGTCGGCGCCGGGCGGTACA
>JAHFTC010000115.1 GCA_023269585.1 Opitutaceae bacterium
CGTTGGTGTTGTCGTAGGCCTCGTGCACCAACGCGTAGGGGCTGAACGCCGTGCCGGACAGCCCGGCCTCGCGGAACTTGTAATACAATAGATTACAAGTTCCGGAAGGGCGGAGGGGGCAGGGATGGAGGGTCCTCGGGGGGGGGCGAGGGTGGGGTGGACGCGTGAGTGGGGAGCGTGCCCGGCCCGGTCTTCTGTTTCGGCGTGGCACGCCAGCCCCGCGCGGGGTGTGAGCACGGGGGTGAGCGCGGGGTGTGAGCACGGGGTGTGAGCGCGGGGCGTGAGCGCGGGGAGGGAGCACGGGGGGTGAGCGCGGGGTGTGAGCACGGGGTGTGAGCGCTGGGCGTGAGCGCGGGGAGGGAGACCGTGGACCATCGATCGCCTCGCGGGCCCTCTTGCGGGGCGGCGGGGAAAGCCGACCGGGTGGGCAGGGGCCGATTGGCGATAACGCCATGAGGGCGGCCATGAGCCCGTTTCATGGTTGCGGGGCGTGCGCGCGGCGGGCGCTATCGTGGATACTTCCCATGGCACCCCGCATCGGCTTCGACAACGAACGTTATCTCGAACAACAAACCGCGGCGATCCTCGAGCGCGTGAAGGGCTTCGACAGCAAGTTGTATCTGGAATTTGGGGGCAAATTGCTTTTCGACTTCCACGCCTCGCGCGTGCTGCCGGGCTTCAGCCCCAACGTGAAGATGCAACTGCTGCAGAAACTGCGCGACCAGGCCGAGGTCGTGATCTGCATCTATGCCGGCGACATCGAGAAGAAGAAGATGCGCGCCGACTTCGGGATCACCTACGACACGGACACGCTCAAGACGATCGACGACCTGCGCGAGTGGAACGTCGTGGTGCGGGCGGTGGTGATCACGCGTTTTGACGAGCAACCGGCGGCGGTGGCGTTCAAGAACCGCCTCGAGCGCCGCGGTGTGCGCGTCTACACGCATCGGGCGACGCGGGGGTATCCCGCCGATGTCGATACGATTGTAAGCGAGACCGGCTACGGCGCGAATCCCTGCATCGAGACGGAGCGACCGATCGTAGTCGTCACCGGCCCCGGTCCGGGCAGCGGCAAGCTGGCGACCTGCCTCAGCCAGCTCTACCACGAGCACAAACGCGGGGTGAAGGCGCGTTACGCGAAGTTCGAGACCTTCCCGATCTGGAACCTGCCCCTCAAACACGAAGTGAACGTCGCCTACGAGGCCGCGACGGCCGAGCTCAAGGACGTCAACCTCATCGACCATTTCCACCTCGAGGCGTACGGCCAGCCGGCGGTGAACTACAACCGCGACATCGAGGCGTTCCCGCTGCTGCGCCGGATCATCGAGCGCATCACCGGCGAGCCATCGTTCTACAAGTCGCCCACCGACATGGGCGTGAATCGCGCCGGTTTCGGCATCATTGACGACCAGGCCTGCCGCGAGGCGGGCCGACAGGAGATCATCCGCCGCTACTATGCCTATGCCTGCGAGTACGCGATGGGCCTGGTGGACAAGGAGACGGTGCAGCGCGTCGAGTTGCTGCTCAACGCCCATGGTCTTTCGACGAAGGACCGCAAGGTGGTCGCCCAGGCCCACGAGGCCGCGCGCCTGGGGCAGGAGGCCGGCAAGGGCCGCGGCGGCATCTGCTGCGCCGCGGCGATCGAGTTGAAGGACGGCCGCATCGTCACGGGAAAGAACTCCCCACACATGCACGCAGCGGCGAGTCTGGTGCTCAACGCGGTGAAGCTACTCGCCGAGATCCCGGACAACATCCACCTGCTGCCGCCGATCATCACCACCTCGCTCACCCACTTCAAAAAGGACGTGCTCAAGGGCAAGGTCATGAGTCTCGATCTTGAGGAGACGCTCATCGCCCTGAGCATCAGCGCGACCATGAATCCCGCCGCCGCGATGGCGATCGAACAGCTCAAAGCGCTCAACGGTTGCGACGTCCATCTCACGCACATCCCCAGCCCCGGTGATGCCGGGGGACTGCGCAAACTCGGCGTGCAAACCACCAGCGACCCGGAGTTCGCGTCCAAACTGCTTTATCTGGCCTGAACGGCCGAGCCGGCGGGCGGGGCGTGGTCAATCTGCGGTGTCGATACACGCAGGGGCCCGCTGCGGGCCGCCTCGCCGAGGTGGCCCGGCGGAGAGGCGGGGACGACGATCCGGCCGGCAGTCGCCGCCTCACGCGCAACTCCTCGAGGATCCGGCGCTTTGCCGCGGCGGGGCAGCGCCGGCTTGCCGCATCGCGGCGGAGCGGGCTGAATGCGACCCTCGCTCAACGACCCATGACCCCGACTCCCCCCGCTCCGAAAACCGGCCTCAGCACCGGAGAGAAGATCTGCTGGTGGTGCACGCTGCTCGGTGCGGCGATGGCCGCAGCGCCCTTCGTGGCGGAAGACTTTTTCTCGAGCTGGAATGGCGGGCAGTACGCGATGGTGCTGGTGGGGCTGTTGATCGCGCCATCGGCGGCGCTCTCGTCCTTCCTGTTTCGGCGGCGGCGCCTGGTGCGCGATGCATTGTTCGACGAGAAGCAATCGCTGGTGCACTGGAAGTACGGCGAGGCGGAGTGGCGGAGCTTCGTCGGCGAGGATTACGAGCGGGAGCGTCGCGCCAAGTGGGCGTTGTTCCGAATCGTGGCCTTCTTCTGCCTCGTGGTCGGCGGCTTCTTCGCGATCTTGGATTGGGAAGGCGGGCGCTGGGTGCTCGGCGTGCTGCTCGGCCTATGCATGATCATCAGCGCGGTCATCGTGGCGACGACCCGCAGTCAACGCGCCCGGCGCGAGGCGGGCGGTGGCGAGGTGCGCATCGGCGAAGACGGCCTCTGGCTGAGCGGTGAGCTGCACGTCTGGAAGGGCTTTGGTGCGCGGTTCGAGCGCTGTGCTGTGATCGATGGCCGACCGCCCTGCATCGAGATCGTGTATTCGACACTCGCGAAGAACCAGCGGCAGATCACCTCGGTGCGCGTACCGGTCCCGACCGGTTACGACGCCGAGGCCGCGGGGATCGTGGTCCATTTCGAGGAGAAGCGCGCGCGCCGGTGACCCCGGCCGTCGGGCGTCCCGGGCGCCGACTCCACTGTATCCGAGCGCTAAACATTCGGTGGCGGCAACCCGTCATCCGCGGCCCCCGCACGCAGGCGCCGCGGCGGCGCGCGGAGGTCGGGCGCGCTCGGGGCTTGATGCGCGGCAGGGGCTTTGCCACGGTCTACCGTCGACTGTTAACCGGTCACCGACCTTCGTCCCCATAGCTCAAGTGGATAGAGCGTCCGTTTCCTAAACGGATGATCCGTGTTCGAGTCACGGTGGGGGCGCCAGGCCCGTGGACGGTGGACGGTCGACAGGGGACCGTGACTCCAGCGGCCCGGCGCTAGGGCACGGGAGTGTCGGGGGTCGCGTTTTCGACGATCTCGACGAGCCGGGCCGGATCGTAGGGTTTCGCGATGAAGTCGACGCCTTCGCGGCCGGCGAAGGCGCCGCCCGCGACCTCGGCGCTGTAGCCGCTGGTGTAGACGACGCGCAACTCGGGGCGCTCGGCGCGTAACCGGCGGGCGAGTTCGAGGCCGTTCATGCCATCGGGCATGACCAAATCCGTCAGGAGCACTTCGATCTCGGCGTGGTGGTGGGCCCACACCTCGAGCGCCGTCGGTCCGGAGCCGGCCTCGAGCACGCGATGGCCGCGAGCGGAGAGGGCGCGACGGGCGAGGGTGCGCACGCTGGTGTCGTCCTCGACGACGAGCAGCACGAGGCGGCGGCTGGCGGGCGGTGAGGGCGGACGCGATACTGGGTTCGGTGCGGCGGCAGGCGCCGCGGTGGTGCAGGCCGGCAGGTGGACCTCGAAGCGCGTGCCGCGGGCGACTTCGCTGGAAACGGCGACCCAGCCACGGTGTTGTTCGATCACGCCGTAGACGGTGGCGAGGCCGAGTCCGGTGCCCTTGCCCACATCCTTGGTCGTGAAGAACGGTTCGAAGATGCGTGGCAGCACCTCGGGGGCAATGCCGCTGCCGGTATCGGCCACGGTGAGGCGCACAAACCGGCCGGGGCCCGCGCCGGTGACCGGCGGCACCTGCTCCGGGGCGAGTTCGATGAGGGCGGTGGCGAGCGTCAGCCGGCCCCCACGCGGCATGGCGTCGCGGGCGTTGACCGCGAGATTGAGCACCACCTGCTCGATCATCGCGTGATCGGCGTGCACCTCCATCGGTTGCGGGTCGAGGCGGGCCTCCAACTGAATGTCCTCGCCCATGATACGACGGAGCATCCGGGTCATGTCGGTCACGACCTGGTTGAGGTCGAGGCGGGTGGGCCGCAACGGTTGTTTGCGGCTGAAGGCGAGAAGTTGACGGGTGAGGTTGGCGGCGCGGCTGGCCGCCTCCTTGATCTCCGTGAGCGAGTCCGCGAGCTCGCGGGGCAGCCGCTCAAGGGTTTCGATGAGCGACACGTTGCCGAGGATGACGGTGAGGAGGTTGTTGAAATCGTGCGCGACCCCGCCGGAGAGACGCCCGATGGCCTCCATCTTCTGGCCCTGCCGAAGCTGCTCCTCGAGGCGGCGGCGCTCATCCTCGGCGCGCTTGTGCTCGGTGAGGTCGGCGCAGACGACGAGGGTGCGCTCGCCGACGGCGGAGGTGGTGACGGCGAGGGTGCGCTGCTGGCCGTCGCGAGCGAGGATCGTGGTCTCGATCGGCTCGATCGAGCGACCGAGGGCGGCGGCGTTCTCCACCCGACGAGCCCACGTGCGCGCCCACTCGTCGCGGTCGGCCGGGACGGGGCAGGTGCGGCGCCACCACGTGTCCATATCGGGGAGCTCGGCGGCGGAGTAGCCGAAAATCCGGGTGAAGGTTGCGTTGGTGTAGAGGATACGGTGCTGGCGATCAAGCATGGCCATGGCGACCGGGGAACTCTCGATCATGCGCAATTGAAGTTCCTCGCGGCGGCGGACCTCGGCGAGTTCGGCGCGGCGGCGGCGTTCGACGAAGAACGCGATCGATCCGACCAGTCCGAGCGCGCTGGTCACGAGCACGGCGCGGAACCAGAACGTCGCATGGAAGGGGCGCGGCAGGGTGAAGGCAAACCCGGCCCCGGCGGTGTTCCAGACCCCGTCGGCGTTGGAGGCCTGGACCTGGAACCGGTAACGGCCGGGGTCGAGGTTGGTGAAGAAGGCCGCGCGGCGGGAGCCGGCGTCGACCCAGCGATCGTCGTATCCTTCGAGCCGATAGCGGTAGCGGATGCGCTCGGGGGCGCGGAAATCGAGCGCGGTGTAGTTGAATTCCAGGTTGCCGAACCCGGGGGCGAGCTCCGGCGTCCGGTCGGTCGGGATCGCCCGGCCGTCGACGACGATGCGCTCGAGGTAGACGGGCGGCGGCCGGCGGTCCACCGGAATGCGGTCCGGATCGATCCGGATCAGCCCGTTCGAGGAGGGAAACCAGATGCAGCCGTCGGGCGTGCGGGCGCCGGAGAATTCGCGCGTGGTCTTGTCGGAGGTTTTGAGGGCGTGGCTGCCGTCGAAGACTTCGCAGGTGAGGCGGGCGGCCGTGCCGTCGGCCACGGCCGCAAGATCGCGCTGGCTGACGCGGAAGATGCCTTCGGGCGAATCCATCCAGAGGTTACCCCGCAGGTCGGGGACCATCGCGTAGACGACATCGCTATGAAGCCCCTGGGTGTGGTCGACGGTGGCCAGTTGCCCGTCCTTCACGCGGACGAGGCCGGAGTTGCGTGCCGCCCAGATCGCGCCGTCGTCGGTTTCGCACAGGTAGAAGAAGCCGGCATCGGTCGAGGCGAGTTCGCGGGAGAAGTCGCGCAATACGCCGTTGCGCACCTGTGCGAGGCCCGGCTTGGCGGCGATCCAGAGCGAGCCGTCGCGGGCGCGGAGGAGTTCGGTGATCCAGCCGAGGGCGGGTTCACTTCCGTCGGCGAGGAGATAGGGCAGGAGTTCGTCGTTTTCCACCCGGCGCAGCCCGGTGCGAATCGACACGATGATGCTGCGATCGTCCTCGCAGAGGGCCTGCGGCCACGAGCCGGTGTGCCATGTCTTATCAATGACGCCGTGGCGGAAGCGGCTGAAGTCCTGCCGGCCGCCGAGGAAGTAGACGTCGCCATTGCGCGCGACGAAAAGGCGTTTGATCCATTCGGAGAAGAAGCCGTCGCGCCGGTTGACGCCATAGCTGCGGAAGTCGCCGGCGGCGATGCGGGTGAGGCCGTTGGCGGTGCCGGCCCAGAGAGCGCCGTCGGCCCCGGCGGCGACGGCGAGACAGGCCTCGGCCGCCAAACCCTCGGCGGTCGAGAGTACTGGGAATTTGACGTCGACGAGTTGCGTCAGGCCGTCCTCGGTGCCCACCCAGAGGCTGCCGTCGGCGGACTCGGCGAGGCTGAGGACCCGGTCGCTGGCGAGACCCTCGGCGCGGCCGATGGAACGAAACTTTCCCTCGTGGATGCGGAAGAGTCCGTTGGCGATGGTGCCGGCCCAGAGCACGCCGTGGCTGTCGAAGAGCAGGGCCTGCGCCTGGCCGGGAAATCCGATGGAGGGCCGGGGTGAAAGGTCGGGGTTGAGGGAGTGGAGCCCGTTGGAGGCTCCGACCCAGACCACGCCTGCGGAGTCGACCGCGATGGCGGAGATGACCGCTCCGTGCCACAAGGCGGCCGCGGCACCGGTGACCTCGTGCAGTTCATCGCCCTCCCAGTAGAACAGCCCGCGGTTGGCCGTACCCAGCCAGATGCGACCGCGGGCGTCCTCATGGAGACACATCACGTCGAGGTCGGTGGCGAGGTGAACCGGAGCGCCGGGCGGCCGCTGCCGACCGAAGATGCCGGCGACTGCAAGATAGAGCGAACCGTCCTGGGCTTCGAGCACCGCGCGGGCGGTGGGGAGATCGCCGCCGAAGTTGTCGCGATGCAAGACCGTGAAACGCTCCTGATCGAAATAACCGTAGCCGCCGCGTTCGATGCCGAGCCAGAGACCGCCGGCGCGGCGCCGCGCGAGGGAGGCGATCAGCCGGGGACGCGATTCCGGCTGACCGGGCAGGCCGAACGCATGGAACTCGATGCCGTCGAAGTCCACGAGGCCCCGCGCGGTGCCCAACACAATGTGGCCGCTCGAGGCCTGCACGATCGCGGTGACCGCGTTGGAGGGCAGGCCGTTGCTGCGCCGCCAGGTGCGCGTGCTGTACTGGGTGATGGTGAGCGCCGGGTCGAGGGCGAGCAGGGGCCACGGCATGGCGAGCAGCGCGAGCACGGCCACAAGCAATCGGCAGACGGAAAAGGTCGCGCACCGGCGGAAACCATGGCGCGGCCGGGGCCTCCGGAGGGCGGCGAAGGGGCAGAGCATTGAGGTGGGGGACGAATGAATTTGAGGACGTTCGGTGTGCAACCGGTTTGTCGTGAGGTTCCGCCCCCAACTCCTGCTTGCCGGCGGCCTCCCGGGGCGCGTACCGTCGCCGGCTTCAATCATGAGCGACACTCCCGCCGCCAACACCAACGACCTTTTCGCCGTCCGCCTGGGCAAGCTCCAGGAAATGCGTGCCGCCGGCTTCGATCCGTTCCGCGCCAACGTCAGCCCGACGCACACCTCGGCCGAGGCGGTCGCCGCCCATGTCGACGGGCAGGACTACACGGTGCCGGTGACGGTGGCGGGCCGGCTCACGGTCTTCCGGGACGGCGGCAAGAGCTGCTTCGTGAAGATTCTCGATCGCGCGGGTCTCGTGCAGTTGTTCGTCAAGAAGGACCAGGTGGGCGAGGCCGCGTACGCCGCGTTCAAGAAGCTGGATCTCGGCGACATCATCGGCGCCACGGGCACGATGTTCCGCACGAAGAGCGGCGAGGTCACGGTGCGGGTCGACTCGTACACGCTGGTGTCGAAGGCGCTGCGGCCGCTGCCGGAGAAGTGGCACGGCCTCGCGGATCCCGAGCAGGTGTACCGCCAGCGTTACCTGGATCTGATCGTCAACCAGGAGTCGCGCCAGCGCCTGATGTTGCGCGCGCGGCTCGTCTCGGCGGTCCGGCAGTTCTTTGCGGGGCGCGGGTTCCTCGAAGTGGAGACGCCGATTCTGCAGAACGTCGCGGGCGGCGCGGCGGCCCGGCCGTTCGTCACGCACCACAACGCGCTCGGCTGCGACTTCTTCCTGCGCATCGCGCTCGAACTCTACCTGAAGCGCCTGCTCGTGGGCGGGTTCGACCGCGTGTTCGAGATCGGCCGCAACTTCCGCAACGAGGGCATCTCGCGTCGCCACAATCCGGAGTTCACGATGCTCGAGATCTATCAGGCCTACAGCGACTACCGCGGGATGATGACGCTGGTGCGCGACCTCATCCAGACGCTGTGCCGCGACGTGCTCGGCAAGATGGAGATCACCCACGCCGCCACCGGCGAGGCGATCCAGTTCGACGGCGAATGGCGCGAGGCGAAGTACAAGGATCTCATCATCGCCGAGACGGGCGATGCCGACTGGTTCTCCCGCACGAAGGAGGAGAAGACCGCGAAGGCCCGCGCGCTGGGCCTGGAGATCCACCCGGGCTGGGAGGATTTCGAGGTGACCAACGAGGTGTTCGGCAAGCGCATCGAGCCGAAGCTGATCCAGCCGACGTTCGTCACGCACCTGCCGAAGGAGCTGTGCCCGCTCGCCAAGATCACCGCCGACGACCCGACGACGATCGACGTCTTCGAGCTGTGCATCGGCGGCATGGAGGTGGCGCCGGCCTATTCCGAGCAGAACGACCCGCTGGTGCAGCGCCAGATGTTCGAGGCGCAGGTGGGCGAGGACATCCAGAAGATGGACACCGACTTCCTCACCGCGCTCGAGCACGGCATGCCGCCGGCCGGCGGCATGGGCATCGGCATCGACCGTCTCTGCATCCTGCTCACCGGTGCGGAGAGCATCCGCGACGTGATCCTCTTCCCGCAGCTGCGGCCCCAAGGCGCATGAGAATGCGGAATGCGGATTTCGGATTGCGGATTGGGCGACCGAACTTCGGTCGGCCCGCGCTGCCGCCCGGTTCCGCCATTCCGCAATCCGCATTCTGAATTCCGCACTTTCCCTGTGTCCTGGCCCCTCTACCTCGCGCTGAAGCAGCTCTTTCCGACCGGGCGGCGCGTGCCGTTCTTCACGGTGATCTCGCTGCTGGGCGTGGCGCTGGGGGTCATGGTGCTGATCGTCACGCTCGGCGTGATGGGCGGGTTCCAGCAGCAGATCCGGCGGATGATCGTGGACACCGCGGGCGATGTGCAGATCACCGCCGCACAGCCGATGAACGATGCCGCGGCGGTGCTCGCCTTGGCGCGGACGGTGCCCGGCGTGGTCGGCGCCACGCCGCACGCCGAGGGCGTGGTGATGGTGCTCACGGGCAACAAACCCGCCTTTCCCGCGATCCAGGGGGTGGATCTCGAGCATGTCCAGGAAGTGGTGCCGCTCGACCGGTATCTCCAGCTCGGCAGCCTTGAGGACCTGGATGACGATTCGGTGATCCTCAGCCGCCCGCTCGCGCAATCGCTCGGCGTGGGCCTCGGAAGCCGGATCGAGCTCTACACCCCGCTGCTGCTCGAGAAGATGCGGCACGACGAGGTCCTGCTCCCGCGGGAGTTCCGCGTCGTGGGTCTCTTCGAGATCGGGCACTCGCAACTCGATAGCAGTCTCGTCATCTGCACGCTGCGGGCGATGCAGGACTTGTACGGCCTCGGGCCCGCGGTGCACGGCGTGAGCCTGCGGCTGGCCGAGGGTGCGGACCCGGACGTGGTCGCCGCGGAGCTCAACCGGCGCCTTGGCCCCGGCCGGCGGGCGCTGGCCTGGATGGATACCAACCGCGATTTCCTCTTCGTGCTCCAGCTCGAGAAGAACCTGCTGTTCTTCCTGCTGCTGTTCATCGTCGTCGTCGCGGGATTTTCCGTGGCGAGCTCGCTGCTCATCTCGGTGGTGCGGAAGACGCGCGAGATCGGCCTGCTGGCGGCGCTTGGCGGCGACGCAAGGGCGGTGGCCGCCTGCTACTGCTACCAGGGCCTCTTCATCGGTGTGGCGGGCACGGGGTTGGGGACGGCGCTCGGACTGCTCGCGCTCTGGCTGCGCAACGACGCGGTGCATGCGTTTACCCGCCTCACGCAGAGCCAGGCCGCGCTCGAGCGGTTCTACATGTTCGCGGAAGTGCCGGCGCACCTCGCCGTGGCCGATCTCGTGACGATCGCCGTGAGCTCGATCGCCATCGCCTTGGTCGCCTCCGTCCTGCCCGCCTGGCGAGCCGCTCGTCTGAAACCCTCGGAGGCCCTGCGTAGTGAGTGATCGGAAACGCGGAACGTGGAACTCGAAACGCGGAACGAACGATGAATGAATCTCGCCAGCCCGAAGTGAACCCATCTGGTGTGAGGACCGCAGCCGGAGCAGTGCCGAGCTCCGAGTTCCAGGTTTCGAGTTCTGCTCCGATCCTTTCCGCCACCGGGCTGCGGATGAGCTATCCGAGCGGCGACGGGCGCATCATGGTGCTCGATGGTGTCGGCTGCGAGGTGCGCGCGGGAACAAGCCTGAGCATCCGGGGCGAGTCGGGCTGCGGCAAGACGACGCTGCTCAACCTGCTCGCCGGTCTCGAAACTCCGGATGCCGGGGAGATCCGCTGGGCGGGCGAGCCGATCGGAGCGCTCGGACGCGGGGTGTTGGCGCGAAAGCGTGCGACGTTCATCGGGATGGTGTTCCAGTCGTTCTATCTGATTCCCGAGCTCGACGCCCTCGGCAACGTGCTCATGGCCGCCCGCATCGTCGGCCGGGTCGGTCCGGCGGAGCGCAAGCGCGCCGCCGACCTGCTCGCCCGCGTCGGTCTGGCCGAGCGCGCGCACCATGTGCCGGCTCACCTTTCGGGCGGTGAACGCCAGCGGGTGGCGGTGGCGCGGGCGCTGATGAATCGTCCCCGGGTGGTCCTCGCCGATGAGCCCACCGGCAACCTCGACGAGGCGACGGGGGAGGGCGTGATCAGCGTTCTGCTCGAGGTCTGTGCCGAGCAGCAGGCCAGCCTGGTGGTCGTGACGCACAACGCCCTCCACGCGGCGCGCACGAACGAGCAGGCCTTTCTCTCCCGGCAGCACCTGCGGCGGCAGTGAGGAGCAGGGCGAGTCTTCGGGCCGTCCTGTTGGCTCCAAGGATACATTCGGGGTTGTTCTCGCGTTGCGCGTCACTGGCGGGCCGAATCTCCGGCGTCCGCGTGCCCGGTGTAGACCGCGCGTGAGCGCAAGCGCAGCCTTGAGCTGCGGTCCGCGGCACCTTTGAGTCTGGGGCATGGCCAACGCGACTCTCCGAATCGGCATCGTCGGCGCCGGGGCGAACACCCGGGCCCGGCACCTCCCGCTGCTGCAGAAGATCCCGGGGGTGAGGATCGTGATGGTGGCCAACCGGACCGCGCAGTCGTCGCAGGCGGTGGCGAAGGAGTTCGGCATCCCCGGAGTGGCCCGGCATTGGCGCGAGGTGGTGGCGGCTCCGGATGTCGATGCGGTCGTGATCGGCACCTGGCCGTATCTGCATGCCGAGGCGACCTGTGCGGCGCTGGCCAACGGGAAACACGTGCTGACCGAGGCGCGGATGGCGTCCCACCTGGCGCAGGCAGAGACGATGTTTGCGGCAGCCAAGGCACGGCCCCACCTCGTGGCGCAGATCGTGCCGGCCCCGATGTCGTTGGATTTTGATGCCGTGATCGCCGCGCACCTGCCGACCATCGGGACATTGCGCGAGGTGTGCGTGACGCACACCGGCGGCCAGTTCGCCGATGCGACGGCCCCGCTGGGCTGGCGGCAGGAGTTTGCCCTGAGCGGCGTGAACACGCTCATGCTCGGCATCAATTACGAGATGGTGCTGCGTTGGCTGGGCGAGGACCCCGTGTGGGTGCAGGCCGATGCCGCGGTCTTCACCAAGCGCCGGCGCCGGCCCGAGGGCGGCGAGGGCGACGTCGAGATCCCGGAGAGCGTGAGCGTGCTCGGTCGGTACTCCGGCGGGGCGCGGTTGGTGATGCACTTCAGCGGCGTGGAACTCGGCCAGCCGCGGCACGAGATCCGGCTCAATGGCGAACGCGGCGCGCTGCGTTTCGACCTCGGGGCGCAAAAGCTCTGGCTCGCGCCGCTCGGCGGCGCCGAGGTCGCAATCGAGCCGGCGGCCGAGCAGCGCCGGGGCTGGCGCGTGGAGGAGGACTTCGTGGCGAGCATCCGCGACGGGGCGCCGGTGCGGCTCACGGATTTTGCGACGGGCGTGCGCTACATGCGGCTGACCGACGCGGTCTGGCGCTCCTGGAGCGACGGCGGCGTGCGCATCGCCCTTTGAGGATCCCACCATGAGAATCTTCCGCTACTGGACGCGCATCGAACGGATGCTGACGATCGACGGGAAGGCGCAGAAGGTCCACGCCTTCGGCGGCTCCAACATCTCCACCGACGCCGCGGTGGCCGATGCGGAGCGCCGGCTCGATGGCGTGCGCCGGAGAATCCTCGGGGACCGTGGCGACGACCGTGCGCCCTACGAGGTGGACATTCGCGAGGAGGTGTTGGAACGGATCGATGAGCGAAATGTGGTGACGCGCAACCGCTACGGCGCCGCGGTGCTC
>JAHFTC010000116.1 GCA_023269585.1 Opitutaceae bacterium
CAAGGGCGCGATCGTGTGGCACATCCGGCCGGACGTGATCCCGAACTGGACGCGCCCGCCGATGATCGCGCACAGCCAGGTCGGCTACGCGCCGGCTTTCTCCAAGGTGGCGGTGCTCGAACTCGACCCGAATTACGCCGGCCCGAAGACGGCCAAGGTGCTCCGCCTGGCGGAGGACGGATCGTACAAGCAGGTGTTCGAAGGTCCGCTCACGCCGGCCACGCCGTGGCTGCGGTACGTCTATTCGAAATTCGATTTCACCGCGGTCCGGGAGCCGGGCCTCTATGTGATCGAGTACGCGGACCAGCGCACCGCCACGTTCCCGATCGACAAGGACGCCTACGCCAACACCTGGAAGCCCAGCCTGGGTCATCACATCCCGATTCAGATGGACCACGTCTCCGTTCGCGAAGGCTACCGCGTGTGGCATGGCGCCTCGCACCTCGATGACGCCATTCTCGCGCCGGTGGTGGGCGAACAATTCGACGGCTGGAATCAGGCCACGGCGACGGACGGCAAGTACAAGGGCGGCGATCGCATTCCCGGCATGAACGTGGGCGGCTGGTATGATGCGGGCGACTTCGATCTCGAGCAGCCGGCGCAGCTGAACGTGATCCAGCACCTCGCGCTGGCGTATCGTGAATTTGATCTCAAATACGACCAGCTCACCGTCAATGAAGCCGCCCGCGAAGTGGAGTTGCACCGGCCCGACGGCGTCCCGGACGCGGTGCAGCAGGTCAAGCACGGCATCTCCTACATTCTGGCGCAGTTCCGCGCCTTCGGTCACTCGATCCGCGGCACGCACGAACCGGATCTGCGCCAGTATACCCACTTGGGCGACGGAGCGACGAAGACCGACGGCCGCATCTATGATCCGAGCCTCGGTCTCAACGAGGTGAAGGGCGACTACTCCGGCCGGCCGGACGACCGCTGGATCTTCTCCACGACCAACCCGTTCTTCCAGTGGCAGTCCATCGCCGCCCTCGCGGCCGCCGCTGACACGCTGAAGGGGTGGGACGATGCGACGGCGAAGGAGTGCCTGGAGACGGCGATCAAGGCCTGGAACGACGAGAAGGCTCATCCGACGCCCTTCCCCAAGAGTTCCCACTTCGGTGGAGACGCGGAAGGTGCTCCTGCCGCCGGCGTGCTGGCTGCGTCCCAAGGAACGGTGGTTGGCGCGCAGGGCGCCGACGCCGGTTCCGTGGCGCCGACCAGTGCGCCTGCGACGCCGGCCCCGACCGCTCCTCCCGCGAACTCGCGGTTGGCCCGCATGCGGGTGGGCATGGACTGGTCCGCGGCTTTGGAACTGACCATCGCCACCAAGGGCGCCGAGCCCTACAAGTCCCGCCTCAAGGAGTTGCTCCCGCAGATGATCGACGGCGAGCAGCTCGAGTTCCGCGGGTGGACGGCGGTTCGCGCCATGGATTACCTGGGCGCGAGCGAGAAGGCCCAACTGCGCGAAGCGGTGAAGACCTACATGGCGGGCCTGGATGAGAAGCTGGGGGCCACTCCGTTTGGCGTTCCTCCGAGCCTGCGCACGTGGGGCGGATCGGGCGAGGTGGTGGACATGGCGATCCGGATGTACTTCCTGCACAAGGCGTACCCGGACCTGGTGAGCCCGGAGTACACCCTTCGCGCCGTGAACTACATTCTCGGCACGCACCCGGTGAACAGCACGTCCTACGTCGCCGGGGTCGGAACGGTCTCGAAGACGCAGACCTATAGCTTCAACCGTGGCGACAATTCCTACATCCCGGGCGCTGTGGTTCCTGGATACATCATCATCAAGCCGGATTTCCCGGAGAGTCTCGACGACTTCGGGTACCTCTGGTTCGAGCATGAAGCCGTGGTGGCCGGGTCGGCCAGCTGGGTCGTCGCCGGTAGCGCGGCGGAGGCCATCACCAAGGCGGCACAGCCCTAGAGAGCCAAACGGCTCTGACGGCTGCTCCGGAGCGGCGGGGGCGTTGCCCTCCGCCCGCTCCGCCCGGCCACCGCCGCCGGCGCGTTTACCGTGTGAATCGGAGCGCCGGAGACGCTGACTCGGAAAAAGAAAGAGGTGAGCGTCGCAGGGTTGGAACGCCTCCCGGCGTTCCGCAACGCTCACCGCAGGGCCGTGATGAAGGCAGGTGTTGGCGCGGACTCGACGCTGCGCTTTACCATTTTAATGGTAAAACGAGTTGGGAACCAAGATGACATTCCCATGAGCACACCGACGCTTCTGCACGCGAATCGCTGGATCAGCCTCTACGAGCGCGACGGGTGGGTCTATGCCAGCCGGCGCCAGACCGGCCAACCGCGTCGGATCGATGCGACGACAATCATCGCGTTGCACAGCGAGGCCGAGGCGGCTTCGCCGCACCGGCTGGTCGTGATCGAGGAGTTCCGCGTGCCGATCGACGGCTGGGAATTTGGGTTGCCGGCCGGGCTGCTCGATGGCGACGAGCCGGTGGCGGAGTGTGCGGCGCGTGAGCTGAAAGAGGAGACGGGGCTCGAGGTGACGCGGGTGCTGGAGCAGTCGGGCCAGACCTTCTCGTCACCGGGGCTGACGGATGAGAGCCAGGCGTTCGTGGTGTTGACGTGCCGCGGCACGCCGAGTCTGCGGCCGGGCATCGAGGGCGAGCAGATCAAGGTACATCTGCTCACGCGGTCCGGCTGCCGTGAATTGCTTGAGCGAAACCGAGCCGGAACCGCGGCGATCTCGGCGCGCGTGTGGCCGCTGCTCTTCGCCGTGGCCCACGCCGGCACTTTCGCGGGGGTGGCGATCGCGGAGTGAGGCGGGCGCTCGATTCCTCAGAACCGGCTTTGACGCCGCGGGCGCGGACGTTTTGCGTCGGGGGCGTGCTCCAGTACCTCCGCATCCGCAACCTCGCGCTGCTCGACGCCGTCGAGCTGGAATTCGGGCCGGGCTTCACCGCGGTCACCGGCGAGACCGGCGCGGGCAAGAGCATCCTGCTCGGGGCGTTGCAGCTGCTCGCCGGCGCGCGTGTCGACAAAACGGTGATTCGCCAGGGCGCGGCGGCGTGCGAGGTGGAGGCGTCGCTGTTCTTCAAGAAGAACGCCGCGCTCGATGCGGTGTTGGACCGGCTGGAGCTGCCGCGCTGCGAGGACGGCGTGCTGTTGCTCAAGCGCACCGTGGCGCGCGAAAAGGCGCCGCGCATCACCGTGAACGGCGCCCTTGCCACGCTGGCGGCGCTTCAGGAACTGGGCGAACTCTGGATCGATTTCCACGGACCGGGCGAACCGCGCCGGCTGCTCAAGGCCGGTTGCCAGCTCGAGCTGCTCGATCTTTTCGCCGGCAACCACGAGCCGCTGCAGCGCTACGCCGCTGCCTACCGCCGGTGGCGCGAGTTGGGCGCCGAGGCGGAGCGGATCGCGCACGAGACGAGACTTTCGCCCGACCAGATCGACTACCTGCGTGGCGAGCTCGAGAGTATCGACGGACTGGAGCTGAGTGACGAGAATGTCGAGGCGCTGGAGCGCGACTTCCAGCGGATGAACAGCGCGCAGGAGCTGCTCAACGCCGCGCGCGCCGTGGCCGAGGGGCTCAGCGGCGACGAAGGCCTGCTCGGGAGACTTGCGCCGCTGGTGCGCGAAGGGCGCGAACTCGAGCAGCTCGATCCCTCGAGCAAGGCGCTCGTCGATCGGTTGGCGGCGCTTTCGTTCGAGGTCGAGGACCTCGGGCGCGAGTTCGAGTCGCTCGGCGGTGATTTCTCCTTTGAGCCGGAGCAGGTCGAGACGCTCACCGAGCGCATGAATGCGTGGCTCGACGCCAAGCGGAAGTACGGCGGCGCGGTGTCGGCCGTGCTCGCGGCGGCCGATGGGATGCGCAAACGCCTCGCGGTGCAGGGCGATCTGGCTGGCGCGATGGCGCGGCTGGACAAGGAGATCGCGCAGGCGAAGGGGGCGGCGCTGGCGATCGCGCGCGAGCTGCGCAACTCCCGCGAGAAGGCGGCGCGCGAACTCGCGAAGGCCGCGGCGAAGCGGATCGCGGAACTGGGTTTCAAGAAGGCGGATTTCACGGTGCGGCTCTCGACCGAGCCGGACCTCGGGCCGATGGGCGATTGCGCGGCGGAGTTCCTGTTTTCGCCGAACGTGGGCGAGGCGCCGCTGGCGTTGCACAAGATCGCATCGAGCGGCGAACTCGCGCGGGTAATGCTCGCGTTGAAGACCATCCTCGCGGATCTCGACAACGTACCGCTGCTGGTTTTCGACGAGGTCGATGCGAATGTCGGCGGCGAGATCGGCCGGATCGTGGGCGAGCGCATGGCCGGCATCGCCAAGAAGCATCAGGTGTTGTGCGTCACGCATCTGCCGCAGGTGGCGGCGCAGGCGGCGAATCATCTCGTGGTCGAGAAGGATCAGAGTGGCGACCGCGCCGAAGTCACCATCCGTGCGATTCACGAGGAAAAGCAGTCACGCGTGAGCGAGCTGGCGCGCATGCTCGGCGACCGCACTGCGAAGCATGCCTTGCAGCACGCGGAGGAATTGCTGCGCGGTTGAGCGGTGGCGTGTGGCCCGGTGCTTCCGTCCGGGCTGCAGGTTCGTTCGGGGACTGGCGCGCAGCGAAGTCGGGGGTAGTGTTCGGCCGTGTTCGACAAACAATGTCGCTCATATTCAGCCGGGGACTGCGGTTTGGCGTGTTGAGCGGATCGAGCCGGACTACGGGGGCTGAAGCACCCCGCCACTCGAGGCAACGGTGGCGCGACGCCGCCCGATGCTTCAGCCCGCGCGAAGGGCGCGGCGAAACAGGCACGCTGGATTGCGGTGGTGGGCGTGGCGGTGTGTGGCGGGGCTGGCTGGAGTCGGCCGCTACGCGTTGAAGCGCCCAGCCAGGTGCGGCGCGCGTTGATCAAACCGAGAGCTCAAAATCATGTTCCGATCGGAACAGCATTTTGAGCTCTCGGAAAACGAGGCGAGGTTGCGCGTGGGATTGGCTGGCGGTTGCGGCGGCGGGGGAGGGGGCGGGTTTGGCCTCAACGCAGCGGCGGCGGGGGCGGAAAGTCCTCCGCCTGCCAGATTGTGGCGTAGCGCACCTGGCCGATCTTCGTCCACCGGCCTCCGAGGCGCGCCAGCGCGGGCTGGTTCTCGGAGTGAAAAAGCACGGCATAGACCGGGCGGCCGCTAGTGCGAAGCGCGGTTTGCAGCGATCCCAGCGACTCCAGGGGGAATGCGTCCCAGCGCAGCAGCGTGAAGTCGGTGTAGTAGAAAAGGCAGCCGCTGTACTGCATGCAGAAGATCGCGGCATCGGCGGGCAGGTGCTTCTTCGTCCACGCCGCGGTCTCGGGGTAGTGGGATTCGGTGTGACCGCTGCTGAAGGCGTTGAGCCGGAAGTCCCAGAAGACGACGAAGGCGAACACCAGTGCGAGGAGCGCGTAGCGGAGCGGGCTGCGCGTCTGAAGCCAGGACCACGCGCGCGCCTGCCAAAGCCCGGCCGTGATCAGGGCCGGCGCGGCGGGGAGGACGAAACGCAGGAACCACCACGCTTCGGCGGTGTGCGGGTAGAAGAGGTAGAAACCGAAGAAGCCCGCGATCCAGGTCGTGAGGACGAACCCGAGTCGGCGGTCCACGCGGCCGAGCCGGGGCAAACCGAGGGCGAGCAGCGCGACGGGGCTGAAGAGCACGATGCTCCAGCGCAGGTACTGGAGGAGCGAAGGCCACACGTTCGCGAAGGAAAACATGCCGCCCACCGCGCCGTACCCGGTCGTCAACCACGAGCCGAACGCGGCGTGGCTGTGCAGGAGCTGGAGCAGGGCGAGCGGCGCGCCGCCGAGCACGAGGAACAGCCACCGGCGCCAGGCCGGGCCGAGGGCGAACGCCAGCGGCGCGAGCAGCATCAGGTTGCTCGGGCGGATGAGGACGGCCACACCGAGGGCGAAACCGGAGGCGAGCGACCAGCCGGCCCCACGATCGGCTCGCCAGGCTGCGAGCATCGCTGCGAGGCACCAGACCAGCGCGGGCACGTCGCTCATGTTCTGCGTGCCGATCCGCAGGTAGAGCGGCGACAGCGCCAGCAGGGCCGCGCCGGTGAGCGCCCACCCGCGACTGAACGCGAGGGTGCGCAGCCACGCGTAGAACAGCGCAAGACCGGCGAGGAGGTGCAGAAAAGCGACGGCATTGGCGACCTGCGCCCAACCGAAGAGCGGGCGGGCCAAGACGAGCAGCAGCGGCAGGCCGAGCGGGTAGGTCGGCACGAGTTGCCGGTGGTCGGCCGTGGGTTTCAGGCCGAGGGGCGAATAGAGGAAGTCGAGCTCGGGCGAGGACGGCAGACCCGGCAAACCGCGGGGCGCGACAGTGGCCTGGCCGGCGGTGAGCAGCTTGGCCTGGTTGAGATAGCCGGAGGAATCGGAACCGCCGGCGTTGGCGCCGAGGCAGGCGAGCAGCAGCAACGCGTAGAGCGCGAGCAGTCCGCCGAGGGCGAGAAACCAGCGGCGACGCGACCACGGGTTTTCAGGGGACGGGCTGGGGGGCGTGGCGGTCATGCGGCTTCGGCGGTGGAGGACGGATACGAGGGCACGCCGAGGGAGCCGAGGGCAAGGCTGGAGTTGCCCGTTCGGGCGCGGGGGCCGTGGCGTCGAGAGAAGGATCGGGCGCAGGGTCGAGGCTCAGCCCGCCCTGGCGCGGATCGATTGCCGGCGCCGGGGACGAGAGGGCACAGCGCCGGCCAGGTCGTCCGAAAGGAGCGACCTACGTCTCCAGCGCGGCGCGGCTGCGCCAGAGCGACGGGGGCAGGCAGCCCAGCGCGATCACGGCCAGTTGCGAGCCCCAGAAGATGCAGAGCCAGAAGAAGGCGGAGTCCATGAACCCGTAGCTGTGCAGGCCGACACCGAGCATGTTCACGCCGAACCAGGAGGCGGCGGTGATGCAGTTGCCGAAGATCGCGAGGTTCATGAGCCCGCGGTGGCCGATGAGCTTGCCCCAACGGGCATGGAGGATGACGGCGCACCAGAGCACGATGACGAGGGCGCCGTTCTCCTTCGGATCCCAGCCCCAGAAACGGCCCCAGGACTGATCGGCCCAGATGCCGCCGAGCACGGTGCCGACGAGGCTGAAAAGCGTGGCGACGCAGATGGAGCCGTAGACCATGCGGGCGAGCGCTTCGGCGGTGGCGGAATCGAGCGAGCGGGATGCCACGCCGCGCAGCACGAACACGATCGCGAGCGCTCCGGCCACGAAGCAGGCGCCGTAGCCGATCGTGATGGTGACGACATGCGTCGCCAACCAGAAGTTGGAGTCGAGCACAGCGCGCATCATCTCCATGGTGTCGCCGGAGAACTGCAGGTGGTGGGCGACGATGAGGGTGACGAAGCCGAGGAGACCGGCGACGACGTTGCCGATCGAATTGCGGAAGACGCGTTCCAGCACCAGGGCGAGACCGACTCCGAACCAGCAGACGCCGAGCGCGGAGGAGTAGAGGTTGGTGATGGGCGGCCGGCTCTCGATGTACATGCGGGCAACCATTCCGGCGGTGGTGAGCAGCCAGGCGACGAAGCAGACGGAGAGGCCGCAGCGAGCCAGCACGTCGGGCCAGACGAGCCACGAAACGAAGCCGATGAGGATGACAAGGACGTAGAGCGCCGCGGCCGTGTAGAAGGGCTGAGCGTGGTTGAAGAGGAACTCGAGCGAGGTGCGCGAGAGGCGTGGATCGTCGCGGCCCACGAGATGCTCGCCGAGCGCGGCGATGGCGCGGTTGAAGGCGGCGGCGTCGCCGGTGCGCCAGGCGTGGCCGAGGGCGGCGTAGTCGCGCACGGGCTCGGCGACGCGGCTGGTGGCGAAGGAGCCGAGCAGGGCGTCGCCGATATTCGACCACGCGTTGGGGTCGTCGACCGCGGGCGGCGGCGGAATCGCGAGCACGGCGGCGCGCGAACTGAGCAACTGGAACTTCTTCAGGAACGAGGAGAGCTCCTTCACGAGCGCATCGTCGGCGGGCTGGCCGGCCATCTTCGCCTCGGTGGCGGCGAGGGCGGTGGGCAGGATCTCCTCGAAGCGGGTGATCTCGGCGGCGAAGCTTTCGCTTTGCGGGAGCTGGAGGCTGAAACGCAGGCCGATGTATTGGGCGAGGCGTTCGCGGAGCTTGAGCACCTCGCGCTCGTAGGCGTTGCGATTGGGGCCGTCGATCTGCACGGCTCGTTCGGACTGCTGCTCGAGCGCCTCGAGGTGGTCCTCGAGTTGGTTGAAGGAGAAGCGCACGCCGCCATCGCCGTCGGCGGTGGTGAGGCGCAGGAGGGCGAGGACCTCGTTGTTGTCGATCCGGAAGACCTTGTAGGTGTCGGCCAGATCGGGCTTGAACGCGGCGTCGAGCAGCCACTGGCGCGGGGTGAGCGAGTCGCCGGCGAGGTTCTTCACCGACTGCCGGTTCTGGATGAGCAGCAGCGAGGTGCGGGCGACGGTATCCAGGGGTTTGAGCCGGCCGTTGACGAGGACGGGCAGGCGACCGAAACCCTCGGTGTCGAAGGCGTCGGGGTTTTTCGGCAGGCGCACCGTGTAAGCGACGGCGGCCAGGGTGAGGAGACCGGCGAGCAGGGGAAGGAAACGTTTCATTGGGCACCTCCTGTAGCCGGCCGCGGTGAGGCCGGAGGCCCGGGATCGGCGCCCCCGGCTACGGCGTTGCGACGGAGAAGGAAGAAGACGAGGGTGACACAGAAGTGGTAGAGCAGGCCGAAACCGGACATGACGCAGGCGATGTAGGGCAGGAGCCAGCCGGGGTTGCGCACGACCTGGAGGACGGTGGTGCGGTCGTTGTTCTTGAAGCCGGATTGGTAGAACGTGTAGCCGCCGTGGCGTAGCGGGTTGTTCATGAAGATGCGGACCTCGCGGTCCTCCTTGCCGTCGGCCGAGCGGAGGCGGACCTGACTGGAGAAATTGCGCGGGATCTCGGTGCCCGGGTATTTGTCGTGGCGGAACTCGATGAGCGTGAGCGAAAAGTCGAAGTAGATGCGGGCGCGACGCAGGGAGACGGCGTAGGTGCGGCCGCCCGCGGTGAACTCCTGGGGCTGCTCGATGGCCAGCGTGGCGAGCAGGGTGCCGATGGCGCCGTCGGGTCCGCGAAACTCGACGAAGGCAGTGGGCTGGTTCTCCTCGTTCGGGCGGTAGGTGGGCTCGGCGGGTTGCACGACGACCTGCGGGCCGAAACCGATGGTGGCGGGCGAGGCGGGGGCGTTGGGAGCGTCGCTGCGCATCGCGAAGTTGGCGTTTTCGTGGAAACGCACGGGGATGAGCGTGAGCGGGCAGCCGGGGAGCGCGATCGGCTCGCGGTGGGCCAGACGCGACAACGGGACGGACCAGACCTGGTTGATTTCCGGATCGGTGACATCGACGATCGCCAGCTCGCGGTCGAAGGCGTTCTCGGCGTAGTTGCGCGTCTCGCCGGTATCCAAAGTCAGGTGGCTCTCGACGGAGAGCAGGCCGGTGATCAGTTCGCCAACCAGCAGCAGGATGATGCCGAAGTGGGTGAGGTGGAGGCCGGTATTGCGCCAGTTCAGGGTGAAACGCAGGAACTGGCCGCAGAGGAGGTTGAGCAGGAGCGCGCCGCCAATCAGGTAGCCGCCCGGGAAAAACGGCACCGAGAGGCCGGCGCCCGGGATCTGCTGGAAGACGATGAACGAACGGAAGTACTTCGCCTGCACGGCCCAGATACCGAGGTGGACCTGGTCGAGCGTCGCAATGACGACGAGCACAATGGCGAGGAGGAGCAGGGCGACGGTGAGGCGCAGCGAGGCGAGGCGTTCGACGAGGGAACGGAGGAAGGCAGGCATCGGGAGGGGACGCAGTGGGGTTTAGGGCGAAGCGGGCCGGACGGTGCGTAGGAAGTCGAGGAAGGCGGATCTCTCGGCGGCGACGACGGAGTCGGGGCCGGTAAGTTTGAAGAACCAAGCTTCTTCGCCGCGATAGAGGATCGCGCCAAGCACGCGCGTGGCAGCGCCGCCGGCGGGAGCTTGGCCGACGATGTCGATCGTGGTGAAGGAGAGGCCGGCGTGTTCGAGGGTCGCGGTCTCGGTGGGGAGCTGGGCCTCGGTGATCGGGGTTAGGCCGATCTGGCCGCGCCAACGATTGATGTTGGCGAGCAACGGATTGGTGGCGGCGGGGAAGATGAAGATGGAAAGGTCGGCTTCGCCGGCCTCGTTCCTCGGGGCGAAGCTGCCGCGGCGCATCGCGCCGAGGGGCTTGGCCGTCCAGTGGTCGGGCGCGGCCCAGACGATGGAGTCGGCGACTGCGCTCGCGGCGGCCATGCCGGCCGGAGCCGCGGAGGGCGCGCCGGCGCCGATGGGCGGGTGGCCCGGGGGCAGACCCGAGGCGTCAACAGCGGGCGCGGAGCCGATGGGCGGGTGGCCGGGCGGAAGTTCCCCGGTGGCGGGTGTTGCCGCGTGGTTGTGTCCGGCGTGGGGATCGGCCTTGGGCGGTGGCGTTTCCTTGGCGGTACGATAGGTGCGCACCGGTTCCTCGCGGCAACCGGCGAGCAGGAGGACGAGAATGGCGGTGGTAGCGCCGAGACTCAGCGGGGCTCGCAGAAGGGTCATGAGTGGACGCCCAGTAAGCGATGGTCGCGGCGGTTTTCAACCGGCAACCGCGCACTTTCTGCGGTACGGCCCTCGTTTTATGAACCCGAGGCGAGGGGCAAGGTGATGCGGAAGGTGGTGCCCGCGGGGCCGGTGGAGAGCAGTTCGATGTCGCCCCGGTGGCTTTGCACGAGGCGTTTCACGATGGCGAGACCGAGGCCGGTGCCGTCGGTGCGGCCCGTGAGGAACGAGGCGAAGAGCCTGGGTTGGAGCTCCGCCGGGACGCCGCAGCCGGTATCCGAGAAGTCGATGACGACGGCCGGGGCGGCGTCGGGCCGGATCTCACGGACGGCGCGCAGGGTGATGCGGCCGCCCCGGGGCATCGCGTGGGTGGAGTTCAGGATGAGGTTGAGCAGGACCTGCTGGATCTGGCCCTTGTTGACCTCGACGAAGAGCAGCTCGGGCGCGGGCTCGTAGCGCACGGCGATCATGCTCTGGTGGAGCTTGAGGCGGACGAGCAGGAGGGTGTCGGTGATGATCTCGTCGAGCGGCCAGCGGGAATGGAGGGCGCCGGGGGCCTTGGCGAGGTTGAGCACGCGGGAGACGGTGGCCTCGAGCTGGTTGAGTTTCTCGCCGATGATGCGCATGTCCTTCACGCGCGGGTCGCCGGCGGCGAACTCGATCTTGAGCGAGCTGTAGAGGAGCTTGATGACCGTGAGGGGATTGCGGACCTCGTGGGCGATTTCGGCGGCGAGCAGGCCGAGGGTGGTGAGGGTCTCGTTCTTGCGCAGCGTATCCTCGCTCTGGAAGACGCGGGCGTAGAGCCGGGCGTTGGCGATGGCGACGGCGCCGAGGTTGGCGAGCGCGCCGAGCAGGCGCTTCTCCTCGTTGCTGTGGCGGTGCGGGCGCATGGAGTAGCTCGCGAGCACGCCGATCACCGCGCCTTCGACGATGATCGGGGCGAACAAGGCGGCCTGGACCACGGGCGAGCGGGGCACGTCGCGCAACTCAAGCACCTCCGCGGAGTGCAGGTGCGAGTATTCGACGATGCGGCCGGTGCGCACGACGGCGTTGGCCAAACAGTCGCCGCCGGGCCAGTTCTCCTTGGGCGGCGGCAGAAACTCGGCCGGGCCGGACCACGATTCCGCGCTTAGCGTCCCAAGTTCGGTCTGGTGGAGGAGGATCGCGCCGATGCAGCTCCCAAAGATCTCGCGGGTTTCGCGGGTGATGGTGTCGAGCAACTCTTGGAGTTGCAGTTTCGCGACGAGGGACTGGCCGACGATGGTGAGCGTCTCGAGCTGGCGGGCCTTCTCGCGGAGGCCGCGGAGCAGCCAGATGTGCTGGAGGGTGCGCGCGGCTTCGGTGGCGAGTTGGACGAAATCGATGAGGTCGACGGCGCTCCAGGACCCGGTGGCGTCGGCGTCGAGCACGATGGCGCCGAAGATGTGTCCGTCGCATTCGAGGGGCGCGGCCATCTCGCACCGGGTGTCGGCGCGGATGCGGATGTAGCGTGGTTCCTCGGCGACGTTGGGGGCGAGGACGGGTTTGCCGTGGAAGGCCGCCCAGCCGGTGAGCCCCTGGTCGAGGCGCAGGGCGTGATCGCGGACGTCGGGAGGAAGCCCGTGATGCACCTCGATCTGGAGCAGGTTCGTATCGGGATCAATGATGGCGATGCTGCCGGCATCGGCGCGGAAGAGGGTGCGGCAGTGCTGGAGGATCGTCTCCATCGCGAGCCGTGGTTCGGTGGTGCGGCCGACCTGGCTGGCGATGGCGTAGAGCGCGGGTGTGAGTCGATCCATGGCGCGGAGCGTGGACAGCGGGCGGTGGACAGTCGACGGCGGACTGCGTGTCGCCGGCAATGCAAGGTGCACGCCGTGGTTGATCCGGGGCCCGACGCGCGAGGACGCCCGCGCGAGGGGCGTCAGACCGACTTGGCCGGGCTCGGCTCCTCGGCGGGGGCGATGACGGCCGCGACTGTGTCGCGCAGGGC
>JAHFTC010000117.1 GCA_023269585.1 Opitutaceae bacterium
CCCGGGCCCGACGCCGAGCTTGAGCAACGAGAGCGTGAGCGGCACCTCTCCGCCGTCGCAGACGTAGAGCGGTACACCCGCGGCGAGCGCGGCGCCGTAGGCGAGCGGGCCGTCGCCGAAGCGGGCGATCTGGGCAGGTGGAATGAACGCGGTGAGCACGGCCACCAGTGCCAGGCTGCCCACGTAGAACGGCGCGAGCGTTCGCAGGTTGCCCAGTAGACGGCGCCCGAACGCGGACCAGAGCGGGCGTGGTTCGGCTTGTTTGCAGCCGCAGCCACCGTCGCAGGCACAGGGTTGGTCGTCGGTTTCCGGGGTTGGCGCGGAGGGGGGCACGGGACCGGACCACCGGTTGGCCCAGGCGCCGAACCCGAGCGTGAAGACGAGCGGCAGGACGACCCTCGCGACCGCGAAGCCGCCGCCGATCAGCGTGGCGGTGAAGGCCACCGTGTGCGGACTGATCAGCGGCGCGATCAGCAGGAAGGCCGCCACGGTGCCGAGCGGGGCGCCGCGGGCGCGCAGCGAACGCGCGACGGGCACGGTGCTCATCGCGCAGCCCGGCAGTAGCGCGCCCGCCAGCGTGGCGAGCAGGAGCGAGCGCGGGCCAGACGCGAGCCAGTGCTCCGCCCAGCGGCGCGGCAGGAAGATCTCGAGTGCGGTGCCGAGCAGGAGACCGACCGCGAACGGGACGGCGGTGTCGGCGAGCAGATCGATGAAGCTGGCGAGCAGGGCGGCCATGGGCACGCGAGGGAGAAGGTGTGGCGCTGCGCTGGTGTCAAACGGGTTGACAGTACTTGTTCAAGGATCGCTGCGCTGGGCCGATCAACGGATCTCCCGCTTCCCGCCGCATGAAGACCTCCGCTTTCCGTGCGCCCCGCTGGGGGCTGTTCGCCAAGATCCTTGGGATGCTCACCGTGCCGCTGCTGGCGATCGTCGGCGTGGTCGGCGGGCTCGCCGTTCTCACCGATGAGGTTGGGGGCAACATCGAGGAACTGCGTGAGGAGAGTCTGGTGCACGCGCGACTCGCCCAGGAGATGAAACTGGCGGTCGTTCAGGTGCAGCAATGGCTCACCGACATTTCGGCGACCCGCGGTCGCGACGGACTGGCGGATGGCTTCATCGAAGCCGAGGAGAACCGGCGCAAGTTCCTGGCCGGGGCCGAGCGTTTCGCGGAGCTGTATAGGAGAAAAGGAAACGCGGCAGGCCAGACCGAGCTGGGCGAGATGGTCGCGGCCTTCGAGGCCTACTGCGCGACCGGGCGCCAGATGGCGGAACGCTACATCGCCGAGGGACCGGAGGGCGGCAACCGGATCATGGGCGAATTCGACCGGACGGCCGAGGTGCTGGCGGGCCGGCTCGACCCGTTTGTGGACGTCCAGGCGGAGCGGGCCGATCTGCTTTTGTCCGAGATCAACGGAGATGCCGTGCGCCTGCGTAATGTGGCGGTGGGTACGGGGATCCTCCTCCTTCTCGGGGCCGGGCTGGCGCTCTATCTGTTGGTGGTGTCGGTCAACCGGCCCGTGCAGACGGCGACGGTGACGCTCGACGCGAGTTCGCTGGAGGTGCATGCGGCCGCGACGGCGCTGCGCGAGGCGAGCGAGCAGATGGCGCAGCGGGCCAGCGAGCATGCGTCGACCCTGCAGGAGACGAGCCGCATGATCGAGGAGGTGGCGGAGATCGCACGGCGCAACGCGACCGAGTCCTCCGAGGCGGATCGTCTGGCGCGGCAGACGGCGGAATCGGCGGGACGCGGTGCCGACGACATGGCGCAAATGGAGCGGGCGATGGAGGCGATTCGTACGGCGACGGAGGATGTCGCGCAGATCGTGAAGACGATCGAGGGCATCGCGTTTCAGACGAATCTTCTCGCGCTCAACGCGGCCGTGGAAGCGGCGCGAGCCGGCGAGGCAGGCGCGGGTTTCGCCGTCGTGGCGGAGGAGGTGCGGGCCCTCGCGCAGCGCAGTGCCGCCGCCGCGCAGGAGACAGCGGCGACGATGGACCATGCACGCGAGACCACCGGCGCCGGCAGCACCATCACCGCCCGGGTGTCGGCGAGTTTCGGGACGATTCGCGACGAGGTGCGCAAGGTCGACGAGATCATCGGCCACGTGGCGGAGGGTTCGGAGCGACAGAAGCAGGATCTCGCGGCGATCGAGGCCTCGGTCGAGGAGATGGATCGGGTTATCCAGGCGAATGCCGCCGGCGCCGAGGAGGAATCCGCAGCGGCCACCGAGTTGAATGCCCAATCGGCGGCGTTGCGCGACGCGGTCGCCAGCCTGCGGGGAATCATCGCCGGGCGCGGCGCGACGGACGGGCCCGTGAAGGCGGCGGCTCGGACGGTGGCTCCGGGGCGCTTGCCTCGGCCCGCCAAGACGCCAGCGTTCGCGGCATGAGTGAGAGCACCGCGGGGATAAAACGCACTGGGAGCCGGGAGAAACTCGATCGCCTCCGGGCCAATATTGGCCGGACGATCAAGGGCAAGGACGAGGCGATCGAGCAGGTGCTCGTCTGCCTGCTCGCCCAGGGACACCTGCTGCTCGAGGATCTGCCCGGGGTCGGCAAGACCACGCTGGCCTATTCGTTGGCGCGTTCGTTGGACTGCGCGTTCTCCCGCATCCAGTTCACCAGCGACCTGCTGCCGACCGACGTGACCGGCGTGTCGATCTACGATGAGCGCGTGCGGGAGTTTGTGTTCAAGCGCGGGCCGGTCTTCGCGAACATCGTGCTGGCCGACGAGATCAACCGCGCGACGCCGAAGACGCAGTCCGCGCTGCTCGAGGTGATGGACCGCGGCAAGATCACGGCCGACGGCGTCACGCACGAGAGCGGCGCGCCGTTCATGGTTTTCGCGACCCAGAACCCGGTGGACTACGAGGGCACGTTCCCGCTGCCGGAGAGCCAGCTCGACCGCTTCCTGATGCGCCTGCGCATGGGCTATCCGGCCACCGCGGATGAGCTGGAGATCTTGCGCCGCCCCCGGCTGACCTACGACAGCATCCCCATCGAGCCGGTGGTGACACGGGAGGAATTGATCGGGCTGCAGGAGCAGGCGGGGCGGGTCTTCGTCGAGGACAGCGTGCTCGAATACCTGTTGCGCATCGTCGCGGCGACCCGCACCGAGAGCGAGTTTCGCACCGGGGTGAGCGTGCGCGGCGGGATGGCGCTCAAGCAGGCCGCGCAGGCCCGGGCGCTGTTGTGCGGCCGCGAGTTCGTGCTGCCCGGGGATGTCACCAGCCTCGTGGTCCCGGTGCTCGCCCATCGGCTCGCCCTCGCCCGGCAGGGCGCGGACGCGCTCGAGGAGCGCTCGGCGATCGAGGCGATCCTGCGGCGGGTGCTCGGCCATCTGCCCGAACCGGTGTGAACGCGCCGCGCGACAACGGACCCGGCGGCGGGGCGGTGGCGGCGTCGCCGGAACCTGGCGACGCGCCGCGCCGGCGGCGACCGGCTGCCCCGATGGAGGCAGCCGAGGGCTGGTTCGGGCCCGGAGGGGCGCGGTCGCGCCAGCGGTGGCACGGTTTTTCCTGGCACGAGCTGCTCTGGGGGCTGTTGCTGCCCGAGAAACGCCAGCGGGTGCTGCCGACGGTGGCCGGCATGGTGCTGCTGCTTGTGACGGTCGCGATCGGGCTCGGGGCGTACAACACCGGCAACAACATCCTGTTCATCACGCTCGCGCTGCTGCTCTCGAGCCTGGTGCTGAGCGGGGTGCTCTCGTGGCTGAACTTTTCCGGTACGGAATGGCGGCTGCTCCTGGCGCCGCCGTTTCGCGCGGGCCAGGCGGCCGAGGTCGTCGTCGAGCTGCGCAACCGCAAACGGCTGCTGCCGACCTACGCGCTGTGGTTCGACCTCGAGGCGCGGGCGAGCGCGGCGTCGACCCGGCTGTTCCTGCACGGGCGCCTGGATCTCGGCGCCACGGAGCGGCTGGCCTGGAGCTTCCGGCCGGTGCGGCGCGGGCGCGAGACGCTCGTGCTGTCCGGGGTCGGCTCGCAGTTTCCCTTCGGCTTCCTGAGCAAGACGGCGGGCGCGGTGGTGCGGCGCGAGGTGCTGGTCTGGCCGGCGCGGGTGGCCTGCCGGTTCACCGGCGCCGTGGCGGCGCGGTTCCAGCTGGAGAGCGAGGAGGTGCCGAAGCCGGGCACGGGCAGCGATCTGCTCGGGCTCCGGCAGTACCGGTTGGGGGATTCGCACCGGCACATCCATTGGAAGGCCTCGGCGCGGATGCGCCAGCTCCTGGTGCGGCAGAACGCCACCGAGGGTGCGTCGACCTTTGCGCTCTGGCTGGATTCGACGGCGGCGCAGTGGCCGCGGGCGGAACAGTTCGAGCTGTTGTGCAGCCTGGCCGGCACGCTGGCCGAGGACCTGTTCCGGTTGGGGCGGCTCGAGAGCCTGACGCTCGACGGCGAGGCGCCGCTGCTGATCCGCAGTGTCCGAGATTTGGAAACATGGCTGGACCGGCTGGCGGTGCTCGAACCGCACGCGACGCCCGTGCGGCGCACGGTGCCGCGGGTGCGTGGCGCGCTGGTGACCTTCGTCGCCGAGGGAGAAAGGGGGATCTGTGCCTGCCTGGGCAACGAGATCGCGGTCCGCGTCTGAACGGGCCCTGACCGGCGACGAGCTCCACCTGCTGCGGTGGGGGCTGGGCGGAGTATTGGCGCTGTGGAGCGCCTGGGGCGTGTTCTTCTTCGAGCTCGAGGGCGCGCTCCTGCTGCCGTTCATCACGGTGGCGGTGCTGGCGGTGCTGTTCCGGCCGGAGCTGCCGGAGCGGGTGCCCGCCTGGGCCTGGCGGCTGGTGGTGCCCGGGCTGGTCGGGTTTGTCGCGATCGACCTGATGCGCGGCGGCGATCCGCTCGCGGCGCTCGTGCGACTCAACCTCCTGTTGATTGCGGTGCGGGCGGTGGGATCACGGCGGCGGCGCGAGGACCTGCAATTGGTCCTGCTCTGTCTCTTTCTCGTCGTGGCGGCGGGGGTGCTCACGGTCGCGCTCGGTTTCGTGCTCCATGTGGTCGTCTTCGCGGGGCTGTCGCTGGCGTATTTGTTGACGATCACGCTCGGCGCCGCGGCGGAGCCGGAGACGGCGGATGCCACCGGCTGGCGGCGGATTCCCTGGCGGCGGCTGTGGGTGCGGGTGCGAGAATCGGTCGACTGGCGGGTGGTGGTGGCGGGCTGCGGCCTGTACCTGCTGCTGGTGGTCGGGGCGACGACGCTCTTCATCGCGATGCCGCGCTTCCAGCTCGAGAACTCGCTCGGTTTCCTGCAGCTCAAGAACAAGCGTTCGCTCACGGGCTTCTCGGAGGTGGTGAAGCTGGGCGATGTGACCGAGATCGCGCAGGACACGGCCACGGCGTTGCGGGTGGAACTCAGCGGGGCGGTGCACGCGCCGGGCTCGCCGTACTGGCGCATGCTCGCGCTCGACGAATATCGCGACGGCACGTTCCGCGCGAGCCGCGGAATGCTCCAGTTCGACCGCCGTATCCCGGAAACCCGCACTTTTGTGGGGGAGGGGCGCGCGGCGCCCGACGCGCCGGTGTGGACGTTCTATTTCGAGGCGGGCATCAGCCGGTTCGTGCCGTTGCCCGGGGAGTTCTCGCTTCTGCGCCTCCGGGAGGCACGCGCGCTGGTGGTGAACCGGCGCGCGGGCACGCTGGCGCTGCGCGAGGAACCGCAAGCGATGTTCGCCTACCGGCTGGAAAGCGTGGACGAGGCGGTGGAGCCGCGTGATCCGCCGTTGGCCGGGGAAGCGTGGCGCCGCGCGGGCGCGACGGACGCGGTGTTTCCGCGGACGCTTCTGGGGGTGCCCGAAGGTGCTGCGAACGCGGCGGCGCTGGACGCGGTGCTGGCGGAGATCACCGGGGGCGAGCGCTTGCCGGCGGCGGAGTTCCGCCGGCGCGCCGTCGAGTGGCTGGGCCGCAAACATGCCTACTCGCTCTCATCGCGGGTCGTGGCCGGCACGGAGGATGTGCTGGTCCGTTGGATGAGGGGGACGGGGCCCGGGCATTGCGAGCTGTTCGCCGGGAGCTTCGTGCTGCTCGCCCGGCGGGCAGGTTTTCCGGCGCGTCTGGTGGTCGGTTTCCGGGGCGGGGCGTGGAACGGCTTCGAACAATACTACATGGTTCGTAATTCCGACGCCCATGCCTGGTGCGAGATCCTCGGCGAAGATGGCCGTTGGCTGCGCGCGGACCCGACGCCGGCCAGCCGTGCCAGCCTCGCGACGGAGGCCGTGGCTCCGGGGCGGGAGGCCGCGGGCGACCGCAGTTGGGCGGCGCGAGTGGATGCGCTGCGGATGCTGTGGTACCGCCGCATCGTGAACTTCGATCGGGGCACGCAGGAGGAGATGACGGCGGTCCTGCGGGAGGAGGCGAGCCGGCAGGGCCAGCGGTTGGTGGCGGCGATCGACCGCGTGGGCCGGGCGGTGCGCGACTGGCTTCTGAGTCCGTGGGGGATCGGCCGGTTGGCCGTGTGGGCCGGCGTGGGCGCTGCCTTGGCGGCCGTGGCGTGGCTGGTGTGGCGCTGGCGGCTCCGCTGGATGCCGCGGTTGCGCCCCGGCGCGAAACGCGACCCGATTCGGCGCGAAGCGGGCCGCTGGTTGCGGCGTTTCGCCCAGACCGAGGGGAACGAGGAGGGGGACGCTGTCGTCCGGGAACTCCAGCGACTCCGTTATGGGCCCGTGGAAGGGCGCGCCGGCGCGCCGCAGGTATTCATGCGCGCGAGGCGGGCGTGGCGGCGGCGGCCGAGAGGCCGCTGAAAGGCGGGGATGGTCCGAGGTCGGGCCTTGGTTGATCGACCCCCGGAGCGGGCAATTGTCGCGGAGTGGTCGGGACACTTGCCAAACGGCGGTGCCGTTATAATCTGACCGCAGATGCACTCGCACGAGATCTTCAAGCAGCTGCTAAAAAAGGTGAGCGCGAAGCAGATTGCCGGAGAGCTAGGACTCTCGCTTTCGCTGGTCTACAAGTGGGCTGAACCGCCCCAGGAGGGCAGTGGAGCGGCCAACCCGCTGGATCGAATCGACTCGATCATCAAGTTCACCGGCGACACCGCGATGGCGCAGTGGGTGTGCGAGCGCTCGGGGGGCTTCTTCATCAAGAACCCGGAGCCCAAAGCCCACGCCTACGAACTCATTCCCGCCACGAACAAGATCGTCCAGGAGTTTGCCGATTTGCTCGGGGAGATCTCGGCGTCCGTGGCGGACGGGCATCTTTCCGAATCCGAGACGGAGCGGATCCGCAACCGTTGGGAACAGCTGAAATCAGTGACCGAGGGCTTCGTTCGCGCCGCCGAGGAGGGCAAACTGCCACCGGTGAGCGCGGCCGCCGCGCTCGGCAAGGCCGGAGCGCTCGCCAAAAGCTGAGCGCCGCGCCGCCGGCTCAGCCGTCTCCCCGCAGGCGAGGGGCGAGGGACGAGTGCCGAAGCGTGGGTGGCGACCGCCTGATCACGCCTCAGGGTGGGAATACGAAAAAGCCGCGTCTTTGATGACGCGGCTTTTCGGTTGAAGAATGCAGCGCCGGGGCGGAGGACCGCAGCGCTGGAGCGAGCTATTTCGCCGGAGACTGCTGGAGCACCCGCAACACCTCGTGGAAGGCGGGCTTGGGCTGGTTCTGGCGGTCGAAGAGCAACGGGTAGTCGGTGCGACCGCCGATCGGCCAGTTGTTGAGCCAGGAAGTGCGGTCGGTGAGCCCCCAGAATGTGACGCGGGTGATGTTCGCGCGGTGTTTCGCGAAGATCGAGAAGATGGCGGCATAACGGGCGGCGAGCTCGGCCTCCTTGTCGGCGGGCAGGCCGGCGCGGAAGCTGTCGAGCTCGGGGGCCTTCTCGAACACGGTCGAGATCTCGGCGCCGAAGTAGTTGGACGGCCGTGGCAGGACGGTGACGTCGAGCTCGGTGTACATGACCTTCAGGCCGGCGGCGGCGAAATCGACGAGCGACTGGTCGATCTCGGCGAGCTTGGGCCAGTCGAGTCCGTAGTGGCCTTGCGAGCCGATGCCGTCGATACGCAGGCCGCGGGCGCGGATCGCCTCGATGAGCTTGAGCACCCCGGCGCGTTTCACCGGGTTCTCGAGGCCGTAGTCGTTGTAGTAGAGCTCGGCGTCGGGATCGACCTCGTGGGCGGCCTCAAAGGCCACGAAGACGGCGTCCTCGCCGAGGATGCGGTACCAAGGCTTGTCGGTGCGGAGTTTGCCGTCCTCGTCGCGGATGGCCTCGTTGACGACATCCCAGCCCTGAAGCTTGCCTTTGTAGCGGCCGACGACGATGCGGATGTGCTCGCGCAACCGCCGGAGGAGTTCGTCGCGGGAGACTTCGGAGCCGTCGGCGTTCTGGAAGAGCCAATCGGGCGCCTGGGAGTGCCAGACGAGGGTGTGGCCGATCATCTGTTTGTTTTGCCGCTGGCCGAGAGCGACGAACGCGTCGGGGATCTCGAAGGCGAAGCGGCCCGGAGCGGGTTGGATGCGCTCCCACTTCATATCGTTCTCGGGCGTGATCGAATCGAAGTGAGTCGCGAGGAGTTTGGCCTCCACCGGATCGGCCTCGGTGATCTGGCCGGCATTGATGGCGGCGCCGATGCGGAAATGACCGCGGGCGGCGTCCTGGAGCGCAACCGGACTGCCGGCGTCACCCGGGGACCCGGGCTGGCTCTGGCAACCGAGGAGAGGAAGGAACACGAAGGGGATGAGTCGTGAGGGGAATTTCATCGGGAGCATGGAGGATTGGGAGCGACGGAGGTGCCAAGGGCGGGTGCGTGCAAACTATCGGACGGCGGCGCAAACACTGGAGTGCCTTGTCAGCGGCACCTCGGACGGTTCACCATGCGGGCCATGGCCACCTGGAAACAATCTTGGCGCGTCGGCGCCGCACAGCAGGGCATTCGTCTCGACCACTTTCTGGCCGAGGCGCTGCCGAAGGCGCTCGAGCGCGACGTGTCCCGGGCGCAGGTGCGCCGGCTCATTCTCTCGGGACTGGTGAGCCGCAACGGACGACGCGAAACCTTGGCCTCGTACGAGTTGCGCGAAGGCGCGCGCATCGAGGTGTTCCTCGACCCGGCGAAATTCGACACCGGCGGCGCGACCGGCATGCGGCAGGCGATCCTGCGCGACTTCACGTGGACCCCGGAGCGCATTCTCTTCGAGGACAAGTGGCTCGTCATCGTCGACAAGCCCCCGGGGCTGCCGACCCAGCCCACGCTCGACGCGAATCGCGCGAGCGTGTTTGGCACGTTGAAGGCGTTTCTCTCGGCGCGGGCGGGAGGCGAAGCCTACCTCGGCCTGCACCATCGGCTCGATCGCGACACGACGGGCGTGCTGCTCTTCACCAAGGACCAGAACGTCAACGCCGGCGTCACCGCGCTCTTTGCCGAGCGCGAGGCGCGGAAGACGTACGTGGCGTTGGCGGTGGCCGGCGGGGCGTGCCCCGAGGCGTGGGCGACCGAGAACAACCTCGGGGTCGTGGGGCGGGTGGGCAAGGCGAGCAAGTTCGGCGCGGTGCGCAGCGGCGGCGATCCGGCGACGACTTCGTTCCGCGTGCGCGAGCGTCTGGACGGGGCGCTGCTGGTCGAGGCGCAGCCGCACACCGGTCGCACGCACCAGATCCGGGTGCACCTGGCGGAGGGCGGGCATCCGATCTTCGGTGACGGACTTTACGGCGGCCCGATGCAGCTGAAGGCGGCGGGCGGTGTCTTCGTGCCGGTGCCGCGGGTGCTGTTGCACGCCGCGCGGTTGCGGTTTCCGCATCCGGCGACCGGACAGACCATCGAGGTGCAGAGCCCGGTGCCGGCGGACTTCATGGCGTGCGTGACCGCGGTGCGTGGCGCCCAGCGGTAAGGCAAGGTGCCGTTGAGGGCTGGCATGAACCCCATGTCTCTAGAGCCAATCCTGACGTGTGGCGCGGTTCGCGAGCTGACCGCCGCTCAGCTGCGCGCCCTGTGTGCGCTGTACGACCTCGTGTGGCCCGCCGCGGGCGAGACGCTGGTCGATTGTCGGGAGGCGGCGCGCGAAGGCTGGGAACGGGAGGAGCGGCGGCTCGCCGCGCTCTGGCACGGCGCGGAGTTGTGCGCGGTCGCCATGTGGTTTCCGCGGGTCGTGCAGACGGCGAACGGGCCGTTGCGGGTGCTCGCGCTCGCGGGCGTGTGCAGTGACCCCGAATGGCGGGGACGCGGCTTCGGGGCGCGGGTGGTGCGGGAGGCGTTCGGCGCCATCGAGCGCGGCGAGTACGCGGTGGCGTTGTTCCAGACACCGGTTCCCGAGTTCTACGCGAAGCTCGGCGCGCGCCCGGTGGGGAATCCGTTTTGCAACTCGCGGTTCAAGGACGGGGACCTCGGCACGGCGGAGCGACCGTGGTGGGATCCTCATGTCATGATCTACCCGGTGTCCTATCCGTGGCCGGATGGAACGATCGATCTGCTGGGACCAGGTTATTGAGTCCGGGCCGGGCGGCGCCCGTGGCGTGCTCAGCGGCGCGGCGCAGCGCCGGCGCCTTCGACAATCAGGCGGACGGCGTCGAGCCGCAGGCGGGACTGCGCGATCGCGTCGCCGGTGCGCGCGAGGCGTTCCCGGGCGAGCGCGACTTCGGCGGGGCGCACGTGGTCGTTGACCAGCTGGAGGTCGACGAGGCGTTGCAGCTCGGCGGCGAGCGCGGCGGTGGCGCGGTCGGCCGCTTCGCGGCGCAACCGCTCGGCGCGCGGCTCGGCTTGCGCGGTGGCGGCGTCGGTCAGCGTTTTCAGGAGATCGGGTTTGAAGTGCGGCTGCTCGAGGAAACGCCGCAGCGCGTGCGCGGGCGTCTCGTCGTGGAGCGGCCCGCACGGCCGCTCGGCGGTGAGGTCGCGGCCGCGGAGATCGACGACGACGCGGATCGGCGTGGGCGGGAGAAACTGGTCCACGTGCCACCGAGTTTCGGCGACGGCTTCGAGGACGAAGACCGCTTCGAGGAACAGACCCGGGTCGCCGGTGGGCACGAGCGCGAAGGCGGCGGCGCCGCGCGGCGAGTTGAGCATCAGGTCGAGCGCATCGCGCACGAGTGGGTGGTCGCGCGTGACAAACGGGATGTCCTCGCGGCCGAGGGCGCGGGCGCGGTCGAAGGTCACGAGGGTGCCCGCCGCGGGGAGGGAGGGAAACGCCTCGACGTAGGCGTGGCTCGGGTCGAGGAAGAGGTCGCCCTGCTCGTGGTCGGTGATGCGCACGCCGAAGTGGTCGAGCAGATCGGGCAGGAGCCGGCGCAGGTGAACATCGGCGTCGATCACGCGGATTTCGTCGGCCAGGCGTTGCGCGACGCCGCGGTCGAACGACGCGAGTTCGAGCAACCGGTCGCGCCCGCGCTGGAGCCGGAGGCGGAGCTCGCGGCGGAACTCCGCGGTCTCGGTGACGAGCCCATCGAGCGCGGCGCGGTGGGCGGCCGACGGCTTCGCACCGCAGGCGAGGACGAGGGCGAGCAGGCGTTCGCGAAACCGGTCCATGTACTCCGCGCCGCCGTGCAGCGGCGCCTCGAACGCTTCCAGCCCGCGGTGGTACCACTCGACGACTCCTTCCTCGGCGCTCCCGGCGAGGTAGGGCACGTGAATCTGGATGGTCTGTTTCTGGCCGATACGGTCGAGGCGACCGATGCGTTGTTCGACGAGGCCCGGGTTGAGCGGCAGGTCGAAGAGCACGAGGTGGTGGGCGAACTGGAAGTTGCGCCCCTCGCTGCCGATCTCCGAGCAGAGGAGCAGACGGGCGCCGTCGGGCTCGGCGAACCACGCGGCCTGCCGGTCGCGCTGCACGAGCGGCGAGCCCTCGTGGAAGAGCCCGGTCTTGACGTTGATCTCCTCCTGGAGCGCGGCGGCGATGGCGGCGACCTTGCGCTGCGAGCGGCAGATCAGGAGGACCTTCGCCGTGCGGTGGTGCCGGAGGAAATCGGCGAGCCAGGCGAGGCGCGGGTCGTCCTTGAACGAGTGGCGGATGTCCGCCTCGTGGCCGGTCTCCTCGGCTTCGAGTTCGCGCGCGCACCGGGTGAGCAGGGTGGCGTCGGCCCCGGCGAGCGGGGCGGGGCAGAACTTGCGCTTGGGGAAACCGGTCATCGCGGCGCGGGTGTTGCGGAACATCACGCGGCCGGGGCCGTGCTGGTCGACGAGCGCGCGCAGCAACGCCTCGCGGGCGCCGGGGGCGGCGGCGTCGATCGCGGCGAGGTGGCGGGCGAGGCTGTCCGGCGCGCGGCGGAAGATGCGTTGGAGGGCGGCGCGGTCGCGGGGTTTGAGCGGTTTGCCCTCGTGCAGGTGCGCGGCGGCGGCGGCCACGGCGGCGTAGCCTTCGGCCTCGGCCAGAAACGCCTCGTAGTTGGAATAGCGATCCGGATCGAGGAGGCGCAGGCGCGCGAAATGGCCCTCGGGGCCGAGCTGGTTCGGCGTCGCGGTGAGCAGCAGCAGGCCGGCGCCGCGGCGCGCGAGGCGTTCGACCAAAGCGTATTCGGGGCTCGGTGTCTCGGGCGACCCCGCGAGATGGTGCGCCTCGTCG
>JAHFTC010000118.1 GCA_023269585.1 Opitutaceae bacterium
TGAAGGACGAGTTCTGCGTCCACCTCCGCCGCCACGCCCCGCGCAGCACACTCGTCGTCGGCTCCAACCGCTGGAACGGCGCCGCCGAGTTCGCCGCCCTGACTCCAGTCGATGATGACAACATCCTCTACAGCGTCCACTGCTACACGCCGCTGCTCTTCACCCACCAGCGCGCCCCGTGGATGACCGACTACCCGCCGGTCCGCGAGGTCCGCGCCTGGCCCGCCGACTACGGCGCCGACCCCGGTCTCCCCACGCGTCTGCACTACGAATACGGCCGATGGGACCACGACCGCCTCCGCGCCGCCCTCGCCGCCCCCATCGC
Organism: Opitutaceae bacterium; assembly: GCA_023269585.1. Lineage (GTDB taxonomy): Bacteria > Verrucomicrobiota > Verrucomicrobiia > Opitutales > Opitutaceae > CAJCBL01. The sequence continues at coordinate 326 of JAHFTC010000118.1, forward strand.
CTTCCGCGAACGCCACGGCGTGCCCGTCGCCTGCAACGAATTCGGCGTCTACGCCCCGGCCCCGACCGCCGACCGGCTGCGCTACCTCGGCGACCTGCTCGACCTCTTCCGCGCGGCCGACCTCGGCTGGTCGTATTGGAACTACAAGAACCTCGACTTCGGCCTCGTCTCCGTGGGCGAGCAACTCCACGCCGACCTCCCGCAGTACACGAACCCCGAGCGCCTCGACACCGCCGCACTCGCCCTGCTGCAGGCGCATTAGGGGCCGCACCCCGCCCGTCGCCGCCGCCCGTCGGCGCGCTCTTCACCGAAACGTCACCCCCGCGGGTTGACCGTCTGTGCCGCACTTCGTCGCCTCGTCGCGCCGCCATTAGTCCCACACCGGGCGCTGGCGGCCGACGATGAACCCACTTAATCGCCTCCGCTCCCTGTTCGCCACCAGCGCCCGCCGCTGGCTGGTCCTCTTCCATCTGCCGCTGCTCGGCCTCGGCCTTTGGGCCGCCTTCGGCTACTGGCAACACGCCGGCAGCCTCACCGCCAAGCTCGACGCCGTGCAGCGCACCGTCGCCTTCGCCGGCCGCATGCGCGTCCACGCCGAGGCGATGCAGACCGGCCTGTTGCTCACCGAGCGCAGCCTCGCCGCCGGCACCCCGGTGGCCGATCCGCTCTACCGTCTCCAGATCGCCTCCGACCGGTTCAACAACATCATCAACGCCTTCAACGAAGGCGGCGAAGTCGTGGAGCCCGACCTCGAGCGGCTCATGCTCGCACCCGTCGAATCCGGCCCCGCCCTCGGCGTCCTGCAGGAGCTCAACGTCGCCTGGGTCGAGCTCAAGAACCGCTGCGATCTTGTCATCCGCCGCGAGAGCCAGAAACGCCTCGAGCTCTCGATCGTCCAGGCCGCCATCGACTACTCGCTCGCCCAACAGGAGCGCCTCGACCACCTCACCTCCGATTTCGCCGCCCGGCTCGAGGCCGAGCAGCAGGCGGCGATCGATTCCGACAGCCGCTGGCGCAACGGCGCCCTCTCCACCGCCACGCTCGCCCTGCTCCTCGTCCCCGGCGTCCTCCTCTTCAACCGCGCCCGCTGGGCCCGCGACCAGGCCCGCCGCACCGCCGTCGCCCTCGAGGCCAAGCAGGTCGCGCTGGAGGAACACCAGCACGCCCTCGAAGCGCACCAGGCCGCCCTCGCCGCCGCCCAGCACGAATCCGCCCTGATCATGGATACAGTGCAGGAGGGCCTGCTCCTCATCGACGCCGAGGGCGTCATCGGCTCCCAGTACTCGCAGGAGTCGAAGACCATCCTCCGCCAGCCCGAGCTCGCCGGCCTCAACCTCCTCTCCCTCCTCCGCCACCTCGTCACCGAAAAGATGTACGCGACGATCATCGACTACCTCGCGCTGCTCTTCGACGCCAACCGCAAGGAGAAGACCGTGCTCAAGGTCAATCCCCTCGCCGACATCGAGGTCAACTTCCCCAACCCCGCCGGCGGCTTCACCACGCGCTTCCTCGGCTTCGGCTTCCGCCGCATCCTCGACGGCGACCGCGTCGCCCGCGTCTTCGTCGCGATGCGCGACATCACCTCCCATGTTGAACTGCAGCAGCGCTTGCGCGAGGGGGAGAAGAAGAAGGAACGCCAGTTCGAGATGCTCCTCGGCATCGTCCACGTCGAGCCCGAGCAGCTCGACCTCTTCCTCAAGCTCGTCACCACCGAGCTCGAGTCCATCAACGGCGCCCTCCGCGCCGAGGAGTTCGCCGCCGACGGCGCCGAGAGCCGCGGCCAGCTGCGCGACCGGCTCAACCAGGTCTTCCGCTCCGTCCACAACATCAAGGGCAACGCCGTGTACCTGCGCCTCGACTACTTCCAGAAGTCCGCCGAGGAATTCGAGAACCGGCTCTCCGAGCTCCAGGGCCGCGCCCGCCTCGGCGGCGACGACTTCCTCTCCATCGTCGTCGCCCAGGCCCGCCTCCGCGCCGACCTGCTCGATCTCCAGGAACTGCGCGGCAAGCTCTCCGGCCTGCGCACCGCCCCGCGCGCCGAGGGCCCCGCCCGCGACTCCATCCTCGACGGCCTCGCCGCGCAGGCCACCGAACTGGCCGTCCGCCTCGGCAAGCCGGTGCAGCTCGACTTCGACCCGCTCGCCCTCGCCGCCCTCCCCTCCGACCGCCGCCCCCTCGCCCGCGACGTCCTCATCCAGCTCGTCCGCAACGCCCTCGTCCACAGTGTGGAGACACCCGCCGCGCGCGCCGCCGCCGGCAAGCCCACGGCCGCCCGCCTCACCCTCCGCTGCCGCCCCGCCGGCCCCGACGCTCTCGCCGGCTTCGTCTTCCGCGACGACGGCGCCGGCCTCGATCTCCCGAAGATCCGCCGCCGCGCCGAGGCCGAGGGTCTGGTCGCCCCCGGTGCCGCCCTCGCCGACGACGCCCTCGCCGCCCTCATCTTCGCCCCGGGCTTCTCCACCGCCGCCACGGCCGACGCCGATGCCGGCCGCGGCATGGGCCTCGACATCATCAAGCACCACCTCGTCGACGAGGCCGGCGGCGAGATCGCCGTCCGTAGCCAGCCCGGCGGTTTCTGCGAGTTCACCTGCCTGCTGCCCGAGAACACCGTCGCCCCCGCCGTATCATGAAACTGCTCATTGCCGACGACTCCCTCATCGTGCGCCGCGCCATCGAGCGCAACGTCGCCTGGGCCGGCTTCGGCGAGATCCGCTTCGCCGCCAACGGCCGCCGCGCCCTCGAGGAATACCGCACCTTCCGCCCCGACATCGTCACCATGGACATCACCATGCCCGAGATGGACGGGCTCACCGCCGTCGACGCCATCCTCCGCGAGGATCCCGCCGCCCGCATCCTCGTCGTCTCCGCCCTCGCCGACAAGTCGACCGCCGTCGAGGCGATCAAGCGCGGCGCGCAGGGCTTCCTGCTCAAGCCCATCACCCCCGAATCCCTCCGCGAGGCCGTCGCCGATCTCCTCGAACCCTGATCCGTATGGACGAAACCATTCTCCGCGTCTTCTCCGCCTGCGCCACCGGCTACTTCGCCAGTGTGGCCGGCGAGCCCGCCACGGTCGGCACGCCGTTCCTCCCCGTCGAGGCCGGCGACACCGCGCCCGCGGATTTCACCGCCGTGATCGGCATCACCGGCCGGCGGCGCGGCGTCGTCTGCTTCTCCGCCCCGCGCCCGCTCCTCCAGTCGCTCCTGCCCGCCCTCGGCGAGTCCGGCCATGGCGACCCGCTCTGCGCCGACCTCGCCGGCGAGATCGCCAACACCATCGCCGGCAACGCCCGCTCCGAGCTCGGCGCCGCCTTCATGATCTCGGTGCCGGTCGTGATCGCGGCCCCGGCCGCCGCCCCGGCCTTCCCGCGCGACGCCGTGCGCTACGTCTTCCCGCTGGCCTGGCGCAGCCACCGCGCCGCCCTCTGGGTCGCCCTCGAACAGGACGCCGCCACCGCATGAACGCCCCCGATCCCGCCGCCGCCCCGGCCGTCACCCCCGAGCATGCGCTCGGCACCTTCGTCGGCCATGTCTGCCGCTACTTCGAGCAGATCGGCGGCTCCCGTCCCGAGATGTTGGAGCCAGTCCTCGAGCGCCGGCCCTCCCCCCGCCTCGCCAACACCGGCTACATGGCCGTCGCCGGCGCCGCCGAGGGTTGGATCGCGCTCAGCCTGCCCGATGCCCTGCTGCACCGCCTGCTCGCCGACCTCGGCGAGACGCTGCGCGACCGCGGCGCCCTGCTCGACCTCACCGCCGAGATGGCCGGCACCATCACCTCCCTCGCCCGGGCCGAATACGGCGAGCACCTGCGCGTGTCCCCGCCCTTCGCCATCGACGCCGCGGCGCCCGAGCCGCCGCTGCCCGTCCCGCCCGTCTCCCTCAAGCTGCCCTTCCGCTGGGAAAGCCACGAGGCCTACCTGCGTATCGCCCTCCTCCCGCCGCCCGCCTCCCCATGAATCCGCCGCTCCCCTCCGCCATCCTCGAAAGCTACGTGCGCACCCCCGACTTCGAGGACCACGCCGCCACCCTCGAGCTGTCACCGGCCCTCTGGGACATCTTCGCCCTCACCGAGAACCGCGTCACCGCCGCCGCGGTCGCCCGCGAACTCGGGATCGAGGCCGCCGCCGCCCACCTGGGCCTGCGCGAACTCGCCGGCCACCGACTCGTGCGCCAACACGTCCAGAGCTGGCGCGACTACCGTTCTGCCACCCCCGCCCCCGCCGCCCGCCCGCCAGAGACCGCCGCCCCGGTCCCGACCCACGTCACGCCGGTGCCCGCCACCCCGCCACCCGCGCCGGCTCCGGCTGTCGCCGCAACACCCGTCGTCACAGCTCCCGTGGCGATCCCGGTCCACCCCGTCGCCGTTTCGTCAGCACCGAAGGAAATCCGTTTCGCCGTCACCCCTCCGGGCCACCGCCGCCAGGCCGCCACCCCATCCGGGGTCATCCGCCTCTCGCTGCGCCGCACCACACCGCCGCCCGCCGCGGCCGTGCCGCCGACAGGCAGCTCTGCCAGCGCCGCCGGCTGGCGCCTACGCCCGATCCTCGACGCCATCTCCCGCCACGGCGGCGGCACCGTCACCGGCCAGTTGCTCGCCTACCGCGTCTTCCTCGGCATCCCCGGCGAACTGCTCGACCGGGCCGGCCTCTACTCGCTCAGCCTCACCGCCAACGACTTCACCATCCGCGATCCCGAGTTTTACGCCGCGCTCCGCCACAGCGTGCGCGAAGTGGCCGGCCTCGAACTCGCGACGATCGACTGCGCCGTCGAACCCTCCGTCCCCGCCCTCCCATGAACGTACCCGAACTTCGAATTCGCCTCCTCCACGTCGCCTTCGCCGGCTCCGCCGTGCCGTATCTCTGCGAGGAGATCGCCCTCGGCACGCCCGGCGGGCCGCGCGCCACGCTGGTCGATCTGCTCGTGGTCGATGCCCGCGGCATGGCGCCGGACGCCCTGCGGCGCGCCCTGCGCCAGGCCGCCGACTGGAACGCCACGGGCACCTTCCGGCGCGGCCTGCTCGTCGCGCCCAAGCCCGAACTGGAGAGCGTCGTGCTCGCGATCCGCGCCGGTCTGCACGAGGTCGTGCCCGCCGGCGTCGGGGCGCTGCACCTCGTGCGTCTGCTGTGTGGCGCCACCGCCAACCCCGCCCAGCGCCGCGAACGCCTGCGCCGGCTGCTCCAACTCCTGCGCGTCGGCCGGCCCGCCGCCCGCCGCGGTGGGCGCACGCCCGAGCAGGAGCAGTCCGTCCATCTCGAAGACGAACAACGCACCCGCTTCGAGCACGAACTGGCCGGTCGCGAGGCCGCGCTCCTCGAACGCGAGGCCATGCTCGCGCGCCGCGAACAGGATCTCCGCGCCACCGCCGCCCGGGTCCAGACCGACCTCGACCGCGCGCAGCAGGCCTGTGCAATGATCGAGCTCGCCGGCGAGATGCGCGCCGAACTCGAGAAACGCGAGAACGAGCTGCGCCTCATGGCCCGGCAGGCCGCGGCCGCCCAGCCCGACGAACGCGCGGCGGCACCCGATCCGACGCCCGTCGCCCTGCGCCGGGAGTTGGAGAGCCTCGTCGCGACACAGCAGCTCTCCCTCGATCGGCGCGAGCGCGCCCTCGCCACCCGCGAACGCTGGCTGCGCGACTACGAGCAGGCGCTCACCGGCCGCCTCGTCACCAGCGAGGTCAACTGATCATCCGCCGGCCACGGGGGCCGTCGGCCCCGCCTCCGCTGCCGACGGGGTCGCCGCGGCCGGTACCGCTTCCGGCGCCACGCCCGCGCTCGCGACCGTCGCCGCCGCCACGGCGGCCGCTGTATCCGGCTTCTTCTTCGGCTCGCCCACGAGCACGCCGAGCTGCTGCTGCACCTTCACGAAAAACTCCGGCGTGAGGTCGCCCACCGGCACCTCGTAGAACAGCTTCGTCTTCGCGTGCTCGTAGAGGCGCCGCGCCCGGTCGGCCGTGAGGCCCTTCGGCCGGAGCAGCTTCTTGCGCTCCAGCATCAGCGCGAGGAACTGCACCAGCGGCGTGTTCTCCTCGCTCAACTCCACCGCCGGATCGCACAGGGTCGTGAACAGACTCTCGGCGCCAAGCTTGAGATTGCGCTCCGCATTCTCCTCCTTCGCCCGCGGCCGGTACACATGCACCCAGCGGCAGATCGCCGCAGCCGGCCGCTCAAACTGTGCCTCCGCGCCCGCCAGCAGATCCCACCGCGCCACCGCGCCGGCCGCGTCGTGTCCCAGATAACTCACCACACGGTCGCCCTCCGCAAACGTCGCGCCGGTCACGGCGCACTGCGGCGAGCTGGGCTGGAGGATGAGATCCATGGAAATTTGTTTACTTCGCCGGAGGCGCGACGCTAGCTCAAATCCCGTTTGAGCATGGGACGCCTCATCGCCGTCGGGGACATTCACGGTTGCGCCGTGGAATTCGCCGAACTCCTCGACAAGCTGCAGTTGCAGCGCGGCGACCGCCTCGTGCTGCTCGGCGACCTCATCAACCGCGGCCCCGACTCGCGGCTCGTACTCGACCTCGCCCGCGCCGCCCGCGCCCGCTGCCTGCTCGGCAACCACGAGCTGCGCCTCCTGCGCTCGCGCCGCCAGCGCGATCCGTCGATCTTGCGCGACGAGGACCGCGCCACGGTCGCCGCGCTGCGCCCGGCCGACTGGGATTTTCTCGCCGCGATGCCGCTCACCCATTTCGCCGCGGACCTCAACACCGTCTTCGTCCACGGCGGCTTCCTCCCGAGCCTGCCTTGGGAGAAACAACCCGCCGAGATCGTCACGCGTATCCAGGTGATCGACGAGCTGGGCCAGCCCCGCAAGCGCGCCGAGGCGCCGGACGCCCCCCTCTGGGCCGAACGCTGGTCCGGCCCGCCGTTCGTCGTCTACGGCCACACCCCGCGCCCCACCGTCCACAAGCTCAAGTGGTCGCTCTGTCTCGACACCGCCTGCGTCTACGGCGGCTACCTCTCCGCCTACATCCTACCCGAACGCCGGCTTGTGCAGGTGCGCGCGAAACGTCGATATTGGGACAACACATGACCGAAGCCTCGCCCCTCGCCCGCGCCCTCCTGCTCGTCGTCGACCTGCAGCAGCCTTTCCTCGCCGCCGTCCCCGGCGCCGACGCCCTCGTGCGCCGCACCTCGCTCGCCATCGCCGCCGCCCGCGGCCTCGGCCTGCCGGTCGCGTTCACCGAGCAGGTGCCCGCCAAGCTCGGCCCCACGCGCCCCGAGCTGCTCGCGCTCGCTGGCGAGAAACCGACCGTCTTCGCCAAGGACGCCTTCTCGGCGCTCGACTCCGCCGCACTCACCGAGCTCCTCGAGGTCCAGAACATCGAGCACGTGCTGCTCACCGGCATCGAGACGCCGATCTGCATCTACCAGACCGCCCTCGACCTCCTCGGCACCGAGCGCCAGGTCACGCTCCTCACCGACACCCTTGGCGGCCGCCGGCCCGACGACTGCGCCGTCGCCCTCTCCTACCTCGCGCGCCAAGGCTGCCACCCGCTCCCGACCGAGACCGTCTTCTACAGCGTGCTGCGCACCACCAAGCATCCGTTTTTCCGCGACTACACCAAGCTCGTGAAGCAGTTCGCCTGAGCGCACCTGCAGCCCGCATTCCCTCCGATTTCCGCCTTCCCGGTTCCGCCTTAACATCACGCCTTCCGCCACCGTCCACCGTCCACCGTCCACTGGCCACCGTCCACCGCCGCCCATGCCCCAGCTCACCGTCTCGGAACTCCGCTCCCTCAACCGCGCGGGCAACCCCACCTTCACCGGCATCTACGTCCTGCGGAAGATCGCGCAGCGCACCGCCAAGAACGACAACGCCTTCCTCGTCGTCGACTTCGGCGATCGCACCGGCTCGTTCGGCAGCACGTTCTTCGGCGACAGCCCGCTCTTCAGCGTGCTCAAGGGACTGACCGAAGGCGCCGTCGTGCGCGTCGACGGCAAGCTCGACTACTTCCAGGACCGCCTCTCGCCCAAGATCACGCGCCTCGAACCGATCTCCGACGCCGAGCTCGCCGCGCAACCCGACCTCATCGCCACGCTCGTCGAGTCCGCGCCCGAGGACGGCGCCGCGCTTTGGACGGAGTTCCAGTCGCACATCGCCGCCCTCCAGCAGCCCGAGCTGCGCGCCACCGTGCAGGCGGTGTTCGACGAGATCGGCGAGTCGTTCCGCGCGTCCGCCGCCGCCGTCGCGATGCACCACGCCTACCGCTGCGGTCTCCTCGAACACACCACGCACATGGCCCGGGCCGCCCGCGCGCTCCTGCCGATCTACCCCGAGGTCCACGCCGACCTCGCGCTCGCCGGCATCCTCCTGCACGACATCGGCAAGACGATCGAGTACGAGTCCGGCCTCACGGTGCGCAAGAGCCGCCGCGGGCTGCTGCAAGGGCACGTCGTGCTAGGCTACCAGCTCGCCCGCAAACACGGGCTGAAGAACAAGCTCCCCGCCGATCTGCTCGAACGCCTCGAGCACATCATCCTCAGCCACCAGGGCGAACTCGAGTGGGGCGCCGCCGTCATGGCCGCCACGCCCGAGGCCGTGTTCGTCTCCATGGTCGACAACCTCGACGCCAAGATGGGCATGGTCCAACGCGCCCTGCGCAACGCCGGCGAAGCGGATGAGTTTTCCGAATACCTCCCCGGCCTGAAGTCCCCCGTGCTCGTCCGCCCCCCACAGGGCTGAGCCGCCTCGTCGCACGAACCGTCGGGCTACACCCGCCCGCCGCGCCGGACCTCGCGCACGACCGACTGCGGCCGGCGGTTGGCCGTGAGGTAGGCGCGCCCGAGATACTCGCCGATCACGCCGAGCATCACCAGCTGCGCACCGGAGAACACCAGCAGCGCCGCCATCAACGAACCCCAGCCAAACTCGGGCCCGCGCTCCGTGAAAAACAGCCCGGCCACCACGCCGAGCCCCACGACGCCGAGCGCGCTCAGCGCCAGCCCGAGCACGGTCGCCGCCCGCAACGGCACGACCGAGAAGCTCGTGAACATGTTCAACCACAGCCGCACCAGCCGGCGCAGGTTGTAGCCGCTCCGCCCCTGCTCGCGCACCCGGTGGGCGACCTTGATCGAGGTCACCGCCCGCGTGCACTGCAGGATCAGGCCGTCGATATACGGATACGGCCCCTCGTAACGCACAACCTCGTCGACGATGAACCGGCTCAGGCAGCGAAAGCTCGAGAGGTACAGCCCGCGCGGCTTGTCCAACAGCCAGCCGGCCACGGCGTTGGTGAACTGGCTGCCCCAGTTCCGCCACGGCGCATGTTCCTTCACCGCGTAGTCGCCGAAGACCACGTCGTGCCCGCCGGCCTGCGCCGCCGCGAGCAGCTTCGGCACCTCCGCCGGCGGGTTCTGGCCGTCGTCGTCCATCGTCACCACCCAGCGCCCCCGGGCGTGCCGGAGGCCGGTGAGCACCGCGTTGTGCTCGCCGAAGTTGCGCGCGTGGCCGGCCACCGTCACCGGCACCGCACAAGTCTCCAGGATTCGGCGACAAGCGCCGGCCGTGTCGTCGGGGCTGCCGTCGTTCACGAGCACGATCTCCAGCCCGCCGTCGATCGGCAGGGCGGCCAGGTCGGCGACAACACGTTCGATGCTCTCCGCACTGCGGTAGAGCGGGATCACGATGGACAGGGTCGGCACGGAATCGGTCATGGGGCGCCCCGCGAGACTCGACGGTTCCCCGCCGCGCTGCAAGCCGCAGTCCGTCCAGCCACCACCGTCCCCGATTCTCCCGATGCAATCGGGCTCGCCTTGGTAGGGACGCCGCCTCGTGTTCTTCGCGGCGAAGAACACTGGGCCGGCGTCCGCGGCCGGCGCGGAGCGCCGGCCCTACCCTCGGACAGCTTCGCCTTCTGTGCGTCTCAACCGAGGCAGCGTGAGGATTCGGTCCACCGTCCCAGCCGCGTACCGCAGCACGCAAGCGCGAGGAGCCGCGTTCCAGTTGGTACGCGGTTGAGAACGCGGCGAGGGAGGCCACCGGCCGACCCACCGTCCACCGTCCACCGTCCACGGTCCACGGTCCACCGTCCACCGCCCACCGTCCACCGTCTACCGTCCGCCGGCAGCCACCCACTCGCGCACCGCCGCCGCCACGTGGCGGATGTCGCCCTCGCTCAGGGCCGGATGCACGGGCAGGCTGAGCACCGCGGCGCAACACCGCTCGCACTCCGCCAACGAAGCAGCCTCGCTCGGCGCCCACTGAGCGAACGCCGGTTGCCGGTGCAGCGGCACCGGATAGAGGGCCTGCGCCACGATGCCGCGCTCCTCCAGCCAGAGGCGGAGCTGCTCCCGGCCGGGCGTGCGCACCGCGTATTGGTGGAATACCGGCGTCTCGCCATTCGGCTGCGGCGGCAGCACGATCCCGCAGTCCGCCAGCTCCGCGGCGTAGAGCGCGGCCAACTGGCGCCGCCGAAGATTCTCGGCGTCGAGGTGCCGCAGCCGCACCCGCAGGACCGCCGCCTGGATCTCGTCGAGCCGGCTGTTCCGCCCGCCGTCGCCGGAACTCACATAGCGTTCCCGCCAGCCGTATTGGCGCAGCGCCCGCAGGCGTTCGGCGATGGCCGGATCCCCGGTCACGACCGCGCCGCCGTCGCCGAGCGCGGCCAGGTTCTTCGTCGGATAGAAACTGAACGCCGCCGCGTGGCCCCACGTGCCCGCCTTCCGCGGACCGATCGCCGCGCCGTGCGCCTGCGCGCAATCCTCGACCACCAGCAGGCCGTGCGCCTCGGCGATCGTCGCCAGCTCCACCATCGCGCACGGATGTCCGTAGAGATGCACCGGCACGACCGCCCGCACGCCGGCGCCGCGCGGCGAATACAACAGCTCGCGCAGCTTCGCCGCCGAAAGATTCATCGTCGCCGGATCGACATCACAGAAAACCGGCACACCACCGGCCGCGAGCACCGCCGCGATCGTCGCGGAAACAGTGTTGGCCGGCAGCACCACGCCCTCGCCCCCGCGCAGCCCGACCGCGCGCAGCGCCAACTCGACGGCGTCGGTGCCGTTGGCGACGGTGATACAGGCGGTCGCGCCGAGCCAGGCGGCGAATTCGCGTTCGAAGGCCTCCACCTCCGGCCCGAGGATGTAGCGCCCGCTGGCGAGCACGCGGTCGATCGCCGCCCGCACTTCGTCGGCGTAGGGGCTCAGGTTGGCTTTCGGGTCGGCGTTGGCGATCATGGGGAAAGGGGCTGCGTTTTCGGTTGTAGGAGCCTGCTTGCAGGCGACCAGCGGCTGGAAGGGCCGGCTGGCAACCTACGGTTGGGCGGCGCAGGGCAGGGTTTACACGGCCGTTGAGCAGCGCACCTCACAGGTAGTGCCGCAGCTCCTTGCGGTAGAACGCCAGCGTGCGCCGCAGCGCGACCGGCAACGTCGTGCGCGGCGCCCAGCCGAGCGTGTCCCGGATCAGCGTCCAGTCCGCGTAGTAGTCCCCGATATCGATTTTCTTCCGTTCCGCGGGAAACTCACGCACCGCATAGACGCCGCCGCCGTTGGCCTCGACCAGCAGCCGCGCCAGCTCGGCGAGCGGCACGCGTTCGAGTCCTCCTAGATTGAACACGCGGCCGGCCGCCGCCGGATGGCTCGCGGCCAAGAGCAACGCCTCGACGCAGTCGTCCACGTAGGTGAAGTCGCGCAGCTGTTCGCCGCCCCACACCTCGATCGGATTGCCCTCGAGGAGTTGCCGCACCCACACGCCGAGGAACGTCTGGCGCGCGTCCTTCACGCGCATCCGCGGCCCGATCGTGTTGGTCAGCCGCAGCACGCACGTGCGCAGGCCGTGCACCTGGTGGTAGAGGGTGTGATACCATTCGCCCGCGCATTTGTTGATGCCGTTCACATCGACCGGGCGGATCGGGTGCTGCTCGTCGACGGGGAGATAGTCGGGTTTGCCGTAGATCTGGCGGGTGCTGGCGAACACCACGCTCAGCCCGGGGTTGTGCTGCCGGCAGGCCTCCAGGAGCGAGAGCTGGGCCCGGCAGTTGATCTCCAGGTCCGTCTCCGGATCGTGGATGGAGTCGAGGTGACTGGTCTGCCCGGCGAGGTTGAAGACGATGTCGCGCCCCTTGAGCAGCACCGGCAGCACGTGGCGGTC
>JAHFTC010000119.1 GCA_023269585.1 Opitutaceae bacterium
CGGGGCGACGAAAGTTGGTAGCACAATATCGGATGCGACGCCGGCGAGCTGCGGCGAACCGCCGTCGGGCAGGTAGTAGAGCTGGCGGGTGACGCGGGCCACGCCGCCGAGGCGTTGGAGCGCAGGGGATACGTTGGTGAGGTCGCGGATGTCGATGTAGGACTGGGCGGTGCCCTTGCCGAACGTGGTCTCACCGCCGACGATCAGGGCGCGGCCGTAGCACTGCATCGCGCCGGCGAAGGCTTCGCTGGCCGAGGCGCTCTGGCGGGAGGTGAGGACGACCACCGGACCGGCAAACGCGGCGGTGGGGGTCTCGTCGCGGAGGGTTTCGGGACGGGCATCGGTGCCCTGCGAGTGGACGAGCGGACCACCCTCGAGGAAGAGACCCGCGAGCCGGGCGGCTTCGAGCATGAGGCCGCCGCCGTTGTCGCGCAGGTCGATGACGATCGCACGCGCGTCTCGCGCAGCGAACCGCTCGAGCAGTTCGCGGACGTCGGCCGCCATGCTCGTCTCGGTGGCGTCGCCCGGTCGGCTCCCGTAGAAGGCGGGAAGGCGGATGAGCCCGACGGGGGTGGCGCCCGCGCCGGATGGAACGTGGAGGAGGAAACCGCTGGCGTGGCTGGCCGGAAGTTCGATGCGGGAGCGCGTCAACTCGATGGATACTGGTGTGCTGGCGGCGCCGGCCGGGCGCACGGACAACGTGAGCACGCTGCCGGGGGCGCCGCGGGCGAGGCGCACCACCTCGCGCAAGCGCAGGCCGGCGAGGGGCTTGGGCGCGGCGGCGGCCTCGGCGATGGCGAGGAGCTCGTCGCCGGGGTTGACCGTCCCGAGCTGGTCACACGGACCTCCCGGATACACGGACTCGACGAAGAAACGGCCGTCGACGGCACGCAGATCCAGCCCGATGCCGGCGACGGCGCCGGCCATCTCGATGTTGAACTCGTCGGCGTTGGCGCGGGAGAAGTAGCCGCTGTGCGGGTCGAAGAACTCGAGCAGGCAGGTGAAGAACTGTTCGCGCACGGCGAGCGGGTCGGCGCCGACGATGCGGGCGCGGAAACGGGCGTTGCGCTCCCGGGCGCGCGCGACCGCCTGCTCGAGGGTGCGGCCGTCGAGGAGCTCGCCGCCGAGCTCGAGCTGGAGCCACTGTTCCCAGAGCGCGTCGGCCGCGGCGGCGTCGGCGGGCCAGGCGGCCTGGTCGCGGTCGGGGGCGAGGGCGCCCGGGCGGTCGAGTGCGATGGGTTGTTGGAGACGGGCCTCGACCCAGTCGCAGCGGGCGAGGGCGCGGGCGGAAAACAGATCGAAGATTTCGAAGGCGGGGCGCAGGTCGCCGGAGAACAGGTAGACGGCCTTGAGGTTCCGGTCGAAGCGCCGGTGGATGAATTCAACGTCGGCGGCGGTGAGGAAGAGGTGGGCGGAGTCGATCCGGGCGAGGTACCGGTCGAGAAACTCGGGCGCCTCCAGTTCGTGGAAAGGCCGGCTGGCGTAGTGGTAGCCCTGCAGGAGCTGGATCACGATCAGCGCCTCCTGTTGCAGGGTGACCCGGTCCGCCCGGGAAAGACGTGTCTCCAGCGGCCGTGGGGCCCCGGACACGGGGAGGCTCGCCGCCAGCAGTAACGCGGCGCCGACCGCGAGGCGGGCGAATCCCGGAGAACGGGGCGCGCCGGGGCGGGCTGAGACGGAGGACGGGGGAATCATGGGGCTCTTTCCCACCGCCGGGCTTGTGCTCACTGCTCCGGCAAGCAGGCGCGGGAATCCTGCCGGACGGGAAACGGAGCGCTCAACGCAATTCTGGCCGGGGCAGCGCGGTGGCGCCCGGCGAGAGCGGGAGGGGGATTCCGACCGTTTACCTTCACGGTCGTGAAGGTAAACGGTTTCGGGCTGGGCGTGTGGTGGCTGGAGCCCGGGGCGCTGTCGCGGGTGGGGCCCTCGCTCCCTCGCCGGGGGCGTGGGGGATTCCCGGTGCCGCGGGAACGATGGTGGCGCTCCGCGCCGGTGAGCGACGGGCGCGGTGTGCTGGGGCGGACTTCCGGGGTGCTGGCGTTGCGCAACTCGTTTGTGCCCCTTGGCGGCGCGGGCAAGCCCGGTCGCGGCGGGACGCAGGGCGGGATCGGAGCGTTTCCGCGCGGGACTACGGGGTCGCCGCGAAGTGGCGGGCGGCGAAGTCCAGGAACGCGGGCCAGTTGGGCAGGTCGGTGTGGCCGCCGGTGTGGAGGCGGAAGGCGATGTCGCCGGAAAGCAACGCCACATCGGGGGCGGGCATCTCCGTCGTGCCGAGGTCGGCCCGGCCGAGCAGGCGGTAGACCGGGCCGGCGGCGACGCAGGCCTGGAACATGCCGACGGGATCGGGCCAGAGATCCTCGGTGCCGCCGGTGACAAGGAGCGGGCGCGGGGCGACGAGCGCGATGAGTTCGTGCTGGTCGATCGGCAGGCCGGCCCAGTTGCCGGCGTACTTGAGGAAGTTGCCGGCCATCCAGTGGTATTCGCCACCCCACGCCACGATGTCGAGGGACTCGCCGAAGTCGTGGCGATGAAGCTTGGCGCCGCCCGCGCCGGAGCAACTGGCGTAGATGGCGGCCCAGCGCTGGTCGAGCGCGGCGGCGAGCAGGGCGGTCTTGCCGAAGCGCGAGTGCCCCTGCACGCCGAGGCGGCGGGCATCGACCGCGGGATCTGTCTCCAAATAGTCGAGCACGCGGCTCAGACCCCACGACCATGCGGCGAGGGCGCCCCATTGGTCGGGCGTGCGGGGCCGGCCTGCGTTGACGAGGCCGATGATGCCCGCGGTGAGGCCGGCGCCGGTGTCGGCCTGCACGAGGTAGGGATCGTAGGTGGCGTAGCCCCAGCCGCGGGCGAGGACGAGCTCCTTGGCGGACGGGCCGGGCGGTTTCGGGAAGCCGGGCGGCGGTTGGAAGTCGCCGATCGAGACCAGCACCGGGACGGGGCCGGTGGCGCCGGCCGGTAGGTGGAGCTTGAGGACGATGGCGGGCGTCGCGGCCGGGTGCCGGGAGTTGTCGATCCAGCCGACGATCTTCCGGGTCTGCACGTCGCCGTCGGCGGAGGTTTCGCTGGCGACGATCTCGAAGGTGACCTGCGGGGTCTCGGCCGGGATGCGCCCGTAGATCTCGCGGGCGAAAAGTTCGACGAGTTCGGGGCGGCGCCGGCTCCACCACGTGGATGCGTCGGCCACGGCGGTGCCGTCGGCGAGGCGGAGCGGATCGGGGAGCGGGCTGGTGGCGGCCTTGGCGAGGTCGTAGTTGATCCAATTGCCCCACGGGGAGCGGACGACGAAGCGGCCGGCGGCGTCGGTCCAGCCGTTCGGGTTGTTGGGCGGGCGGGTGAGGCCGGCGGGGCGCTTGGGATCGGATTCCTCGGGCGGAAGGTCCGTGGGCTCGCGCACCCCGAGCAGATCCATCAGGCGTTGGCGGTCGGCGTGCGCGAGCTGGTCCTGGCGTTGCCGTTCGTCTTTTGAGAGGAACCACGGCGCCGGCGGCGGTGTGGGGAGAGGTCTGGAAGCGGCCGGCGCGGAAGAGTCGGCGGCGGCGAGGGCAAAGGGAAGAAGCGCCAGAGTGAGGTGAACGAAGCGACGCATAGGGGTGGTTCGTGAGAGTGGGCGGACACCGAGCAGGGGAAAGCGCAAAGCGGGCGCCCGCGTCACCCTACGGGAGCGCGCGCACCGCCTGCTCGTGTTGGGCGAGGCATTCGGCGTAGAGGGCACAGCCGGCGGCGTTGAGCCGGGAGAGTTCCTCCCGCTCCGCGGCGGAGACCGGGGCCGGCTCCGCGGGCGGCGGTGTCGCGCGGTAGGCGGTGAGCAACGGCACCGCGGTGATCTGTAGACGGTGGCGGAATACATCCACCGACGCGGCGAAATCCTCGACGATGCCGACGAACGCGAAATCGGCCGGGCGCAGCGTGCCGAAGTAGCGGGCGATCTTGTTGCGCATGGTATCCTGACGCGCGAACTCGAGCAGGCTCCAGTGCTGCTCGTGGAGTGCGCGGCAGACCGGGTGGGCCCAATCGGGCTCGCGGAGCCAGTAGCGGTATTGCGCGGCGACGCGCTGGACGGGGTCGCGCACCCAGGTGACCAGTTGACCGGCGGGGAAACGCTCCCGTAACTGTTCAGCGGGCACGTGGCCGTGGAGGCAGCGGGTGTGCGGTGGGAAATCGGCGACAACCCGGCCGCGGCAGTCGGTGATGTCGTGGTAGCGGAGGAAGAACCCTTCGCCGAAGATCGCGGCGAGCAGCTCGCGGAATCCCGGGGCCTCCGCGAGCGGGATCTGCATCGAAAGGATCACGCGGGACTGTTGCAGCACGCACGTTTCGACGTCGCCGAGCAGATCGTGCCCCCAGCGCGGCAGGTCGCCACCGGCCCGCGTGAGGGAGGGTTCGCACGAGGCGAGGTAGTCGTGCAGCGCCTGCACGAGATGCTCCGGCAGCAGGACATCCTCCGGTTGGAGGCGCGGTGGGTCGGCGGGGGCGGGGATGTCGGTGTCGGGTGCGGTCATGCCGGCGAGGCGGGGACGCAAGCGGGTTGGGCGGCGGCGCGGTGGCGCTCGAACCACGCGAGGCAGTCGCGATAGAGGGCGCAGTCGGCGGCGTTGAGGGCGGCGATCTCGGCGTGCTCCTCGGGGGTGAGCGGGTACGCGTCCGCAGTCTTGGCGAGGTTGCGTCGTTCGTGCCCGAACGGCTGCGGCGGCAGAGCGAGGATCCGGAAGAAGAGCTCCATGGACTCCGGCAACCGCTCGAAGATGCCGATGAAGGAGAAATCCGCCGGGTCGTAGCGGCCGAAATAGCGGCTCATCTCGTTGCGCGCCTCTTCGAGACGCGCGAATTCGAGGAGCGACAGGCGGCGCTCGTGCAGGGTGCGGCAGAGCGGGTGCCGCCAATCCGGCTCCCGCTGCCAATACTGGTAGAAGGAGACGAGGCGCTGCACCGGCTCGCGCACCCAGGTGGCGAGCGCGGCGCCGGGGAAACGTTCGGCCAGACGGTCGAGGTGCATGTGCCCGTGGACGCAGCGGGTGCCGGCCGGAAAGTCGGCGACGGGCCGGCCTTGTCGGTCGGTGGTCACCCAATACTGGAGGAAGAGGCCGTCGCCGAACACCTCGCCGAGGAGGCGGCTGAAGGTGGAGCCGGCCGTCTTTGGAATATGGAGGCTGAGCAGCACCGGAGCGCGGGCGGCCAGCGCGACCGCGAGCTGCTCGCGGAGGCGTTCGCCGGCCAGCCCGAGGTTGGGAAGCGCCGGTGCGGGCTGCGGCGCGGGTCGCCGGCTGGCGGCGAGAAAACGGCGCAGCCCCTCCACGGTGGCGGCGGGCAGCGCCACTGCTTCAGCGGCGGCGATCGCATCGCCGCCCGAACTGTGTGCCGGCTCTTTCATCCGAGCGGTGGGCAATGGAGGACTCGGGCGCCCCGGCGCGAGTCTATTCCGCCGCGGGGGCGGCGGGGTGGGTTTTTCGACATGGGTCTACGACGGTGGCGGGCGCTGCGCGGTTACTCCGCCGGAGCGGGTCCGGACGGCGGTGGGGTGCGCCGGTGCGCCCGGCAGGCGCGCGGAGGACCCGCGGTGGGAAGATGGCACCAGGCTAAGGATACGCTTCAGAGGTGGACGGTGTGGGCGCCGGCGGCGTTGGCCTTGTCGAGGTTGACATCCTGTTCGACGATCCGGCCGTCGGGCAGCGTGATCTTCAGGCGGTAGATGCCGTAGAAGCCGCGGAAGCCGAGGCGGCCGGCGGTGTCGGCGGCGGCACTGCCTCGGGTGGTCCAGACTTCGCGGAGAAGATGCGAGACGCGCCGGCCAGCCTCGGTGGGAACGCCGTCGGCGCCGAGCAGGGCGGCATCGGGCCCCATCCAGTGGGCGCCCTCCTGGAAACCCCACAGCATGACCGCCCCGACGGCGGGATGGCCGAAGCCGACGCGGAAAAGAATCTCGAGGGCGTCGGCGCGTTTGGTGGGATCGGGCATCTTGGCGCTCGCCTCGGTGAGATGGATCGGCAGGCCGGTGGCGTCGTGCAAGCGGTCGAGTGTGGCGACGAACTGCTCGGGGGTGAGCGGCGACTGAAGGAGCCACTCGGGGCGCTGGTCGGAGTCGCGGTCGGAGATGGCGTCGGGGACGAGGCGGTCCAGATCGTGGGATTGCACGCCGATGCCGCCCACCGGGGCGCCGAGCGCTTGGAGTTCCTTGATGAGCGCGAGGTAGCGCTCGGTCTTCTCGGGGTTGCCGAGGATGCCGTACTCGTTGACGAAGGGGACCGCCTTGGGGTCGAGGGCGGCGGCCTGCTGGTGCATGCGGGCGATGCCGGCGCGACCGATGCGGTCGAGGTAGGCGGAGCCGTCGAGCTGTTCGTTGTTCACGTCCCAGGCCACGAGGCGGCCCGCGTAGCGGCCCGCGGCGGCGCGGAGGCGGTCGTCTATGGTGCGGGCGAGGTCGGCGTCGTTGAGTGCCTTGACCCAGGCCTGGGTGTGCTCGGCCTTCTCCCAGAAGAGGCAGTGGCCGCGCATGCGGAGATTGTTCTGCTCGGCAAAGGCGAGGAGCGCGTCGGCCGGAGCGTAGTTGTTTTTACCCTGCTCAGGGTCGGTGTAGTAGCCCTTCATCTCGTTTTCGCAGACGAGCGCGCTGAAGTTCTCGAGGATGAAGCGGCGGTAGGACTCGCCCTTGGCGGTCTGGTCGGCGAAGGGCTTGTAGGCGATGGCGGTGCCGAAAAGGAAGTCGTGGCGGGCGAGGGCGAACTCGACCCGCGCACCGGGGACGGGGCGGCCGGCGGAGTCGGCGAGCTGAAGGGTGAAGTCGCCCTTGCGGTGCTGCTCGATGGCGGTGTCGGAGTCGCTGCGCCAGTCGGCGCGGGAGGTCGCGAGGAGCAGGGTGGAGCCCAGCAGGAGGCTGCCGAGGCGGGCGGGGGCGGGGATGTGCATGGTCGTAACGCGGCGGGGATGTGACGGGGCAACGGCCGAGGCCGGTGCGGACACGCGGAAGGGACGCCGTTTCCGCGCCGGAACAAAAAAGGGTTCGCGCCAACAATAGCGCCGGCGAGCGCGAGGGACTAAGCGAATACGCTGAGCAGTGTCCCCAACATCTGGTCGCCGGTGCGCAGCACCTTGGCGTTCACCTCGTAGAGGCGCTGCCCCTGGAGCAGCCCCACGATGTTCCCGGGATCGAGATCGCCCTGGGAGAGCGCCTCGGCCGACCGGCCGACCTGGGCGAGGCTGCGGCGCATCCCTTCCTGCGCGGTGGCGAAGGTATCGGAGAGGTTTCGGGTGGAGACGGGGGCGATCATGGCCGAGGCGAGAAGATACTGCCGGGCCGAGGCGGCGGCCAGAGGGGCAATTCCCTCATTATGCGGCGCGGGACGGGCGATGGCGCCGAGTGGAGCCCTGGGGTGAATCGCTCGGGACGAGAGCCGCGCGTCGAGTGACAAGCGCCACACCACCCCTGAACGCGCCGGTGGCCGGACGGGCCGCGCACGGCCCCGGCCAGTCAGCCCCCCACGCACGGCTCTCGCGGGAACAAAGGTGGTTGGGGGAGGCCTGCGCGGTGCCACCGAAACGTTCGCCGGGTGCCGCGGGGATGGAGTGGGCACGATCCGCCCAGCGGGCGGAAGAAAATGGTGCGGGCGGAGGGAATCGAACCCTCGCAGCCAGCTTGGAAGGCTGGCGTTCTACCACTGAACTACGCCCGCGAAGACCGGGGAAGGGCAGCGGCGTTTGGCGGGAGGGTCAAGCCCGTTGCAGCGGGGCGGCGCCGCTTGAGGTGCCGCCGACACACCGGCACACGGTCTACTGCGAATTGCGGCCGCCGCTGCCACCTCGGGCACTGGTGGCGCGGGCGCTGTCCTTGGTGGTGTTGGCGTTGTCGAGATCGGCGTCGCGCAAGGTGTCGCGGAATTCACGGGCCTCGTGTTCGTCGAGCTGCGCGACCAGGCGGTTGAGGCGGGCCATGCGGTCCTGGAATTCCGCGTTCTTGCGCGCGAGGTAGGCCTCGCGGGCGCGGGCTTCGTTGCTGACGCCGATCAGCGGGATGGTGAAGCGGTTGAGGAAATTGCGGTCGAGGGCCGAGAGTTCGCGTTTCACCAGTTCCTTGTCGTAGGCGCCTTTGCGGTAGAGCGACTCCTCGGCCATGCGGAGCTGCTGTTTTTCCATCACGGTCATATCGGGGAGGATGACGAGATCCGGATCGGCGTCGGCGGCGGCTCGGGCTGCGGCGCGGGCTTGGGCGAGCGCCTCCGCCTCGGCGACGGCGCGCTCGTGCTCCGCGGGCGAGTAGTCGGGAAGTTTTTCACGCACTGCAGCGGCGGGAGTGGGCTCAGCTGGGGGCGGGTCGGCCAGGACCGGAAGGGTGGCGAGGAGGACCGGCAACAGGAAGTGGCGCGTCATCGAGGACGAAGGTGGGCCGAGGCGGGCCCGGGGGCAACGGCGGTTTGACGGACGGCCAAACACCGGTGGCGGATGCGACCCGGCCCGGGCGGAGCGGTTCCGCGATAGGCGGGCGCCGTTGATCCGTCGCGCGACGAGAGGCGAGATTCGCGTGGCGAGGGTCAAACCACCGGGAACGGGCCGGCGCCAAGGCGGGGCCGGGAGCGGCGCGGGAGAGTCGAGCCCTCGATGTGCGTTTCGCTGCGCTCGGCCGGACGACCGCTGCTCAGAACATCGACAACGCCTGCGCGCTCTCGATCACGACCCAGGCGAAGCCGGCCACGGCGGCCCAGGAGAACACCGCCATCACGACCCGGCGGCGGCGCAGCGAGCGTTCGTAGAGGTCGGGGTTGACCCGGCGGAAGCCGCTGTCGTGGAGGAAGCTGAGGAACTGGCTGTTCTGCGTGCGCGTGATGCCGCTCCGGCTCCGCCCATGGAGGCGCGGATCCGCGCGGAACGCGGGACGGTGCAGCACGATTGACAGCCAACGAATCATCGCCCTTCTGCATTCGTTCTTTTGGGCCGTTTCTCAAGGGAAAACTCGAAAGAGAGCCCCTCATTCACCCGCTTTTCGAAAACCGCGATGCACCAGTTTCATTACGTCGGCAATTCCCTCCATTGCGAATCCGTCGAACTCGCCGCGATCGCGCGGCTCCACGGCACGCCCACCTACGTGTACAGCGCGGGGACGATGGAGGCCAACTACCGCCGGTTGCTCGGCGCGCTGCCGGGCCTCGACGTGCGCCTGTGCTACGCGATGAAGGCCAACTCCAGCCTCGCGGTGCTGCGGCATTTCGGGCGGCTCGGGGCGGGCTTTGATCTGGTGAGCGGCGGCGAACTGCGGCGCGTGCTCGCCGCGGGCAGTGCGGCGAGCGGCAGCGTCTTTGCCGGGGTGGGCAAGTCCGAGGCCGAGATCCGCCTCGCGCTCGAGGCGGGGATCTACGGGTTCCACGTCGAGAGCGAACCGGAGCTGGCGCGCATCAACCACATCGCCGGCCTCATGGGGCGGAAGGCGCCGATCGCCATCCGGGTGAACCCCGATGTCGATGCCGGCACGCACGCGAAGATCACCACCGGCAAGAGCGAGAACAAGTTCGGCGTGCCGCTGCAGTTCGCCGAGCAGGCCTACGAGGCCGCCGCGCGCTTCAAGAACATCGAGATCCGCGGGGTGCAGATTCACATCGGCTCGCAGATCACCAACGTGGCGCCGTTCGCGGCCGCGGTGGAGAAGGTCGTGCCGTTCGCCGCCCAGTTGCGCGACCGCTACGGCATCCAGTACTTCAGCCTCGGCGGCGGCATCGGCGTGGTCTACCGCGACGCGCTGGCCAGCGGCGCCGCCGCGTGGTGGGAAACCAAGCCCACCGCCGAACGCCCGCTCACGCCCGAGCTCTACGGCGCCACGCTCGCCCCGGCCCTGCGCGGGCTCGGCCTGAGGATCCTCCTCGAGCCGGGCCGTTTCATGGTCGCCAACGCCGGCGTGATGCTGACCCGCGTCGAGTATCTGAAACGCGGGCACGGGCGGAACTTCCTCATCGTCGATGCCGGCTTCAACGACCTCGTCCGCCCCGCGATGTACGAGTCCTACCACGAGATCGTGCCGCTGGCGCGCGACGCCGCGCGCCCCGAGCTCACGGCCGATATCGTCGGACCGATCTGCGAGAGCGGCGACTGCTTCGCGAAGGACCGCACGCTCCAGCAGGTGGGCGAGGGCGAGTTGCTGGCGTTCCTGAGCGCCGGCGCGTACGGCTTCGCCATGGCGAGCCGCTACAACGCCCGTGCGCTCGCCGCCGAGGTGATGGTGCAGGGCTCGAGCTTCGAGCTCGTCACCGCCCGCGAGACCTTCGAGCAGGCGATCGCCAACGAGAAACTGCCGTCGTTCCTGAGGTAGGCGCCGGCCCGGGCGCCGGCGGCGGCGTGAGCAGTTTCCGGATTCGCACCCGGCCGGAAGGATCCGGCCCGGGCGGCGAGCTGCCTCCGCTGGTCCGGAGCGCACCCACGCCACCCCTGCTCGGCGAAGTCCCCTTCGCCGCGAGAGGAGGTGGGATGTCCGGGCTAGCGCTGCGCCGGCACCACCACGGCCTCGACGTTCTTCGGGTTCCCCTTGGTGAGGACGGGGACCGGACGCGTGGTGGTGAAGAGTATCCGACCTTCGGCGACGATCTTCGCCTCGAGGCCGTAGGACTGGTGCTGGTCGATCAGGCCGGCCTGGTAGGGCAGCCAGAACTCGAGCGGCATCGCCGCCGGCCGCGGGTAGGAGGTGGCGGCGATCTCGCGGTCGACCCGGCCCTCGCGATTGAGTTCGACCAAGCGGACCTCGACCACGGCGTTGGCCGGCAGGGTGACGTTGGTGATGTAGATCACCGAACCACCGATTCCGGGACCAACGGGGCGAGATGGTTTCGGGGCGTGCGCGCAGCCGACCAACAACAGACCGGTGACCGCCGCCGCGACGGCGAGAAGGGAGCGGAACGAAAGCATGCGACCGAGCGTGGGATTCCGTCGAGACGTGGCAACCGGGAAGAAACACGAGGTCCCCGGGACCGGACGGCCGGTCGAATTGGCGGTTGGGCGGGACGGCGCCGGCTCTTGACCCGGCAAACGACTCGGCCCTGCATGGCGGTCCGGCGTGTCTCTCCCCGCGCGGTCCAGCCTTTCCCCCTCCATGTCCACATCCCCTCGTTTGGTGGTTCTCTCGTTCTTTCTC
Organism: Opitutaceae bacterium; assembly: GCA_023269585.1. GTDB lineage: Bacteria > Verrucomicrobiota > Verrucomicrobiia > Opitutales > Opitutaceae > CAJCBL01. Next base: position 11,102 of record JAHFTC010000119.1, read on the forward strand.
GCCGTCGCCGCTTCGCTGGCGGCCGACCCGTTGCTCTGGTACGACCAACCCGCCCGCGAGGCGATCACCGAGGCCTTGCCCGTCGGCAACGGCCGGCTCGGCGCCCTCGTGCTCGGTGGCACCGCCCGCGAGCGCCTTGTGCTCAACGAGTCGTCGCTCTGGTCCGGCGGGCCCTACCGCGCCGACAACCCCGAGGCGCTCGCCGCGCTCCCCGAGGTGCGCCGCCTGCTCTTCGCCGGCCGCTACGCCGAGGCCGACGCACTAGCCCAGGCGAAGATGATGGGCCGACCGATGACCCAGTCGCAGTATCAACCGCTTGGTGACCTGTTCCTCGACCTGCCCGGCCACGAGGTCGTCACCGACTACCGCCGCGAACTCGACCTCGACACCGCCGTCGCCCGCGTCTCGTACACGGCCCGCGGCGTGCGCTACGTCCGGGAGGTTTTCGCCAGCGCGGCCGATCAGGTGATCGTCGTGCGACTCACCGCCGACAAACCGGGCGCGCTCAACGTCGTCCTCTCGTTCGCCTCGCAGCAGAAGGGCGCGCAGTCGTGGCAACAGGGCGTCGAGAAGTGGCACCAGAGCAATGAAATCGGCTTCCGCGGGCGCAATCGCGACTTCGGTGACATCAAGGGTGCGCTCCAGTTCGAGGCCGCCGCGCGCATCCTTCCCGAGGGCGGGCGCGTCATGCCCGGCCAGGAAAGCGTCAGCGTGCGCGCGGCCGACTCGCTCACGCTGGTCTTCGCCGCCGCCACCAATTTCCGCTCGTGGCAGGATCTCACCGCCCAGCCGAAGCAACTCGTGGTCGCCACGCTCGACCGCGCCGTGGCCAAAGGCTACGCGGCGCTCTTGCGCGACCACCTCGCGGACTACCAGCCGCTGTTTCGCCGTCTCACCATCGAGCTCGGGCCGCAGCGCGACACCGCCACGCGGCCCACCGACGAACGCGTCGCCCGTTTCGCCCGCGGCGAAGATCCCGCGCTGGCCGCGCTCTACGTGCAATACGCCCGCTACCTCCTGCTCGCCTCCTCGCGCGCCGGCGGCCAGCCCGCGAACCTCCAGGGGCTGTGGAACGACCAGGTCAACCCGCCGTGGGGAAGCAAATACACGATCAATATCAACACCGAGATGAACTACTGGCCCGCCGAGCCGGCCAACCTCTGCGAATACACCGAGCCGCTCGTGCGCATGGTAGAGGAGCTCGCCGCCAGCGGCGCACGTACCGCCCAGGACATGTACGGCGCCCGCGGCTGGGTCGCGCACCAC
>JAHFTC010000120.1 GCA_023269585.1 Opitutaceae bacterium
AATCTGGAACTCATGGACTCAGGAACGGAGCGGCTGTAGCCGGGGGCGATGACCCCGGGGCGGAGCGGAAGTTCTCACGCGGAGGCGCAGAGACACGGAGCCACGGAGAACGGAAGTGGAACCACTGATGCACACTGATGGGCACTGATCCGGAGCGGAAGGGCTCGGAAAAATCTGGAACTCATGGACTCAGGAACGGATCGCCTCTCGCCTCAAGCCTTTCGCCTCTTGCCTCAATCTCTCCCTTGCCTGCATCGGATCCGCCGTTACGCTGCCCGGCCGTGAACCCCGCCACGCCGGCTTCCGCGGCCGAAGCCCAAGCACAACCCGGCTGCGCCATGGCTCATTTCGACGTTCCCCGAACTTTCGATTTGTGAGGATGGTGCGCTCCTGAATATGCCATGCGTACACACAATTGACCCTAAACTTGGGATCCGAGAGCGATGCCGTGCGCTGAAACGGCTTGAGAACACTTTGAATCGCCCCGCCGTCTTAGTTCGGATGCAGTATCTGGACGCGGAGAGAACCTCGTGCCGGTTCGAAACGATCGAGGGTGCCGAAATGGAAGCTCTTTCGGCAAAGGACAAAGCCAGACTGGTCGACGTATTGCCGCTGGTGCGCCGCAGCGTGGATAGGCTTCGAGGTGAGTTGCGTGGTGACGCATGGCGCAGCTCAGATGGCTATATCTACTGCAACTATTGGACGCCTCGTAGAACCTACAATGCGAGGAAAGTTGTCCGAAAGAGCGCTAAACCTGGCGCAAGACAACGCCCGGGCGAGCCGATGGTATTCCGGAAGTTTTTCGACACTTTCGATGAAGGCAGCTCGGTTTGGACGCTCCCGAGTAACTGGAAGAAGAAGGAATCTTAGCCGTAGGCGGATGAACACTGGTTTTGGGCGGTTCGGCGGGGACGCACGCCGCAGGCGTGCAAGCCTGGCCCCTACCGCCCGTGTCGAGAGTCGCGACATGATCCATCCCTTCTTGCTCAGACCATCCATGAATCATGTGCACCATATGAACCAAATAGACGGGAACTTTCCGAATTTCTTGGGATTGGAGCTTGCCGCTCGGGACCGCTCACCGTTGATGGCGCTCCGAAATGATTCCTAAAATACATCTTGTCCGCCCGCACCGTTACTCACTCGAAGTTCTCCACGGCCAACCCGTCCAAAAACAAACCAGCCAGATCGGCAGCCGTGAAGTCTGGGCTTCAGGGGTCCTTGAAGGGAAGGACGAGGGCAATGGCTTGATTTCGCTCGTGTTTAGAACCGAAAAGGGATCTGGGGTGCCGCTCACTAAGCGCCACTATGACGCTATTGTGATGGCTAGGGACGGGTTCAGAATTCCGATGAACGTGAGGACCGAGATGCGAAGTGAGGGCTCGGTCGGCCCGTGAGTGCGCGCCAAGAAGGCATGCGCAGACTTCGCGTTTGCTGAAACAGAGCGCCCGAGAACAACGCGCCACCCGATACCGGAAGGTGGCAGCGTTTTGCTCTCCGCTGTCTAGTCCTCAATAGAGGCGGGATTGTACGTGAAACCCTGAAATATCTGCGATTCTCCCGTCCCGCTGGGGGACGATCGCAACAAGGTCATAGCTCCATGTTGCAGCTTCCCCCAGTTGTGTACTCGCCCGCTGTAACTCCTCGAGTTCCATATCATCAGTAATCCCAAGGCCGGCGCTGAAGACCTTAGTGAAGTCCACCTTTGCTGTAGGAAACACCTCTATAGGAATCCACACTCTTTTCGTGACGACAATGCGGTCCTGGTTCAGGAGCTGGAGGTCAACAATCACCCCGTCGATCTTCGACTTGGAATTATTCGATATCGTACCTTCAAGCCATATGCCTAGCTTGCCATTTTCGTTTGCCCACTTGTGCCGTGAGAGGCTGAAGCTGAGCTGCTCTCCACAGTTTGCGTTCCATTGTCGGACATTTTGGGCAATCATCGTGGACACCCGAACGCGGCCTAATGGAATTGAAGCGACAATAATCCCAAGCGCTATAGATGCCACGCCTACCACGATCCATGTCGTTCGCAAAGTCGCACGGAATGCGGATATAGCGGTCAGAAGACCACTCAACGCCACTCCAGCTAGTATCAAGAACCAAGCAACACCTTTGATGTTCCTCTGATCAAATGCCGACAAATCACCTGCGCAGAGCAGGCTCGCGCATAGGAAAGCGGTAACACTGACGACGAACGGAAGAACGATTCCGGCAATTATGGCGGCTGTCTTCATATGGGGTTTGGGGTTCTTGGGTGTGTTCCTGCTGGGCCTCTGGCTGATCTCGACCACATGCGACCATCATCAGAATCCAATGAGCGTAGGTCGCGGGTTCTTTCCTTTCAAGGTTTCGCTACGTCAGTAAGCTACTTGCAGTAACCGTTGAAACATACGCCAGGATGGAAGATGTCATTCGCGCCTGAGTACGCGAGTTCCAGAGTCTCCGGCGCTCAGCGGCTGAGGTACACGGGCTGGCCTTCGATATTCAGCGGCTCGCCGGGGCGGACGGGGAGGGCGTGGCCTTCCAGGTCGTGCACGGCGGTGACGTCGGGCGGGACGGTGATCGTCGTGGGGGCGAGGGCGTAGACGACGGTGGCCTTGTCGAAGTGGAACCAGAGGGCGCCGTCGCGTTGCTCGCGGCTGCGGAAAGTGGAGGTGCCGACGGTGCGGTGGAAGACTCCCGCGGCCGATTCCCAAGCTCAACCTGGTTGAGCCTTGGCCCCCTTCAATCCGCGCGATTTGCTCCGAGCCTTGAGCGTCGGCACAGCGGGTTTGGCGTTCTGCGCCAGCTTGCGCTTCTCGACGTCCTCAACCACCGCCTGGGGTTTGATGCTCGGCAGGGTAATCGAGCCGCCAGGGAATGTTCCGGTGATACCGGCTAGAACGCCCCGCAAGGAGCCATAGAGCATATTGAGCCCCGAAATGCGGACTGCGATCGGACGCTTGGCCTCCTCGAAGCTCTCATCGAACGTGAACTGGCCCTCCAGCCGCGCCTCGATGGCATAGCCGGTTCCCGCCTGTTGTTTGCCGACCTCTTCCATCTTGAAGTCGAGAATCATCCGATACCGACGCGGCTCCTGTTTGTGGGTCGCGACATCGTAGGAGAAATCACATTTCAGCTGGTCGACATCGACCACCGGCACCGTTGGTGGCCGCCAGTCGATGAGCAGGCGGAGCACCTCAAACTTATCAAGCTGCAGCGCAGGAGCTGTCGTGTGCATGGGTTGTGAGCGGCTGATCGATCTCGAACTCGGAATCGAGGGCATGAATGCGGCGTTGATCGGGAGTAGAGCCTAGTTCGTCTCGCAAACGGTGCACCGCCCGCGGTTTGGCGCAGCGCAACACATGCGGTTCCTCGTCCTCGCGGACGAAGACTAGGTGCGCCCGCCGGCCCGTCAGGTGCGCGAGCGAACAGATGGTGTCCAAGGTGAAGTTCACCCGGCGGTCCTCGCTCAGAAGCTTGTTGAGATATTGGCGGGTGCAGCCGAGACGCTCGGCGAGCGAGCTCTGGGTTTCGCCGCGCTCGGCGAGCGCTTGGAGAATCTCCTGAGACACCAGTCCCTTTAGGTAATTCGCATGGAAGACCGGATCACGGTCGGCCTCCTCGGCAGCGCGAGCCAACCGCTCGCGCAAAGCGGACGTGGTGGCTGGAGTGCGGTTCAGCAGCTCGGCCACATCGGCCGGCAGCGCAGTGTCGGATTCAGCGGGATTGGGATTCATGTTGGGCACGGAGGAAAAGGGCTTTGAGTTTGGCACAGAGGGCGAAGGCAGCCGATTGGCTGCCCTTTCCTTTCCAAAACGAGTTGGTGCAAACGATCACCGATTCGTCGCTCTTCGAGTAGAAAAAGAACAGTCGCGCATGTCCCTTGTGGGCACGGATCTCGTAAACATCGCCGTGATCGGGATCGGCGGATTTGGTGACTTTGGTTTCATCGTGGATTCGGTCGAATTGACCGACCATGCGCAGGACCTTGAGGATCTTCTTGTAGTCGTCGGAAGAGGAGGATGCCCATGCGTCGAGCGCAGCCAGCGCGGGTGATTTGCCATCGATGGCGAGAGCCCGCACCTGCCAGCAGGACTGGTGGGTGGCGTTGAGGCCGGGAATTTCTTCCAGGGTTATCGGCATGTCAACCTTTAGGTTGACATGAATCGCAAGTCACGAATGGCGAACAAGAACAACGAGACCTTGGCCGAAGTATCGGCTCCTTGTCGACTTTGAATGCTTACCCAGCACGTACGCATCATGGCGGACCGCTGGAATCAGCCGGCTTCAAATGAAGCGGGCGGCAGGGGATAAGTTGCGAACCTCAACAAGGGGAGATGAAGGCATTCTCGGCCCTACCTTCCTGAGTCCGTGAGTTCCGGATTCTCCGGCGGTCAACGGCCGAGGTAAACGGGCTGGCCATCGATCTGCAGCGGCTCTCCGCCGCGTACCGGTAGCACGTTGCCCTCCATGTCGCACACCGCGGTCACTCCCTCCGGCATGGTGATCGTCGTGGGGGCGAGGGCGTAGACGATGGTGACCTTATCGAAGTGGAACCAGAGGGCGCCGTCGCGTTCCTCGCGGCTTCGGAAGGTGGAGACACCGACGGTGCGGTGGAAATGGGCGAGGGCGCGCCAGGCGGGACGGGGGCGGCAGGCGGCGTGTTCGTCGGCGAGGCCGAAACCGTGGGCGGTGAGGTTCCACCACCACACGCGCTCCGTCATGCCGGAGCAGAGCGCGATGAGCGCGTAGCGGATGAAATAGGCCGCGCAGGTCGGTTCGTCGACGTGGAGCGGGCTCTCGACGTAGTCGCGCGACGTGTAGGCGCCGGCGAGGGGCGAGTGCTCGCCCGCGCCCCGTAGCGGCCAGTTGGTCTCGGTGACGTAGAATCCGCCTTTGATTCCGTGCGCTTCGGCGACGGCGCGGCCGAGCGCGCACTTCTCGAGGAGGGAGAACTTGCCCTGGAAGTTCTCGGGCGCGCCGCGGCGGTCGACGTAGAGGTGGTTCGAAAGGCCGTCGATCTGGCCGGCGAGTTTCGCCAACAACGGCGGGTAGTAGTGGTACTCGAAGTCGTTCACCGCCGGGCCGAGAATCTTCACGGCCGGAAACTGTGCCCGGAGTGCGGCGACGGAATCCCAGAGGGAGATGGTTTCGCGCAGGCCCCACAGACCCCACTTCACGCGGTTCACGGCGTGGGCGACTTCGACGAAGCGGACGTGCGCGTGCATCCGGCGCAGCGCCTCGGCGCAGAACGCCTGCCACTCGTCGGGCGCGAGCACGGAGCGGCGGGACTGGATGAGGCCGAGCGCGACCTCGTGGCCGCGGGCGGCGAGCAACGCGACGGCGTCGGCGCAGGCGTCGAGGCCGGCAGGGCCTTGGTGGAAATAGCAGCGCACGAAGACCGGCAGCCCGGGCGTTTCCGCGAGGAGCGCGAGTTGCGCGGCGAAATCCGGGCCGGTCTCGACGGCGACGCCGAGGCGGCGCGTGAGGTCGACGGGGTGCGCGTAGGCCTCGCGGAGGAGGGCGCGGTAGCGGCTCCAGATTTTGGGGCCGCGGAGGAGGTTGTGCCAGGCGACGCGGAAGAGGTCGGCGGTGGGGCGTTCGCGGCGGCGGTCGCGCGACTCGAGCACGACGCAGGGCTGGCCGGACTTGGCGTCCCAGAGCCAGGTGTCGCGGTAGGAGGGGCGGCCGGTGGAGACGATCTTGTTGCGGTGCCGCAGGAGGTGCCGGATGGGGTGGCGGTACTTGCGGCTCTCGTTGTGCCAGGTGATGCGCAGGCGCTGGAGGTTTTCCCAGCGGGCGAAGGCGCGCGGGATCGGGCCGTCGCCGAAGTAGATCCGGAAGAAGACGCGGCGGAGGTACGAGGGGAGCTCGAGCTTGGCGAGGTCGCGCGCACGCTGGCGCAGCGAGGGGGCCGCGCAGAGGTCGCCGCGGTTGAGGTCGATGAAACACGGGTCGGCCCACGCGGCGTCGCCCACGCGGCGGAACATGAGGTTCTGGCCGCCGAGGTCGTTGTGGACGTAGCCGCTGTCGTGCATCCGACGGATGGCGACGGCGGTGAAACGCAGGAGGGCGATGTACTTGGCGGCGTCGGCGTCTTCGCGGAGGAGGCGCGACATCTCGGAGTAGAGGTCGGTGCCGCCCTCGAGGAAACGGGTGACGAGGTAGCTCTCGACCAGGCGCGGGCCGGACCAGCGTTCGAAGTAGGCGACGGGGTCGGATGTGCCCGCGCCGTGGGCACGCAGGTGGAGCGCGAAGCGGTGGGAGCGGGCGGCCTTGCTGCCGATGCGGCGGTAGGCGAGCGAGCGCAGGAGCGGCGGGGCCTTGAATGATTTGATGCAGAACCCCGGGCCGGCGGGCGCGGCGGGATCGGCGATGCGGTAGATCTTGTTGCGGAGGCGATAGACTAGATCGGCGTCGCGGCCGGCGAAGGTGGCGGGCAGGCCGACGAGCCAACGGGCGAACTCCGGCGTGGCGAACGGCGCGGCGATCTCACCCCCATAGGCGCAGTCCGGCACGAGGGCGGAGAGGGCGGTGGACGGTGGACGGTCGACGGTGGACGGTGAACCGGTGGGTCGGCCTTCGGCCTCGCTCGCCGCGTTCCTCGCTGCGCTGCGGTACGCGGCTGGGACGGTGGACGGTGGACGGTCGACGGTGGACGGTTGGCGGTGAGTCGACCTGTGGCCTCGCTCGCCGCGTTCCTCGCTGCGCTGCGGTACGCGGCTGGGTGAGCGGTCGTCGGACGGCGGAGAGCTGTGGTCGGTGTTCAGAGGAGGGAGGGCGGAGGCTGTGACCGGTGGACGGTGAACAGTGGACGGTGGACAGTGGACGGATGACGGACGACGGAGGGCGGACGACAGAAGGGAACGAAGGAAAGGAAGATGGAGGGCGGTGAGCGGTGGACGGTTGCCTGTGGACAGTGGGCAGTGGGCGGAACGGGTGCGGGAGCACCTGTGGGGAGCAAGAGGAAGAGCGGGAGCAGGGGCAAGAGCGGGGAGCGGCGGTGGTGATGGCGGGAGCAGGCTTGCGTCGGGGGCGGGAGACGGGGCAGCGTCGCGGGCATCATGGAACTGTTCCGCCGCCGGCCGCCCGTGTGGGCGCTGATCCTTCTCCCGGTTCTGCTGTGGTGCGGCCAGTATTGGCTCCGTGGACTGTGGGCGCCGGACGAGGCGCGCTACGCCTATGTCGCCCGCGAGATGCGCGAGTCGGGCGAGTGGCTGGTGATGCACGTCAACGGCGGGCTGTATCCCGACAAGCCGGCGTTCCTGTTCTGGTTGATCAACGCGGCCTCGGTCGTGACCGGCGGCGAGATCAACGGCGTCTCGGCGCGACTCCCGAGCCTGTTCGGCATGATCCTCGGGTTGTGGGCGATCGCGCGGCTGGCCCAGCGCTGGACGACCGACGCCGCCACGGCGTGGCGCGCGGTGCTGGTGACGATGACCGCCTACCTCGTCTGGTGGGAAGGCGGCTGGGGGCGGATCGATGCGCTGCTCTTCGGTTTCGAGCTGGCGGCGCTCTATCATCTTTTCTCCTACAACGACGACGGCCGCCGCTGGCGCCTGCCCGTGGCGTACCTGCTGCTCGGGCTCGGCACGTTTGCGAAGGGGCCGGTGGCGCTCCCGGTGGTGCTGGGCAGCTACCTCGTGGCGACGCTCGCGGCGGGGGAGGGCGCGACACTGCGCCGCTGGCATTGGGTGTGGGGCATCCCGCTGGCGCTGGCGCCGATCGCGGCGTCGTTGGCGGCGGCGCGCTGGATCGGGCACGGCCCGGACGAGTATTTCCAGGCGATGTTCGGCGTGAAGTTCCTCGGCCGCGTGACGAAGGCGGTGGACCACGCGAATCCGTTTTATTATTACCTCGTGCATTTTCCGAAGGAGTTCCTGCCGTGGACGGTGTTCCTGCCGGCCGCGTACGTGGCGCTCGGCGCCGGCGTGCTGCGGCGGCGGCTGCTCGGCTGGTTCCTGTTCATCTTCGTGATGTTCTCCCTGTTTTCGGGAAAACGGCAGATGTACATCCTCGCGCTCTATCCGGCGGCGGCGCTGCTGATCGCGGCGGCGTGGCCGAAGCTGGGAATGCTCTCGCGACGCTGGACGGCGCCGACCGGTTGGCTGGCGTCGGGGCTGGTGATCCTCATCGGTGTCGTCGGGTGCGGGGCGGTGGGCGTGCTGCAACTCACGCCGGCCGAGTCGAAGCTCGGGCTGAAGCTCGCGAAGGCCCTCGCCGGGTTATCGGCGGGGGATCTCACGTGGCGGTTGCTCCTGGTCGGCGTGCCGATGCTCGGGGCCGGCGTGTGGCTGGCGCGACGGCAGAGCGCAGAGGGACTTTCGGCGCGTTGGTTCGGCGGTTTTGCCGGGACGATCTTCGCCCTCTGGGTGATCGCGGGCATGGCGGTGATGCCGGTGCTGAATCCGATCAAGGCGCCGCTGGCGCTGATCCCGGAGGCGCAGCAACGGCTGGCGCCAGGCCAGCCGATCCACGTGTACGGGCGGCAGTTGGCGATCGTGCCGTACTATGTCGAGCGGCCCGGGCGCGAGCTGCACGAACCGGCGGAGGTGGAGGCGTTGCTGGCCCGGGAGCGGAGCGGCCTGATCGTGTTCATGGGCGATGGCTGGTTCGAGCTGCCGGCGGCGACGCGCGCGCGGCTGCTGGCGCGTCCGCTGCGCTTGGGCGGCAAGCGCCTGGTGTGGGCGGAGTTTCCGGTGCCGGCCGGCGCGGTGCAGGAGGCGATCGAACCGCCGCCGGTGAAACGCGGCCGGAAGGCGCCGGTTGCCGAAGCGGGCGACGGCGAGTGAGGCGAAACGGCGGAGCGATCAATTTGAAAGCTCGTTGTTTCCGTTGTTGACCGGTGCGGCGGCGTCGCTCTCCTCTTGCCCCTCGCGTTTTCGGGTCCGGGCAACTGGGCAGCGGAGACGCAGAGCCACGGAGAGGTGGCAGAGTGGTCGATCGCGCACGCTTGGAAAGCGTGTGTAGGGAAACCTACCGAGGGTTCGAATCCCTCCCTCTCCGCCATTTTCGCCCGAGCGGACTCGGGCAAAGTCGTCGGCAGCGAAGGCTGAAACGACGGTCGCAGGGATGAGAACCGCCCGAGCGAAGAGGCGGGCGTGTGGCTCCGGGTGGCCGGGCCGTTGATGATCTTCTACTAAGCGTTCTTCCCGGTCGTCTGGTCGTTGAACAGCCTCGCGAATCTCTTCCTGCGGTGGGCGGGGCTTGGGGCCGGCGAAGGAGGGCGAGCATGCGTTCAGTGCCGACGAACTGGAGTACGTTTTCAGCCACGCCAGCCACGCCAGCCATGCCCATCCGGCGGATGCGTTGGTCAACAAGCTCATGGTGCAGTCGCTCCGGGTGCGGTCGACCACGGTGGTGCAGTTGATGTGGGCGACATCCGCGACGAGTTCGACATCGAGCACGGCTTGATCTTCGAGCGCACGCCGAACCGTCGGCGGCTCATCGCATTCCCGCTCCATCCCAAGTCTCCAACTAGCCCGGTCCGCCCCCGCCCCAACCTCCGGAAAGCGTGCGTTCCGCCAAATAAGTTCACGACCGTGAACTTATTTGGCGGAGCTTGATGCCCCCGTTTCCGCTCGGAGCGTGGGACTGGCGCGGGGCTTTTCCGCCAAATGTTCTCACGGTCGTGAACTTATTTGGCGGCGGTGACGGGTTGCTCCGAGACCGGGGTGCAACTTGAGCCGCATGACCCGGGCCCGGAACTCGCGGCAGGACGGCATTTCGACTGCCGAATGAAATTTACCCCATCCCCCGATCTCCCGCGCAACGGTCGCGCAACGCCCACCCGCGGTTGGCGCGTGGTTCGCGCGAGGGGCGCAACGCCCGCGCGAGGGACGCGCGAGGGACGCGCGAGGGGCGCGCGAGGGGCGCGCGAAGGGCGCGCGAACCAGCGCCGGGCTCGTGCTTGATAACGCGAGCAGACTCGCTGGCTTGTCGGCTTCCGCTGGGTCGTTGTCTCTCCAACTGCGCGGTCCACGGGCTCTTGAACCGGCGGCTTTCGTTGGATCGTGGTCGAGCGGCGTTTGGGCCGCCCGCGCGTGGTCGTGACCCACACGCACGCGATCACCGCCATTACCGGACTGGTTGGGCCGCGCGGGCGTGGTTGTGACGTGTCCACTGGGGAGATTGAGCCTCCACTTACGGTTTGCGCCGCCCGCGCTGGGTTACCGCCGCCAGGGGCCTTTTTTTGCGGGTAGGAAATAGTAGCGGCGATAGTCCAGCTTTGTTTGGGCGGAAAGTCGCAGATTCAGAGCAGAGTTTTGCCCAAATGCTACTTGCGGCACCTCTGGCCCGAACCTAGCTTGCGCCGCTCCCGGCAAATCGACGTCTCTGCTCATGGTTTCACCGAACACCGAAGTCCTTGGTTACGATAGTAAAGTCGAAGGCGGGATCATTGTTTCCCGCGTGGATGCGGTGATCAATTGGATCCGCACCAACTCCATCTGGCCCATGCCGATGGGCCTCGCGTGCTGCGCGATCGAGCTCATGGGCTCGGGCGCCTCGCGCTTCGACATCAGTCGCTTCGGCGCGGAGGTCATGCGCTTCCCGGCGCGCCAGTCCGACTGCATGATCGTGGCCGGTACGGTCACGTACAAGATGGCGGTGCACCTGCGCCGTATCTACGAGCAGATGTCGGAGCCGAAGTGGGTGATCGCGATGGGTGCATGCGCGTCGTCGGGCGGCATGTACCGCTCGTACTCCACGTTGCAGGGCGTCGACCGCATCGTGCCGGTCGATGTCTACATCAGCGGCTGCCCGCCGCGGCCCGAGGCGATTCTCGATGCGTTGCTGAAGATGCAGAACGTGGTTCGTCAGGACCGCGGTTTCCGTAAAACCGTCCTCGGTTCCCTCGTCACCCGCTGAGCCCGGCCAACCCATGACCGCCTCCGCCACCGATTTCGCGGCGTCGCTCCAGACGCGTTTCCCCAACCTCACCGCACGGGCCAGCGCCGACGTGCCGGCGTTCAACATCCCGGCCGCCGAGGTGATCGCCTTGCTCGCCCATCTGCGCGACGAGTGCGGCTTTGATCTGCTCGCCGACCTCACGGCGATCGATTGGGCCCCCGGCGCGTCGCCACGTTTCACCGCCGTCTACCACCTGCTCTCGACCGCGCGCGCCGAGTACGTGCGCATCGCCGCCGACTGCCTCGGCGGCGAGGAGCCCACGATGCCCACCGCCACCGGGCTCTGGCCGGGCGCCGACTGGCACGAACGCGAGTGCTACGACCTGATGGGCGTGAAGTTCACCGGGCATCCGGACCTGCGCCGCATCCTCATGTGGGACGGCTACCCGTACCACCCGCTCCGCAAGGACTTCCCGCTCGCCGGCCTCCCGACGGAGCTGCCCGACGAGGAGATCGCCGAGTACTCGGGCACGAAGGTCATCCCGGCTCCGATGGCCGGCGGACCGTTCGTCGCCCAGCCCGACGGCAGTGTCACCACCGCGACCGGACGCGGTCCGCGCGCCCTCGACCAGGCGTGGAACGAGAAGACGGAGAAACCCGCCGCCGGCTGAACGCCGCGCCGCCACCACTCACCCGACGCCATGCCGACGGATTTCCATTTCCCCGATAGCGCCGCCCGCGCCGCCGAAGCCGCCGAGAGCGAGAAGCTCGAGATCAACCTCGGCCCCTCGCACCCCAGCACGCACGGCGTGCTCCGCATCAGCCTCGAACTCGACGGCGAGGTCGTCACGAAGGCCGACCCGGTCATCGGGTATCTGCATCGTGGCGACGAGAAGATCGCCGAGAACATGACCTACAACCAGTTCGTGCCCTACACGGACCGGTTGGACTATCTCGCCCCGCTGGCCAACAACGTGGCGTACGCGATCGCCGTGGAACGCCTCGCCGGGCTCGAGCTGCCGCCCGCCGGGCAGGCGCTGCGCGTGATCATCAGCGAACTCGCGCGCATCTCCTCGCACCTGATGGGGCTGGGGGCGTTCGCGATGGATTGCGGCGCGTGGACGATCTTCATGTACACCTTCGAGGAGCGCGAGAAGCTGTACACGCTCTTCGAGCAGCTCACGGGCGCGCGTTTCACCACGAGCTACACCCGCATCGGCGGTTTCTCCCGCGACCACCTGCCCGACGCCTGGCTCGATCGCGTCTCCGATTTCTGCGACCAGTTCATGCCGATCCTCGACGAGTCGCTCGCGATGCTCACCGGCAACCGCATCTGGCGCGACCGCACCGAGGGCGTGGGCGTGATCTCGAAGGCCGATGCGATCGCCTGGGGACTCACCGGCCCGAACCTGCGCGCGAGCGGCGTGCCGTTCGACCTGCGCAAGGACAAGCCGTACAGCGGCTACGAGAAATACGATTTCGACGTCCC
>JAHFTC010000213.1 GCA_023269585.1 Opitutaceae bacterium
TCATCGCCCGGGCACCCGCCTGATCCGGCTTCCTTTTCCGCCACCATGTCCGTCCGTTGCGAGTACCGCGCCTACCGCGCCGCTTTCCGCCAGCCCCTGATCACGGCCCATGGGGCCTGGGCGGAACGCGAAGGCGTGCTCCTGCGCCTGCACGACGACGACGGCCGCTCCGCCCTCGGCGAGATCGCCCCGCTGCCCGCTTGGGGCAGTGAGACCCTCGCCGCCGCCCTCGCGTTCTGCGCCTCCCTGCCACCGAGCATCGACGAGTCGTTTCTCCAGACGATCCCGGCCGGACTGCCGTGCTGCCGCTTCGCGTTCGAGACCGCGTGGGACGCGCTCCACCGCCCCGCTTCGCCGCTGCCCGTCCGCCAAATCCCGCTCGCCGCCCTCCTGCCCGCCGGTCCCACAGCCGTCGCCGCCCTCGACCGCGCCGTCGCCCGCGGCCACACCACGATGAAATGGAAGGTCGGCGTCGGTGACGACGCCGCCGAACGCGCCTTGCTCGCCGAGTTGCTCGACCGCCTGCCGTCCGGCTCCCGCCTCCGCGTCGACGCCAACGGCGCCTGGGATCTCGCCACTGCCCGCCTCTGGCTCGAAGCCTGCGAGGGCCGCGCCGTGGAATACATCGAGCAACCCTTCCCCGTCGGCCACGAGGAACCGATTCTGCAGCTCGACAACGAGTTCTCCACCCGGCTCGCGCTCGACGAATCCGTCTCCCACCCCGACGATCTCCGGCGCTGGCTGGATTTCGGCTGGGGCGGCATCTACGTCGTGAAACCCGCCCTCGCCGGCTCGCCGCGCCGCCTGCTCCGCCTCTTCGAAAGCTACGAGGCCGAGGCGGTGTTCTCCTCCGCCTTCGAGACGGCGATCGGCGCCAAGGCGGCGCTCACCGTCGCCGCCCGCGCCGAGCCCTCGGGCCGCGCCGTGGGCTTCGGCACCATCGGCTGCTTCGCCGACGAGCGCTTGAACCTGCCCGACCCCGGGCCCACGCTTTCCACCAAGTGGCTCGCGCGTCTCGCGTCGGGCCCGCTATGGGAACTCTCCTCGCCTGTGCCGCGCGCCGCCTGAACGAGCCTGCTGTCCGCTCCTTGGATACCGGGGCCGATTGGCGTGGCCTCGCCGCCTCACTCGAGGCCGGGCCCGCGACCGCCGCCGTTCCTCTCGCCATCGACGCGCCCGAGCCCCTCGCCTACGCCGCCCACGCCATCGCGGCCCTCGCCGCCGGCCGCGACCTCCTGCTCTGCCACCCGCACTGGACCGCCGCCGAACGCGCCGCCGCGGAGGTTCTGCGAACCGCCCCTGCAGGCCAGGGCGCTGATCTGGCGCCTCCGGCCTCTCCTGTTGTCCAGGGCGCTGACCTGGCCTTCTCTCCGGACAACCCGTCCCGCGCCGCGACTCCGCGTATCCTGATCGCCACCGGCGGTTCGGGCGGCGTGCTCCGCTTCGCCACGCATTCGCCGGCCACCCTCACTGCCGCCGCGGAAGCGCTGCAGACCTTTTGCGGCGGCGGACCGCTCAACAGCCTCTGCCTGCTTCCGCTGCACCACATCAGCGGCTTCCAGCAGCTGGTCCGCGCCCTCGCCACCGGGGGCGAACTCGCCCTCGCCGACTGGCGCCGCCTCGCCGCGGGCAACCTCCCCGTGCTGCCCACCGTCACCGGCGGCTGGATGCTCTCGCTCGTTCCCACCCAGCTTGCCCGGCTGCTCGACCAGCCCGCCGGAGCCACCTGGCTGCGCGGTTTCGCCCTGATTCTGCTCGGCGGCGCGCCCGCCGGAGCCGCGCTGCTCGACTGCGCCCGCGCCGAACGCCTGCCGCTCGCGATCGCCTACGGCGCCAGCGAGTTCGCGGCCGCCCTCGCCGTCCAACCGCCGGCCGAGTTTCTCGCCGGCGAGTCCGGCCTGCGCCCGCTTCCCGGCGCCGCCGTTCGCATCCTGAATCCGGACACCAACACACCGCTCGCCGCCGGCAACCTCGGCCGCATCGAGGTCGCCTCGCCGGCGCTCTTTCTCGGCTACTGGCCGGAGCCACGGCTGCCCGGGCCCCTGCGCACCGACGACCTCGGCCGCCTCGACGCCGCCGGCCGTCTCCTCGTCGTCGGCCGGGCCGATGCGGCCATCAACACCGGCGGCGAGAAGGTCCACCCCGCCGAGGTTGAGCACGCGCTGCGCGCCACCGGCGCGTTCTCCGAGGTGGTGGTGCTCGGGCTGCCCGACCCGCGTTGGGGCGAGAGCGTCGCCGCCGCCTTTCCAGCCGACGACGCCCCCGATCTCGCCGCCGTCGAGCGCACGCTCCGCGCCACGCTGAGCCCGCACAAGCTCCCACGCCGCTGGTACCCCATCGCCGCCTGGCCCCGCACCGCCCAAGGCAAGACCGACCGCGCCGCCCTCCGCCGCGCAGTCGACACCGCCCCGTAGTCCCCGCCCCGCCACCAAAGACGCAGATCCGCGTCCGACCGCGACACGGTTTTGCGTCTTTTCTGGTTCCCCGCCACGCACCCGCGGGGCCGCCCGTCACCCCGTGCAAAGCGGTGTGAGAATCCGTCCGCGCCGGCCCGGCACGGAGTTTGCCCTTGGCCCTCCGGTGTTTCGTGCGACAGTGCGGGCGCATGTCCCGCTGGCTCGCCAGCCTCGTCTTCCTCGGCACCCTCGCGTTTCTCGGCGCGTTCCTGGTCTGGCCCGTCGCCCAGATCGTGCAGGGCGGCTTCGTCGACGAAGGCGGCCGTTTCACCCTCGGCCACCTCGGGGCCGTGCTGGCGAACCCGATTTATCGCGAGGGACTGCTCAACTCCTTCCTGCTCGCCTGCGCCACGACCGTGCTCGCCTTCGCCCTCGGGCTGCCGCTGGCGTACTGCGCCGAGCGCTACCGATTCCCCGGCAAGACGCTGCTCACCGCGCTCATCCTCGTGCCGATCGTGCTGCCGCCGTTCGTCGGTGCGATCGGGCTGCGCCAGATCTTCGGCCAATACGGCGCGCTCAACGCCCTGCTTCAGCACGCCGGCCTGCTCGCGCAGGGCGCAACCGTCGACTGGCTCGCCCACGGCCGCTTCTGGGGCATCGCGGTGGTCGAGGCGCTCAACCTCTACCCGATCATCTTCCTCAACGCCGTGGCCGCGCTGGCCAATGTCGACCCCGCGATGGAGGAGGCCGCCGCCAACCTCGGCTGCAAGGGTTGGCGCCGCTTCCAGCGCATCACGCTGCCGCTCATCCGCCCCGGCCTCTTCGCCGGCGGCACCATCGTCTTCATCTGGTCGTTCACCGAGCTCGGCGTGCCCCTTGTCTTCGACTACGACCGGGTCACCTCTGTCCAGATCTTCGCGCTGCTCAAGGAGC
>JAHFTC010000121.1 GCA_023269585.1 Opitutaceae bacterium
CGCAGAAGCTTAGCGCCAGGAAGCCGGCCGACACCGCCAACATCTTCGGGATGTGCCCGCGCTTGTAGTGCCCGATCTCATGCGCGAGGACGGCCGCGAGCTCCGCGCGGTCGAGCTGGTTGATCAGGGTGTCGAAGAGCACGATACGGCGGAAGCGACCGAAGCCGGTGAAAAAGGCGTTGGAATGGCCGGAACGTTTCGAGCCGTCCATCACGTCGATCGTGCGCGCGTGGAACCCGGAACGCTCCGCCAGCGCGAGCAGCGCGGTCCGCAGTTCCCCCTCGGGCAACGGCGTGAGCTTGTTGAACAGCGGCAGGATCAGCAGCGGGTAGAGCACGATCATCAGCAACTGGAAGGCCATCACGACCGCGAAGCCCCACAGCCACCACCACGTCCCGATCCACGCCACGAGCGAGAGCAGCAGCCAGAGCAGCGGGAAACCGATGGCGATGGCGACCGCGCCGCCCTTGAGCTTGTCCGCGATCCAGAGCCGCACGCTGCTCTTGTTGAAGCCGAAGCGCTCCTCGAGCCGGAACGTCCCCCACCAGTCGAACGGGATCGACGGCACCGACAGCGCCAGCATGACCAGCACCAGCCACAGCGCCTGGCTCCAGGTCGCCGCGCCCGCGAGCTCCGTCCACGCGGCCAGCGACCACGGCAGCACGCCGCTGAAGAGCAAGGCCGCGAGCACCACCGCGCCGTAGAGCTCCTCCCAGCGGCCAAAGGTGTTTTTGGCCAGGCTGTACGCGACCGCCTGCGCGTACGTGGGCGCGTCCATGACCCCTCTATACGCCGCCGGCACAGCGCCCGCGTGCCGCGCGATCTCCCGCCGGTTGAGCAGCGCGAGCCCGAGCTCGGCCGCGACCTTGGCCCCCAGCAACGCCGCCGCGGTGATTTCGACCGGATGCATCATCGCTGCGGAGCTTCCCGGCCGCGCCGCGGGCGCGCCAGTGAAAAAGCCGCAATTGTCACGAACCTCTCAAAATCGCGGCGCCCCCCAGTGTTGTGTCGCCAAAGCGCTCGCACACCCCACGATCCTTGGCCCCTGCACGTCCCCAGGCCGGTCCGTCCACCCCATACTCAGGTCCCGCCATGTACGCCATCGCCCCTCCGTCCGCCCCGGTCCTTCCGGTCGACACGCTGCTCCGCCCCGCCGACCTCGAAGCCTACGCCCGCGAGATGCCCATCGCCACCGCCGTGCTGCCGCGCCTCCAGGCGCTGCTGCTCGCCGAGGAAACCAGCATCAGCGACGTGGTGGATCTCGTGATGCTCGACCCCAGCCTCGCCCTGCGCGTGATGCAGGCCGCTTCCAACGCGCGCCACTCGCCCCGCCCGGCCGGCAGCCTCGCGGAGGCGCTGCAACGCCTCGGCGCCGACGAGGTCTACCGCGTGACCGCCGCCTTCGCCCTCGGCCGTTTCCTCAACCGCCCGCTGCGCAGCTACTGCATCGGGCCGACCGAATACTGGCGGCGCTCCCTCGCCTGCGCCCTCGCGATGGTCGATCTGGCGCCGGCGAACGGCCTCGACGAACGCGTCGCCTACACCGTGGGCCTCCTCCACGCCCTCGGGATGCTCTTCATCGACCGTCACCTGCGCTGCGTGGGCGCCCCGCACCTGCGCTTCGACGCCCACTCCCCCGGCCTGTGGCCGAAGGCGGAGGTGATGCTGACCGGGATGAACCACGCGCGCGCCGCCGCGTTCGTCCTCCGGGCCTGGAACTTCAGCGAGGAGATCGTCGAGCCGATCGAGCATCAGCTCCGGCCGGGCGCCGCGACCCGTTTCCGCGCGATGGCCTCGCTGCTCGCCGAGGCGCGCACGGTCGCCACCGAGCTTGTCGCCAAACTTCCGGCACCGGGACAGGAGCCGGGCCGGCCCCTCCTCGAGCTCGTCGGGGACGAATGGCGCGCCTCGCTCGCCGAGCAGATCCTCCTCGTCGAAGGCACTCCGCTCTGAGCCAACGATTCAGTCGCGCGTCGAAAGACGAGCGTCGAGGGTCTGAAGACAGGAAGCGAAGCAAGCGGCCAGCATCACCATCAGTGCCTTCACTGGTGGTTTGGCACTCGCCTCGCGCCGCTCGCCTTCCCGGGTGCCTCACCCCGGCGCCGCGCAGGACTCAGCGCACCGGCGCCGGGCGGCCGCCCAGCGCCTCGTGCTCGGGGAAGCAGATGCGGCCCACGGCCTCGTTGAAATCCGCCGCGCCGCGCAGGATCTCGATCTCCAGCCGCAGGTAATAGAGCGGCAGAGGGAAGCGGGTCTCCGCCGGGATGCGCACGGCATCCTTCTCCGTCGTCACCACGAAATCGAGACCGGCGTCGACCGCCTCCTCGAAGACGAGGTCGAGGTCGTCGGGCGTGAAACGGTAGTGGTCGACGTAGCGCTTGGTGTAGAGGAGGTTCGCGCCAAACCGCCGGAGGAACGACTCGAAGCTGTCCGGCGTCGCGATGCCGCTGAAGGCGCCGATGCGCCGCCCCTTCAGATAGGCCAGGTCGTGGCGTTCGGCGCCGTCGTTGATGCGTTGGAGGTATTTCGGGACGTGGGCGCACTCGATGATCTCGGCCGTCGGGTTGTGCTGGCGGATGGTCTCCTCCAGCTCGAGGTCGCGCTGTCCGTCCGATTTGGTGACGAAGACGTACGAGGCGCGGCGCAGGTGCTTGATCGGCTCGCGCAGCAGGCCCCGGGGGAGCAGTTCGCCGTTGCCGAAGGGGTTGGTCTTGTCGACCAGGAGCAGGTTGAGGCGGCCCTTGAGCGGGAGGTACTGGAAGCCGTCGTCGAGCACCAGGGTGTCGCAGCCGAAGTGTTTGATCGCGAAGGCGCCGGCCTTCACGCGGTTCTTGTCCACCAGCACCACCACCCCGGGCAGGTTGCGCGCGAGCATGTAGGGCTCATCGCCGGCGACCTCGGAGTCGAGGAGCACCGTGCGGCCGTCGCTCACGATCTTCGGCGGCGGTTCGGTGCCCTTGGTGATCCAGTTCAGGGCCCGGCGCCAGAGCGGCACCGAGCGGCTGCGGTAGCCACGGCTCAGGATCGCGACGTGGCGGCCCCGATCAGCCAAGGCCCGGGCGAACTTCTCCACCACCGGAGTCTTGCCCGTGCCGCCCACCGTCAGGTTGCCCACCACGACCACGAGGCAGCCCAACGGCTGGTCCCGCAGGACGCGCTGCCGGTAGAGCCAGAGCCGCAGTTGCACGAGGCAGCTGAACACCCACGACAGGCAGCGCAGGAAGAAGGCGTAGGCCTCGGCCAGCCGTTCGTCCCGGCGCTCGAAGATCACATCGATCGTGTATTGCTCGAGGGCGTGGAGCTTCTGTTTGAACCAACGGGTCATCGGGTGGGCGCGTCGCGAAAGCCGGACTCTGGGAACAACCGCCACGTTTTCCAAGCCGGGAGGCGCCCGCCGGGCCGGTTTCGTCAGCGCGCCAGTTGCCGGAGCACAGCCAGGCCCCGGACGACCTGCCCCTAGGGCCCCGCCAATCGAACCTAGGCCGTGCGGCCCATCCGGACCTGTACAGCCCGAGGTGGCCGCCGGGGTCCGGCCGCACTTTTTCCCTTAGGTCACGCCGGCTTCGTCCGATTGTCCTGCCTGCCCGATCGAGCGCTCCGCTCCCGAACCTCTGGCACGCGGCTCCTCGAGCGACGACTCCACCATGGCTGAAACCACTTTCCCCGACATCGAGACGCTGACGAAGCTGCTCGAGAATGCAGTCCTGAAGGTCATGCACACGACGGCACACATGGGTGCCAAGTTCGTCCGACGCCACTCCCGGGATGAGGCGGACGGTGCGCCCTTCTACAAAGCAGGCTCCCGTGATCCGCTCATCGTCGGTTCCGTCGGCTTCACCGGGGAGGCCAACGGCATGGTCTACCTGTACATGGAGATGGACTTGGCCTTCCAGATCGCCGCCGGCATCACCGGTATGACCGCCGCCGAGATGCGCACCCCCGACAACGCCGAAATCGTGAAGGACGTGGTCGGTGAGATCACCAACATGACCGTCGGCACCTTCAAGAACGGCATCTGCGACCTCGGCTTCCAATGCAAGGTCACCCTGCCCACTGTGCTCCGCGGCTCCCAATTGCAGGTCGAGGCCGTCACCGGTTCCCAGCGGTGGACGTTCGACTTTGAGTCCATGGGGCGGCCCATCGTGGCGGATCTTTTCCTTCAGGAAGACAACGGTTAGGGGACCACGCGCTCCGCCTCCACGGCGGACAACCGCGCCCGCGGCCTGCGTTCGCCCTACGCCCGCCGAGGCTCTTGCGCCCGGCTGCCGTCGGTGGGGTACGCCGGCGAAACCGGGCATCCCACGCGTATCCGGAGTTCCGTCGAAGCGCACCACCCAACGGCCCGCGGCGGAGCCCAGCCTCCGTCCGCGATTCCACCGGAACGGCGTCGAAGCCGACCGCGATCCGGTCCCGCCCTTCGCCTATGCGAAAGCGAACCGCCCCGGGCCGCGCCCGCGCGGCCGCCAGGCTGTCACCCGCAGCGGCGGGCATGATCCACGGTTTACCTACAACCGGCGGCGTTGATCCTGACCTGGTAACCTTTGCCGAGCGCCCAGTTGCGCGCGGCCTTCTGGTTGTTGAAGACGATGGGGGTAAGCAGGTGGGCATCGCTGGCGCTAACCAGGCGAAAATGTCCATCGGCGATCGGCGAGACCACGGCCTCGCGAGTGGGGAAGGAGGACATCGAATCCATCAAGTGGCGCCATCGGCCAAACCCGCGCCGGGTTGAACCGAAAAAACCACTTTGGGGGAACAACCCCACCACGCCCGTCGGGCGCCCAAATCGCGCCGGCTGAAAAACAAGAACCCCGGGCTTTCGCCCGGGGTTCCGTCCGGCCAGATGGTCGGATTCTGGCTGGGTTCTTCGCAAATCGCGGGTGCCACAACGCCAAACCGCACAACAATGCAGCCCCAATCGCTCCTACTGTCGTCGGCTCGGTGACAGCATCGCCATTCTTGAATTTGAACCCTTCCATCTGTTGGTTGCCGAAAGTGAATACCACCCCCGCCGCCCGTGTCCGGCCCCGGGCCCCATCGGAAAGTCTGCAGCGTTGGCCGTCATAACCGTACTTTCGTGACAGAGCATCGGGGCTGGGTTGGGAGGTGGAGCTTGGCGGCGGCACTGCCCGCCTTGTCCGCCCTTATAAGTAGCATAAGTTTGCCCCGCCACCCATCGGGCAAACCCCGAACCGCGCCTGCGCTTCCGCCGGATGCGCGGGGCGCCGCCAGCACAAATCACTGCCGATCCACGCGCCGGAACAACCAGAAGCCGAGTCCCGCGAACACCATGCACGGCGTCCAGACCAGGAGCTCCGGGTGCAGCGCCGGGGTCTTCTGGCTCCAGTCGATGATCATCTGGAAGAACAGGAAACCGAGCGCGAGCACCACGGCCAGACCGAGGTTGGCGCTGGTCTCCTTGCGCTGCATCTTGATCCCGAGCGGCACGCCCACGAACGCGAAGGCCAGCACGCTGGCACCGAGCGTGAGCTGCTTCTGCATCGCATACCGAATCTGCGTCGCCTGCGCCCGCACCTCGCGCTCCGAAAGTTTCGCCTCGTTCCGGGTGGTACGTTCCAACTCGGTCCGCAGTTCGGCGAACGTGAGGATGGAAAGCTTCCGCCGATACGTGCTCTTGCCCACCAACTCCTGGAGCGGAAGCGGAATGCGTTGCCATTCGGCGAACTGGATCAGCCGGAGGTCCTTGGAGAAGTCCTCCGGGTCGTCGGTGTCGCGGAGTTCGAGCACACCGCGGCGGGGCGTGATGAGCAGTTGGGAGTTCTCGTCGTCATACACGACCGTGCCCGCCTCGGCGCGCAGGAAGCCCTTGACCCGGCTCTTCGCATCCAGATTCCAGATCGAAAGATCGCGCACCTCCGTCCCCTCCTTCTCCGCCACGTAGATCACGTATCCCGGGAACGAGCGCACGAACTCGTGCGGCACGATGAAGCTCAGCGGGTTCACGCGCACCGCGTCGGCCTTGATGAGGTTCGCGTTGCTCTTGGCGCGCGGGCTGCCCTCGCAGCCGTACCAGAGCGACACCCCCGCCCCGATCGCCGCCAGCACGAAGATCGGCCGCGCGATCCGCGCCACGCCCCACCCCGCCGCCCGCATCGCGGTGATCTCCTGCTGGGCCGAGAGGCGTCCCAAAACAAGCAGGACACCGGTGAGCAGCCCCAGCGGGATCGCGTACGGCATCACGTAGGGCACCAGCATCCAGGTGAGGCGGAGAAACGTCGCCGCATCGATCTGCTCGGAGGCGAACGCCTTCAGCAGATCCTTCATCACGTTGCCCACCAGCAGCACGAACGCGCAGATGCCCGCCGCCGCCAGCGACGACACGAGCACGTTGCGGAAGATGTAGCGATCGAGGGTGGTGGTCACGCCGGGGACTTGATTGCGGGCAAGCTTGCAGGCTGGCAAACCATCTGTTCGCTGCTCGCCGCAGTCGTTGCGACCGCGACCCACCGATGAAGTTCACACCCGCGAAACCGCCGCTCACCGGCGAGACTCTCGACAGCCTCACCGCCCGCCTCGCCGAACGCGGCGAGCCGGCGTTTCGCGCCAAACAGATCCTCGACTGGCTCTACAAGAAGCGCGCGCGCTCGTGGGACGAGATGAGCAATCTCTCGAAGCCGCTCCGCGCCTGGCTCGACGAGACCTTCGACCTGCTGCCCGCCACGCTCGTGCTCGACCGCCAGTCGCAGGATGTCACCGACAAGCTGCTCCTCGAACTGCGCGACCGCGCGCTGATCGAGACCGTCATCATCCGCGCCCCGCAGGACGGCGTGGGCGTCGACCACTCGCGCAAGACCATCTGCATCTCCACCCAGGTCGGCTGCGCCATGGGCTGCGTCTTCTGCGCCTCCGGGCTCGACGGGCTCAAGCGCAACCTCTCCGCCGGCGAGATCGTCGCCCAGCTCCTCCAGGTCTGCTACCGCGAGGACGCCCGCACCCCCCGCGCCCGCGCCGAGCTGGCGTCGTTCGACAACCTCGTGGTCATGGGCATGGGCGAACCGCTCCACAACTACGACGCCCTCATCGCCGCGCTCACGATCCTCAACGCCGACTGGGGCCTGGGCTTCGGCGCGCGCCGCATCACCCTCTCGACGAGCGGCCTCGTCCCCCAGATCCGCCGCCTCGCCGGGGAACCGCTCGGTTTCCGCCTCGCCATCAGCCTCCACGGCGCGACCGACGCCGTCCGCGAGCGCATCATGCCCGTGAACAAGCGCTGGCCGCTCGCCGAGCTCGTCGCCGCCGCACAGGAGTTCGCCGAAAAACACGGCCGCATGCTCACGCTCGAGTTCATCCTCATCGAGGACGTCAACGATGCCCTCGAGCAGGCCGAGCGCCTCGCCGTCATCGCACGCGATCTGCACGCCCACGTTAACCTCATTCCCTACAACACCGTCGCCGGCCTCGAGTGGAAACGCCCCTCGCTCGCCCGTCAGGAAAAGTTCGCCGCCGTGCTCGAGCGCCAGGGCATCTCCTTCACCCTCCGCCGCGAGAAGGGCCACGAGATCGACGCCGCGTGCGGCCAGCTACGCCTGCGCACCGAACGCGAACGCGATAGCCCGTAACCGGGCGATGCCACTGCCCCATGCCCCCGGTAGGGACGCCGCTCCGCCGGCGTCCGCGGCCGTCGCAGAGCGACGGCCCTACCTGCACCGCCCTTCCGCCCGCCGACAACTCCGCCTCCGCAGCCCCGCAGCGTAGGTCCACTTCCGCTTCCGTCTCCGATGGTGGGGCGGGCTTTATGCCCGCCATCCGTCCCTTCCGCCCGCCGACAACTCCGCTTCCGCGCCCCGCAGCGTAGGTCCACTTCCGCTTCCGTCTCCGATGGTGGGGCGGCTTTACGCCCGCCATCAGTCCCTTCCGCCCGCCGACTCGCCCCCCAAGTTCTCCCTTTACTAATCTTCGCATCGGGATTCGTTGATCCGTGCATAAGCCATGACTCCTGACCGCCCGATCTCCGCCCTTTTCGCCGCCGGCCGTCCGCTCAAGTCGATCGAGTTCTTTCCGCCGAAAGACGACGCCGGCGTGGAGCAACTCCGGCTCACCGCCCGCGAGATTGCGAAACTCTCCCCGGACTACGTGTCGATCACCTACGGAGCCGGCGGCAGCACGCGCGAGCGCACCGCCGCGATCGCGCGCCAGCTCCGCGAGGGCAACGGGTTTGTCACCATGGCGCACCTGACCTGCGTCAACCACTCCCCGGCCGAGATCGAGCAGATCGCCACCGCCCATCACTCCGCCGGCATCCGCAACATCATGGCCCTGCGCGGCGACATCCCCAAGGGCGCCGATCCCGCGACCGCCTTCCAACCCGGGCTCCGCTACGGCTCCGACCTGGTCGCGCTGCTCAAGCGCAAGCACCCCGATTTCTGCCTCGGCGTGGGCGGCTACCCGGAAAAGCACCCCGAGGCCTCGTCCTCCGCCCTCGATCTCGATGCCCTCAAGCGCAAGGTCGACGCCGGCGCCGACTTCATCGTCACCCAGCTCTTCTTCGACAACGCCGTCTACTACCGCTTCGTCGAAGCCTGTCGCGCCCGCGGTATCCAAGTTCCGATCGTGCCCGGCATCATGCCCGTGCTCTCGCTCAAGCAGATCCGTCGCATCAGCGAGATGTGCGGCGCCGCCCTGCCCGCCCCGCTCGCCCGCCGCCTCGAGGCCGCCGGCGACAGTGCCGACGCCGTGGAGTTCATCGGCCTCGAATGGGCGATCACGCAGATCCGCGGCCTGCTGGCCAACAACGCCCCCGGCTACCACCTCTACACGCTCAACCGCGCCAAGTCCGCCCTCGCCCTCGTCTCCGCCCTCGCAGCCTGAGCGCGCCTGCCCCCGTTTGCGGACGGCGGAACGGGTTTCACGCCAGCATCTGCTCGATGGTGGCAAGCAACGCGGGCACATCGTGCTGAACCGCATTCCACAAGACCCGGTGGTCGACGTTGTCGTACCCGTGACTCAAGTGGTCTCGCGTCCCAGCAATCTCCTTCCACGGGATCTGCGGATGACGCTCACGCAAGTCGGGAGGCAGGCGTTTCACAGCCTCTCCCAAAATCTCGAAATAGCGTTCCAGCGCCGCGGTGGCCTGCCAGTCCGCCTGCAAGTCGTCGAAGGATCGGCCCGCGCAAATCGCCTGCAAGCGCCGAGCGGCCTCGCGCAGTTGCAACAACGTCACGCGAGGATCACGCACGCTCATAGATCGGGAGCGCCTCGCGCCGAACGGTCTCCTCTATATGGGGATCGAGCCGCGAACAGAAATCCACCCTACGCCCGAGGATGGCGCTCAACTCCTCGGCGTAGCCAAAATACCGAAACCCGACGCCATGGAGCGCCTCGGGGTCGAACTCCGCCAGGACATCGACATCGCTTCGCAGAGGATCAAAATCCCCGTGCAGCACCGAGCCGAAAAGGCTGAGCTTGCGAATGCCCCGCTCCAGACAAAACACCCCGATCCGTTCGCGGTCTATGGCGATGGGAAGCTCAGCGAAGCTCATACCCGAACCTTATCCCCGCCCCGAACTGCTGCAAGACCCCAGTGCCCGCGTAGCCGGTCACAGGCAACCGCGGGCATAACAGGTGGAACTCGCAACGGCGCACCCTGCGGGGCCGGTCGGAAGTTCCGGAATTCGCGACGCTTTCTTTATTTTGCCAAGTCCGCCCTCGCCCTCGTCGCCGCCCTCGCGGCCTGAGCCTCCTGCCCCCGTTTTCTGGTGGCACTGTAGTCCACTGCCGCCAGTTGCGCCGCCGGCCGTCCCGGGCAGGTTTCCCCTGCCCCATGAACCAACACCACAACTCCCGGCTGTACCAGTCGGAGGTCTTTCGCATGGCGTGCCGGCAGTTCGACCTCGCCGCCGACGCCATCAATCTCTCCGCCGAGGTCCGCGCCCGCGTGAAATACCCGCGCCGCGCCATCGCCGTGTCCATCCCCGTGCGCCGGGACGACGGCCGCATCCAGATGTTCGAGGGCTACCGCGTGCAACACAGCCTCGCCACCGGCCCCTCGAAAGGCGGTATCCGGTTTCATCAGGATGTCACGATCGGCGAAGTCGCCGCACTCTCGATGTGGATGAGCTGGAAATGCGCCCTGGCCGGCCTGCCCTACGGCGGCGCCAAGGGCGGCGTGGTCGTCGACCCGCGCACACTCTCGCCCACCGAACTCGAGCGGCTCTCCCGCCGCTACATGCAGGAGCTGATCCCGTTCGTCGGCCCCGACATCGACATCCCCGCGCCCGATGTCGGCACCAACGAACAGATCATGGGCTGGATGGCCGACACCTACTCCAACCACGTGGGCCACCTCGAGCCGGCCGTCGTCACGGGCAAGCCGCTTGCCCTCGGCGGCTCCGCCGGGCGCCGCGAAGCCACCGGCCACGGCGTCGCGTACCTGATCCGCGCCTACCTGGAGGAACTCGGCATCCCGCCCGCCCAGGCCACCGTCGCCATCCAGGGTTTCGGCAACGTCGGCGGCGAGACCGCCCTCGCCCTCGCCGAGTTTGGCGCGCGCATCATCGCGATCTCCGACTACACCGGCGGCATCCACAACCCCGCCGGCATCGACGTGAAGAAAGCCCACGCCTACGTCGCCTACAACAAATCGCTCCGTGAATTCGACGGCGGCGCGCCGATCACCAACGAACAACTCCTCGAACTCGAGTGCACCGTGCTCGCTCCGTGCGCGCTCGAGCGTGTGATCACCGAGGAGAACGCCCCGCGCCTACGCTGTCGCCTCCTCGCCGAAGGCGCCAACGGCCCCACGACCAACGCCGCCGACAAGATCCTCGGGGACCGCCCCGAGATCGAGGTCATCCCCGATGTGCTCTGCAACGCCGGCGGCGTGATCGTCTCCTACTTCGAGTGGCTGCAGAACCGCCAGAGCTACTATTGGACGCGCGCCGAGGTGCTCGAGAAACTCCACCGCCAACTCGATCAGGCCCGCGAAGCCGTGGAGGCGCAGAAGCGGAAGATGAAGTTCAGCCGCCGCCTCGCCGCCCTCACCCTCGGCATCCAGCGCGTGGCCGACGCCAAGCTCGCCCGCGGCCTGTTCCCGTGAGCCCGGCATTGGCACTGGTGTTCGCCTCCGGTTTTTCATCACGAAATCAGCCGCTCAGCTTTCATCTTCTCGTAGACCTCAGGAGCTTCGGCTTTGAGGACGCGCGCAATCGCCTGCTCTCGGCGCTTGAGGAGCCACGAGCCGATCCACAGAACCGCAAAGGCAGGAAGCATGATCAGCTTCAGGGTCGCGATGCTCCCGTGCGGATCAGCCAAGAGATACGCTGCGAGCGCCAGCATCCCGACGATCGGGACGATCACCATGAGCGCGCAAAACCAAAGCGGCGGATTGGCCGCACGCCGGTAACTGGCCCATCGCTCGGCCTCATTCTTCTCCTTCAAGCGCTCTTCGCGGAGCGCGCTCAAGACTTCGCTGGTAGTGTTCATATTCTTTTGGCGGACGCTTACGGATGAGCCACGGCGGACGGCTGACTCGGATTCGAAACCGGGCTCTTTTCCGGCGTTGGATCTGGTCGGGTTAGCCCTTCTTCAATTCTGGATTCGGGTGAGCGATGGTCCACTGGCCTCTGGCTTTACGGCACTCAGGACACTCGAAGACTTCGGCTTCGCCTGTTTCATCACCGCCCACGAACACATCATCCTCCGCGTGTGGAAATAACCGTTTTTGCGCCCGGATCAGCTTCCGCTGGTATTCCTCGCCTTGGTCAGAGTAAACCAGCAGTCCGTGAACGACCGTCACCGTCTTCTTGTACATAGGGACATGATGAATCTCGCAGTCGCGCGCGGTCTCCGCGATGAAACGGGGACGCAACTCACCACTGTCGATGCTAGCGCAGCCGGCCACGAAAGCAGCGAGCATTAGGACGAGTGCGAGCACGACGGAATTCATTCGGGGCTTACGGATGAGGGACGGCGGCCCCCTGACTCGGATTGGAAGGCGGGGCCTCTGCCGACGTTCCATCTGGCCGCTGGTGTGTGCCCGACATGTGAGTGAACTAAGAGGTGAGAGTCCTCAATGCGCGAATCCAAAACCCAAGCATTAGACGAAGGCAACTGCGGCGTCGCGAGGCGTCGTGGGGAGGAAGCT
>JAHFTC010000024.1:0-32519 GCA_023269585.1 Opitutaceae bacterium
TCAACCCGGGGAAGCGGGCGTCGAACTCCTCGTCGAAGGCGAACCGGTTGGTGGCCGGGAGGAAACGCAGGATCCGCCCCGCGACGCAGCAACGGACCGCGCCGTTGCGCAGGAAGAGCTGGATCCAACTGTTGTCGAGCCCATCGGCCGTGGTGTAGATCCGCGGGGTGGGGCGGTCGGCCCGGAGGTCGATGCGGGCGCAACGCCCCGTGCCCAGTTCGAGCCAGACGGAGTGTTGGTCGTCGAGCACATCGCCGAAACAGTCTCCGAGCTCGGGCGCGGGGATGCGTTCGAGGGCGTACCCGCCGTTGCGCCGGTGAATCCAGCCGATCTCGCCTTTCGAGTAGTAGAACCAGCGTGAGCCGTCGGAGGAAGAGGCCACGATCCGCATGTCTTTCGGGCTCCCGGTGAGCGCGGCCGACCACGAGCCATCGCGGTAGACCTGCAGGTCCTTGTTGGTGGGCGCCAGCAGGGTGTCGCCCTCGCGGTCCTCGATCAATTGGATCACGGCACGATCGGGCGGGGAGTCGGGGACGAAACGCAGGAGGCGGTCCTGGGCGTCGTAGAGACCCCGGAGTGCCTGGCCGCTGGCGCACAGCCAGAGGCGGTCGCGGTAGCGGGTGGGGTGCACGAGGTTAAACCCGTTTTCCACCAGTGGTTCGATGCGCGAGACCGGCGAGGGCACCGCGATGCGGGCGATGCCGGACCGGAGCAGGGCCCACAGTTCGCCGGGATTGCCCGGCACCAGGCGGTGGATCTGCCCGAGCCGGTGATCATGGGTTTGTTCGAGGGTCTGGATGATGCGACCGGCGCTGTTGAGGAAAACCAGTCCGTAGTTCTCGACGGCGACCGCGCGGAATCCCGCCGGCAGCGCGCACATGTCGGTGATGTGTCGGCCGCCGGCGAGGATCGGCGGGCGTGGCGCCTCGGTGAGCGTGGCTCCGTCGAAGAGCATCAGGCCGCGGTTGAAGGTGGCGAGGAGAGTGTGCTGTTCGTCGTACGGGGTGCTCCCGGTGATGCCGTATTCGGCTGCCAATCCTTCGGTGCCGGGGACGAGAACGAGCTCGTCTTTCTCGATACGGAAGATGCGCCCGGTCGAGGTGTCGCTCACGTAGGTGCCGCCCACCGCGGCGAATACGCGGCTGACCTGATTGATGGACCCGATGGTGTGAAGGATGCCGCTGTCGTCCCAGCGGGTGATGCTGCCGCTCACCCCGTACCAATAGCAGCTGTCGCCGATCTTGGTGGCGGTGGCCAGGCCGTGATGGAGGTGGGCTTCGGCGGCCGGAAAAGTGGCCACCAGCTCGCGCGACCATTTGGCGCGCTCGTCGAAGCGGACGCGCGCCACGGCATCGCCGGTGGTGGCATAGAGGACTCCCTGCTCGTCGGCGATCAGGCTGTCGATGCCGGCGCCACTCTCGGCAGTGGTCATCTCGAAGACGTCCCAGCGGGTGCCGTCGCCGATGGCGATCCGGGTGAGTGCGTTGGCGACGAAGCGCCCGTCGGGCAACTGGAGGAAACCGGTGGGCGCGCTGCTCAGCCCGAGCGCCTCGGGGCTGAGTACCGAGAAGATCGGGACGCCTGTCTCGACGAAGGTATGCGGCGGGGCGGGCAGGGTCTCCCGGGCGCCGAGCGGGAGGATCCCTGCGAGCAATCCCGGCAGGAGGACGCGGCAGAGGACCGAGCGGCCGGAGCGCCACGTGCGGCGCCGTTGGAGGGATGCGGGCATTGCGATGGCTTGAGTGTCCATCGGCATCATCGACACGGTGTTGAGCGGAATCCCGGGGGTAGCTCCGTGCCGGTTGCGTCGCTGTGCGCGCGCTGCGCGGTCAGGCGGACGGTGCCGGTGGCTGCTTGGACAACAGCCGATCCATCACCGCGTTGACGGTGTCCGGTGTTAGGGGTTTGGTGACGTAATCGTCCATGCCGGCGGCGAGGCAGATCTCACGATCGCCGGAGAGGGCGTTGGCGGTCATGGCGACGATGGGGAGGTGGCGGGTGAAGCCCGGGGCGGCGGCGGCCTCCCTGGCGCGGATGGCGCGGGTGGCCTCGAGGCCGTCCATGACGGGCATCTGGACGTCCATGAGGACCAAGTCGAAGGGCTCCTTGGCGAGGAGTTCGAGGGCTTCCTGGCCGTTGACGGCGAGGAAGGGCAGGTGGCCCAGGCCCTTGAGGAAGCGCAGGGCGACCTTCTGGTTCACAGCGTTGTCCTCGGCCACGAGGATGCGGGCGGCGCGGGGTTGCAGGGTCGGTGTGGATTCGGCGGGTTCGGCCGGCGCGTGAGGGGCGGCCGCGGCGAGGGCGCGTTGGATGAGGTCGCGCAGGCGCACTTCGGAGATGGGCTTGAACTCGCAGGCGAACAGGCCGCTTTCCTGGAGGTGCGCGGGGGTGGGACGCTCGTCCTGGGAGGTGAGCATGACCATGGCCGGGGCGCCGAGGGAGGGGGCGGCGTGGATCGAGCGGGCCAAGGCGAGGCCGTCGACCTCGGGCATCTGCTGGTCGAGCAGGACCAGTTCGTAGGGTTGGCGGGCGGCGGCGGCGCGGGCCAGTTCGCGCAGGGCGAGGGCGGCGGACTCGACCTCGACGTGGGGCATGCTCCAACGCTGGAGGATGTGGTGGAAGATCTTGCGGTTGGTGGGATTGTCGTCGACGACCAGCACGCGGCGGTGGGCCAGCGCAGCCAGGACGGGTGTGGGTGGCGGGGGTGCGACGGGGTGGCCGAGGGGCACGACAAACCAGAACAGGGAGCCTTCGCCGGGCGTGCTGACGACGCCGATCTCGCCGCCCATCAATTCGACCAAGCGGCGGCAGATGGCCAACCCCAGACCGGTGCCGCCGAAGCGGCGGGTGGTGGAGCTGTCGGCCTGGGAGAAGCGCTGGAAGAGGTTGGACTGGTGCTCGGGCGGGATGCCGATGCCGCTATCCTGGACTTCGAGGCGGAAGCGCAGTGGTTCGGTGTCGGCGGCCGGGGCGATAACCCGCAGGACGATCTCGCCCTTCTCGGTGAACTTGATGGCGTTGCCGATCAGGTTGAGCACGACCTGGCGCAGGCGCACGGGGTCGCCGCGGACACGGCGGGGGGCCTCGGCGGCGTAGTCGAGGAGCAGTTCGAGGCTCTTCTTGCGGGCGGTGGCGGCCTGGAGGTCGAGGGAACGCTCGAGTTGTTCATGCAGGTCGAAGTCGACGCTCTCCAGCACGAGGCGGCCGGCCTCGATCTTGGAAAAGTCGAGCACGTCGTTGATGACGCCCAGCAGGGTCTCGCCGGAGAAGATGAGGGTGTCGACCAAGTCGCGCTGGTCGGTGCCCAGCTTGGTGCCCAGCAGCAGGTGCCCCATGCCGATCACGCCGTTGAGCGGCGTGCGGATCTCGTGGCTCATGTTCGCCAAGAATGCGCTCTTGGCCTTGTCCGCCCCCTCCGCCGCCTCCTTGGCGATGTGCAATTGCGTATTGGCTTCGTTGAGTCGGGTGTTGGCGGCGGCCAGCTCGGCGGTGCGCTGGCGCACGCGTTGGTCGAGGTCGGCGGCGAGATCGCGGTAGCGCTCCTCGCTGGCCGCGAGGTCGGCGGCCTTCTGTTGGGTGGCGCCGATCTGGGTGAGCAACCGCTTGTTCGAGTCGTTGAGTTCGGCGGTGCGGACCCCGACGAGCCCCTCGAGCCGGCGTTTCTCGCGGCGCTCGAGGAAGGAGCCGATCCAGGCGATCGCGCCGATCGCGACCAAAACCGAGAGGGTGTAGATCGTGTAGGCGGCGCGAGTGCGGTACCAAGGCGGGCGGATGGTGAATGCGAGGCGTGCCTCCTCGCCGGTTTCCGCTCCGCGGCGGGGCCGGATGTGGAGCACGTAATCTCCCTCCTTGAGGCGGTTGAGGGTGGTGGAACCCGAGGTGCCGACGGGAGTCCAGCCGGCTGCGCCACCAGCGAGCATCGTCTCGAAGACCACGGGCGAGCCGAGGGAAGCGCCAGGGGCCAGGAAATGCACGGAGAGGGAGTTGCTGGCGTACGGCACGGGCGGGATGCGCCCGGATTTGGGGTAGAGCGAACGGTTGTCGGCCGTGATCTGGACACGGGTGATGATCGCGTGCAGCGGTGGCAGCGCCGGTTGCGGTATCGCCGGGTCGTACCGGACCATGACGCTGTCGCGCAGCAGCCAGACGATGCCATCGGGTTGCGGCATGATGTAGTAGGGACGCAGGCCGAACAGCCCGCGCACCGCAGTGTGCTCGGACCCGGTGAAGCGTAGGACATCGTCGTTGGAGAG
The DNA here is from genome assembly GCA_023269585.1 of Opitutaceae bacterium. Taxonomy (GTDB): domain Bacteria; phylum Verrucomicrobiota; class Verrucomicrobiia; order Opitutales; family Opitutaceae; genus CAJCBL01. The sequence continues at coordinate 4,254 of JAHFTC010000024.1, forward strand.
GGTCCAGAAAGCCCCCCGCGAGTCGTAGGCGGAGCGCCCGGCGGTATTTGAGTTTCGGAGGTCCGGATACAAACGACTGAGCTCCTCGTCGAAGACGAACCGGTTGGCGAGGGGATCGAGGCGGAGGACCCGGCCGGCTTCGCACACCCGCACTTCCCCTTGCAGGAGGAACAGCTGGACCCAGCCGGTGCCCACGCCCCGGTCGGGGCCGAAGAACTGGATCTTTGGTGCGCCACCCTCCTCGTAAAGGCGGGCGCATTTGCCCGCGCCGAGTTCCACCCAGCCTTGGCCGAGTCGGTCGGAGACGCCGCCGTAGCTGTTGCCCAGCCCGGGGACCGCGACCACCGCCTCGAGCGCGAAGACGCCGTCGGTGCGCCGCACGCGGCCGATTTCGCCGCGGGCGCAGTAGAGCCAGCTGTCGCCAGCGGCGCTGGGGGCGAAGAGGCGCATGCCGGCTGGACCGTGCAGAACGTGGTCCCAGCCGGTATCGGTGCGGGCGAACAAGCCGAGGTCGGTCACGGCGATCAAGCGGCCGGTGCGCGGGTCGCGCACCATGGAGTGGACATTGCGGCCCGCGGGCGACGCGGGCTCGAAACGAGTGAGGCGTCCGTCCGTGTCATAGATGCCGCGATGGGCCACGCCGTCGGCACACAGCCAGAGTTCGTCGCGATCGCGCGTGGGCACGGCGTAGACGAAGCCGTTGTCAACGAACGGCGACACGGTCGAGACGGGCGACGGAAAGTCGATCCGGGCGATGCCCGCGGCGAGCACGGCCCAAAGGTCGCCGTCGCGGCCGGTCACCAGTTGGCGGACCTGGGCGAGGCGGTGATCGCTCTGGCGTTCGAGCGACTGCACGATGCGCAGGTTGGCATCGAGAAAGCAGAGTCCGAGGTTTTCGACCGCCACCGCGTAGAAGCCGCCGGGCACCGCGGCCAACGCGCTGAGGCGCCGGCCGGCGAAGGCCGGCGGGGTGGGTGCGGGCTGTAGATCGCGGCCATCGAAGAAGAACAACCCACGGCGGCTGGTGCCGACCAGAAGCCGGCCGGGCGAATGCGGTGCCGTGCCGATGAGCGAGTACTCCAATCCCGGATCGCGGCGCGGGATTGCAGGCTCCAGTCCCACGCCGGGTGTGATGCGGTAGACCATTCCGTCGCTCGTGTCGCCCACGTAGGTTTTGCCGTCGAGAGCGAAGAACTGTCCGACCACGTTGATGGTACCGAGGAGCTCGATGTCGCGGCCCGGTTGCCAGGTGGCGATGCTGCCGCTGCGGCCGTACCAGAAGGTCTGCCCATTGAGAGTGACGCCGCCGGCGAGGCCGGGATGGAGGGTGGATTGGGAGGGAGGGAGCGTGCCGACGAAATCCCGGATCCAAGTCCCCGTTTCGGTCAGATGGATGCGGGCGATGGTGTCCCCCGCACCGGACAAGAGCTCGCCATTCTCCCCGACGAGGACGTTTTCGATCGCGGGCCCGAGTTCAGAACGGTCGGCGCTGATCTGCTCCTGCGCAAAGGCCTCCCAACGCACGCCGTCGCCGATCGCGATCTGGCGCAGCGCCGTGGCGACCCAGCGCCCGTCGGGCATCTGGCGTAGACTGGAAGGAGCGGTCTCCAGGCCCATCGCCTCCGGTGAAAACACGGCGAAGTGGGGCACGCCCGCTTCGATCAGCGGCGCCGAGGGCGCGGTCATTTCCGGCTGGGCGAACGCGGACGAGGGCGACCCCGCGAGCAACAGGCAGGCCAAGGCTGCGGCGCCGCAGGGGACTGCGCGCGGGAGGTTGGGGAAGCGTCGATGGAGCGGCATACGCCGCCCTACCAATCGGCAGGGATGGCGGTCTATTAACCGCAACTATCGGGCGGGCGGCGCCATCCGGCCTCCTGTGGGTTCAGCGCCGCGCAATCTCGAAGCGGGTCCAGCCGCAAAACGGGGACGATGCCGCGGCCAAGAGACACGGAAGCAGTTCCGGGCGACGACCGCCGAGCGTCGGGCGAGGAGCACCCCGGCCGCCGGGCTCAGAGCGCGTAGCGCACGCGGACGTCCGCCTGCATCTGGGAGGCGGCGGGCGTCGCGCTGTAGAACGAGCCCTGGATCGGGTTCACGCTCTCGGCCACCACGGCGTGGGCCACGGGCACGTAGCGGTTGTCGCAGAAGATGCCGTGCGTGGGATCGACGCCGCGCCAGCCCGCGCCGGGCAGGAACACTTCCACCCACGCGTGCATCGTGCCGTAGCCGCCGCCGTCGGTCGCGGGGTCGAGCATGTAGCCGCTCACGAAGCGCGCGGCCAGGCCGGAGGCGCGGGCGCACTGGATGAGCAGCGCCGCGAAGTCGCGGCAGGAGCCGCCGCCGCGCTGGATTGTTGTGATGGCCGGCTGGATGCCGGGTTCGTCGCGCCGCTGGTAGCCGAGGTGCTGGAACACCGCCTGGTTGAGCGCGAAGAGCCACGCGACGGTCTCCCGCGGCCGGAAGCTGAAGCAGCGTCCCATGAAATCGAGCACGGCGGAACGCGTGTGGAGATCGGGCGGGGTGAGGTAGATGGAGAGGTTGAACCGGTGGAGCGGCTCGTACGCGAAGGGGAAGTTGGTCGCGTAGTCGCGCACGAGGAACTCGAAGGGCGGCAGGTCGGTGGTCGTCACGCGGCAGCGCGAGCGGATCTCGAGGCAGGCGGTGGGCGTGTCGAAATGGACGCTGGCGGGCAGGTTGTCGAAATCGTCGCGCATCCACTGCAGCCGCCCCTCTGGCTGGATCGAGAACGCAAAGTTCTCCACCTCCAACAGCGGGTTCTCGCGCGGCCGCAGGTAGAGCAGGTGCGGGAGGGTCTGCACCTCGCGGTCGTAGGTGTAGACGGTGTCGTGGGTGATCTCGATGCGCATGGCGGAGGAGGATTGGCCGGTGCGCCCACTGTCGTTTGGCGCCGGGGCGGAAGCTGCGGTGGCGCCATACGCGGCGAACGCGGGCGGGAGGTCAATGGCGGAGGTGGCGGGCGGGGCTCGTCCCGGGGCGGGTCGTTCTGTGGTGCGTGCGCCGCTTCAGCCCCGCGGGGCGAAGAATGCGCTTCCCGCGGTCGGGTTCTGTGCCTAGGCTCTGGAGACAGAACAACGCCATGCACGCTCCATTGTTTCGCCTTCTGCCCCTTGTCGCCGCCTCGTTCCTTTCCGTCGCGCCGGTGCGCGCCGGGACCGACGAGGTGTCCGAGCTGCTGGCGCAGGCCGACCGCAACATCGAGCAGCACCGCCAGGGCGACCTCCGCATCCGAGTGGTGGATGCGGCGGGGCGGCCCGCGGCGGGCGTGGCGGTCGCGGTGGACCAGCGCACTCACCATTTCCGTTTCGGCTCCATCGTCTTCGAGCTCCTGGCGGAGAACCACTTCACGCCCGAGCAGGAGGCGCTCTTCAAGGAGCGTTTCACGCAACTCTTCAACACGGCGATCTTCCCCTTCTACTGGGACGGCTATGAACCGGTGCCCGGCCGCACGCAATGGCCGCGCACTCTCGCCGTCGCCAACTGGGCACGCAGCCGCGGCATCGTGTGCAAGGGCCACCCGCTGGCCTGGACGCACCCCGCCGGTACGCCCGCCTGGCTGCGCGACCTCCCGCCGGAGACCACGAAGGCGCTCCTGCAGGCGCGGATCGTCGACGCCGTGAAAGGCTTCGCCGGCACGATCGATCTCTGGGATGTCGCCAACGAGACGGCCAACACCGTCACGTGGGACACCGCGATGACGATCCCCGGGCGGAAGGAGGAGGAACGCTACGACGACCGTGACCCGACCCTCGGCGCCATCGCCGACTGGGTCGAGCCCTGCTACCGCTGGGCCCACGCGGCGAATCCGCAGGCCACGCTTCTGCTCAACGATTTCGGGCTGATCGGCTGGCCGCGTACCCGCGAGCGTTTCTTTGCGCTCGTAAAGGAACTCCAACGCCGCGGCACGCCGTTGCACGGCATCGGCGTGCAGGCGCACGAGCCGCGCTCCGAGTGGTTTCACCCGCGGAAGGTCTGGGAAACGCTGGAGCGACTCAGCGAGCTCGGTCTGCCCATTCACATCACCGAGTTTCACCCGCACTCGCTCGGCAGCACGCCCATCACCGGCGGTTTCATGAAAGGCGAGTGGTCCGAGGAGCACCAGGCCGAGTTCGCCCGGATGATGTACACGCTGGCCTTCGGACACCCGTCGGTCGTGTCGTTCACCTGGTGGGACTTCACCGAGAACGACTCCTACATCAAGGGCAGCGCGCTCCTGAACAAGGACTTCAGCCCGAAGCCTGCCTACCGGGTGCTCGACGAGCTGATCAACCGCCGCTGGAAAACCCACGCGACCGCGACGACCGATGCGGAAGGCTGGATCGTGTTGCGCGGCTTCTACGGCGACTACGACGTGCGTCCCGCCGGCGCGCCTGCTCCGGCGTCCGCCGCCGCGGCCGCGAGCGCCTTCCACCACGTCCCCGGCGCCACCACCGAGTGGACACTGCGGGTGGAGCGCTGAGGTCTGGAACTTATGAACCCAGGCTCGGAGTGTGAACGAGGGAGGGCGCCGAGCGCCCAAAGGCCGGAACGGTGGGACCGCAGAGGGACGCGGCTCAACGCTGATGGCGGAGGGCAAGCAGGTTGCTCCGGAATGTTCTGCTCCCGCCATTTCCCTTGAGCGCCGTGTTTCCGGCACTACGTTGCCCGTCGTGCACCTCGGCGCCCCAGCTCCTCTCCGCGTCCCCTTCGCGCTCGAGTGCGGAAGCGAGGATTCCCCATGAGGAAGGTCATCCTCGCCCTGTCCCTCCTTGGACTGTTGCTGGGGTGCACTACGCCCCAGCGGGCGGCGCGAGCGGCCGCGGAGCCTGCCCTCAAGGCGGGGGAATCCTATTCGTTTCTGATCCTGCCGTATTTCGAACCGCCGGAGGAATATTTCGTGATGCGGCGCGGCGAACGGTATTGGATCGGGCGGCAGGGCTACGACGGCGCGGGCGGCTACAGCTACCAGCGAAACGCGAACTACGCGGAGGTCGAAATCTCCGGCGCTGAATGGCAGGCGATTCGCGAGCCGCTGTGGGCTGCGGGGTTCTGGACGGACGCCGTCACCGACCGGGATGAATTCGTGGTGCTCGACGGTGACTCCCTGCGCATCGTCGGAGCCGAAGGGAAAAGGCGGAAGGAGGTCTTCCTGCGCGATGCGTATTACCGGAAGGATCTCTCGCCTCTCACGGCCATTGCCACGAAGACGTGGCAGACCTTCGCGGCGCAGCGCAGCGGGGTGAACCCAGTTCCATCCGCCGGCCGATGAAACGCTGGACTGCCTCGCTGTTTCTCGCGGCCGCTCTGGCCTTCGCCGGTTGTGCGACCGGCCGGGTGGCGGAACCGACCAATGTCTCGGACCCGCCGGCGAAACTTTCCCGCGCGGCAGTCGAGCGGTGTGTCGAGGCGGACCTGCAGGCGGGGAAGCGGCAGCTGTTGGGTTCGGCGATCGAGGTGATGTTCGACAACTCGCTGGAGCTTCCCGGCCTCGATCAGGCGGAGGTCGACCGTTTGCTGAAGGAGTTCGGGGTCGAGCTCGTGTGGTACATCCACAACGGCCACGAGTGCATCATCGGCGAAGAGCGGCCCACGATCCTGGACCGGAAATGGGCTTTGGCGGAACAGTACAACCGGTGCGTCTACCGGAAACTGACGGCGCCCAAGAAGGACCAACCGAAGTCTCCGCTCCCAGCGGTGGCGGAGGAGCACGAAGGGAGATGAGCGTCGGAATGCGATGAACACGAGGCTCCAGTGTTACGCGTTGCCGTTGCTCGCGATCGCGGCCGTGGTCGCGTTGGTGGTGGCGGTTGTACGGTGGCGGCCACAGGACGCGCCTTCCAAGTCGCCTGCGCCAGTGTCGGCCCAGGCCGAACTCTGCGAGGGATATCCTTGGGTCGACGAGGACGCGTCGGGTCCGAGGGTCCTGAATGTCGTCCTGGAAGACAGCGGCGTGTTTATCGGAGAACAGTGCATTCCGTATCCGAACTTCCGCTTGTTTCTGATCAAACATGCGAAGGAGTTTCGACCCCATCATGCGATGATCCACGGAACGATGAATTGTCCCTTCGGAAGGGGCGTAGAGGTCTACGACACGCTGCTGAGCCTCAGAATCTGGCCGTTGTTTGTGCCGTTCCCGACTTCGGAGGGGAAGCGCCTACCCGCCATTGATATCTGGCCGGACGGCGCCCCGCCGGAGGTTGGCGAAGGTGTGGAGCGCGAGGCCGCGAAACGGGATGAGATGCGCCGATGAAATACGCCCTTTTGTTCGCGATGCTCGCGCTTCTCTGCGGCTGTGCGCACCAGCCGGCGGCGTCGATTCCGGTGCCGGCGACGGTTCTATGCGCCGGAGGCCAAGAAGTGAGGCAGGTGGTGCGGTGGGGAATTTGAACCACGGAGAGCACAGAGAGGCGGAAGAGTTCGGAGGGCGGGAAGCGGTGTGTTCTGTGGTACGGCCGAATGGCTCCGCTCATCCGACCTCTGTGCACTCGGTGCCCTCTGTGGTGAAAATCCGTTCCCGAGTTCGTGAGTTCCAGATTCTTCCGACGGGCGGGCTGAACGGCTGCGCCGTCCAGCTACGGGAAGGCGGCTCCGGGGGCCGCTGCTGTACGGCGGAGCCGGCGGGTCCGCCCGGCCTCGGAAGACCGGGGTCGACGCCCCCCGGCTACAGGCGGAGCGTCCGGTCCTGATTTCCTGATTTCGACCCTCTCTTCGGATCGCCGCTCGGGGGAGCAGCGCCGCGGGCTGCGCGGGAGGTCGGTCAGCGTTCGACGTCGCGGCAGTGCAGCTCGAGCTCGCGGCAGATCTTGTCGATCTGCTCGGGTTCGAGCGGGGTCGCCGGGCGTTCGTTGAGGGCGTGCAGCACCTGCTTGTGGTTGACCACGTTCACGAGCCCGCGCCCGGTGATCTCGATCCACCAACCGGGCACGGTGAGCAGCGGCACCGCCTGAATACGGTACCCGGTCGTCTGCATGAGCCAGCGGGTGAAGCTGCCGGCCTCGCCTTCGATGGCGGCCACGGTGTCGCGGTCCGGTCCCCACGGCCAGACGAGGTTCTTGCCGTCGAAGGTCACCTCGTGGTCCTGCCGGGCGTTCTTGCCGGTCGGGCGCGGCCGGGTCTCGCATTCGATGACGGTCACGCCGTTGGGGCCGACGACCACATGGTCGAGGTCGAGCTGGGACTCGGCGCCGTGGATCGCGACATCGTGGTAGATCCGGTAGCCTTGGGCGAGCAACGGGGCGAGCTCCTCGGCCACGGCCCGTTCGCCGAGGTAGCGCATTTCCAACATCCGCCGCAGGCCGAGCAGGTTCCAGAGGTGGCGGCCGGCGAAGAATATGAGCGCGAGCAGCGCAGCGCCCCCGAGCACGGCCACCGCGACCTGGGGAAGTCCTTGGAACTCGGGCACGTAAAGCAGCAGCGCCAGCCCCGCGAAGAGCGGCAGCAGCACGCAGGCGAGCAGCGTGAGCGGCAGCCGCGCCTCGATCAGGCGCAGCGCGCGCAACGAGAGTTCGCCCGGTCCACGCAGGAGCTTGAACTCCACCGGTGGGCGCTGGTTGCGCGTGTGCTGTTTCCAAACGAACAAGGCCGCGCTCGCGGTCGAAAACAATAGTCCGTAGCCGAACAGTCCTGAGATTAGTGCTGGGTTCATCCGATCCTCCTGTGCCGAGTTGACGATCGGCGACGTTGGCCCCGCCGTCACCACGCGGCAAACCCGCAACGCTGGCGCGGCAGAAGCAAACGGTTTTTTTTCCGGCCCCACGCAGGGGGCCGGTTCCGGCCGCGGGCACGCTCTTGCAGCCCGCGCGGGTTGGTCCGTTCCTGTCGTGGTGAAAAACGTCCTGCTCTTCCTGCCCCACGGCTTCGAGACCTACGAGGCCAGCGTGTTCATCGACGTCATCGGCTGGAACCACGTCGACGGCGACGGCTCCACGCAGCTCCGCACCGCCGGGTTCACGCGCGAGGTCGCGAGCACGTTCAACCAGCGGCTCACCGTCGACCTGCTGTTCGACGAGATCCGGGTGGACGACTTCGACGCGCTGGCGTTGCCGGGCGGCTTCGGCGAGTTCGACTTCTATCGCGAGGCCTACGACGAGCGGCTGTTGGCGCTCATCCGTGAATTCGACCGGCGAGGGAAGCTGATCGCCTCGATCTGCGTGGGCGCGCTGCCGGTCGGGAAGAGCGGCGTGCTGAAAGGTCGGCGCTGCACGACCTACAATCAGAAGGATCGCATCCGCCAGAAGACGCTCGCCGGTTTCGGCGCCGACGTCGTGAACGAGCCGGTGGTCGAGGATGGCAACGTGATCACCTGCTGGGGCCCGGCGACCGGCATGGACGTCGCGTTCCGCCTGTTGGAGCGGCTGACGGACAAACCCCGTGCCGACTTCATCCGCGGGATCATGGGGTTCCCGGTGGAGTGATCGAGACGCGCTCCTCGTACCTGGATGGCGGAGTCATTCGGCGGGTCGGCTGCAGGGCTCGGGCCGGGCCGCATATTTCACACTTCGAACGTGGCGGGCGACGGATTGCCGTGGCGGAATTCGTAAGAATTTCGACCCCCGGCGCCCGGTCGAAAGCCTTACGGCTTCCGCTACGGTGAAATTTCCGGGCCGGGCTGAACGACTTCGTCGTCCAGCGATGCCGGAGGCTCCCGTAGCTGGGCCGCGCAGCGGTTCAGCTTCTTCGCGGCCACTTTCCCGTTGCGCGAAGGGGGCACTTGGCGACTCTAGCCGCCTCGCATGGAAACCGCGCAGTTGATCGAGTCTTTCAACCGGGCCGGCCAAGGCCATGTCTTCCGTTTTTGGGCGGAGCTCACTCCCGCCGAACAGGCGCAGCTCGCCGAACAGGCGTGCGAGATCGATCTCGTCGAGATCGCCCGCCTCAACGACACGCTCGTGCGCAACGCCAAGGGCGCCGCGGTCGACCTGACCGACCTCGAGCCCGCACCCTACGTTTCGCTGCCGGAAAACGGCGGTGACGCCTCCGACTGGGCCTCCGCCCGCCAACTCGGCGAAGCGGCGCTGCGTGCCGGGCGCGTGGCGGCCTTCGTGGTCGCGGGCGGGCAGGGGACGCGCCTCGGCTACGATGGCCCGAAGGGCACGTTCAAGGTCACGCCGGTCCTCTCGAAATCGCTCTTCCAAGTCTTCGCCGAAAAGATTCTCGCCGCCGGCCGCCGCTACGGGAAGCCGCTGCATTGGTTCATCATGACCAGCCACGCAAACCATGCGGCCACCGAGGCGTTCTTCGCCGAGAACCAGTTCTTCGGGCTCGGCGCCGGGCGTGTGCATTGCTTCCGCCAAGGCCGCATGCCGGCGGTGGATTTCGAGGGCCGTATCCTCCTGGAGACGAAGTCCTCCATCGCAATGAGCCCCGACGGCCACGGCGGCTCGCTCCGCGCCCTCGACCGCAGCGGTGCGCTGGAGATCATGCGACGCGAGGGCATCGACGTGCTCAGCTACTTCCAGGTCGACAACCCGCTCGTGCGCTGCGTCGACCCGACGTTCATCGGCTTCCACCTCCGCGCCGGCGCCGAGATGTCGAGCAAGATGATCCCCAAGGCGTATCCGGAGGAAAAGGTCGGTTTGTTCTGCGCCCAGCGCGGGAAGCAGCTCGTGATCGAGTACAGCGATCTGCCGCTGGAGCGGCAGCGCGAGCTCGAGCCGGCGACCGGCCGCCTGCGCTTCCTCGCCGGCAGCATCGCGATCCACGTCTTCAGCCGCGCCTTCATCGAGCGCATGGCCCGGGGCGACGACGCCCTGCCGTTCCACCGCGCCGACAAGAAGATCCCGTGTATCGCCGCCGACGGCACGCCGGTGAAGCCCGAGAAGGCCAACGGCGTGAAGTTCGAGATGTTCGTCTTCGACGCCCTGCCGTTCGCCAAGGCCGCCGTCACCATCGAGACGCCGCGCGCCGACGACTTCAGCCCGGTCAAGAACGCCGAGGGGGTCGACTCGCCCGCCACCTGCCGCGACGACCAGCTCCGGCAGTTCGTGCGCTGGCTGCGCGCCGCCGGCGCCCCCGTGCCGGCCGACGCCACCGGTCTGCCGCCGTTCGCGCTCGAGGTGTCGCCGCTCTTCGGCGACGACGAGCCGAGCTTCCGCGCCGCCTGGGCTGCGCTGCCGGTGAAACCGGCCGTGGCCCCCGGGTTGGTGCTCGGCTGACCAATCTATCATAGGCAGGAGCCTGCATGCGGGCGATTCCGAGCACAGATCGCCTGCATGCAGGCTCCTACACTCTCTTCCATCATCTCAAGAATCCCCAACACCGAACACCATGAGCACGATCGACCCAATCGCCGCCGCCGAGAAGGCCGGCCTGATCCTCGCCAGCACCGCGCAGAACCTCCGCACCTGGCTGGGCGGCACGTTCCTGCCCGACTGGGCCCGCGCGGCCATCGAGGAGCTCGTCGCCCAGGAGCAGTGGCCCGAGCTCAACGACCGTTTCTACCGCACGCTCGAGTTCGGCACCGGCGGCATGCGCGGTCGCACGATCGGCAAGGCTTCCGCCACCGCGGAGATCGGCGCGCTGAGCGCGCAGGGTTCGCCCGCGCACCCGGCCGTGGGCTGCAACGTGCTCAACGACTTCACCGTCGTGCGCGCGACGATCGGCCTCTTCCGCTACACCAAGCAGTACCTCTGCGCCGCCGGCAGCTTCGACCAGCCGCGCCTGGTGATCGCGCACGACGTGCGCCATTTCTCGCGCCACTTCTGCGAGCTCGCCGCCTCGACCTGGAGCCAGCTCGGCGGCCAGGCGTTCATCTTCGACGGCCCGCGCTCCACGCCGCAGCTGAGCTTCTCGGTGCGTTACCTGAAGGCGTCGGCCGGCATCGTCATCACCGCCAGCCACAACCCGCCGCACGACAACGGCTACAAGGTCTACTTCGGCGACGGCGGCCAGGTCGTGCCGCCGCATGACACGGGCATCATCGCGCAGGTCGACCAGACCTCCTGGGACGAGGTGGCGAAGTTCTTCGGCAAGAAGCTCGACGCCGTGATCACGCTCGGCGTCGCCGCCGAGCAGGCCTACCTCGAGGCCGCGGCCGCCGCGGTGATCGATCCGACGGTGTTCAAGGGCTCCAAGCTCAAGGTCGTCTTCACGAACGTCCATGGTACCGGAGCCGTGGCGACGCTGCCGCTGCTCGAACGCTTCGGGGTGAAGGTCGCCGCGGTGCCGGAGCAGCTCGCCTTCGATCCGCGCTTCCCGACCGTGAAGTCGCCCAACCCCGAGAACGCGCCCACGCTCGCGATGGGCATCGAGCTCGCGAAGAAGACCAAGGCCGATGTCGTGCTCGCGACCGATCCGGACTGCGACCGCATGGGCGTCGCCGTGCGCGACGACAAGGGCGAGCTGGTGCTGCTCACCGGCAACCAGATCGGCGCGCTGCTGGCCGAGTACCGCATCTCGGCGATGAAGAAGCTCGGCGTGCTCCCGAAGAAGGGCACCAAGCGCGCCGCGCTCATCAAGACCTTCGTCACCTCGCAGCTGCAGGACGCCATCGGCCACGCGCACGGCCTGAAGGTCATCAACACCCTCACCGGCTTCAAGTGGATCGCCGCCAAGATCGCCGGCTACGAGGCCGAGATGAAGGCGAAACTGTTCGAGACCGAGGGCGTCGCGCTCGACTACGACGCCACCGCGCCGGAGATTCGCGCGGAGTTGCTCCTCGACTACAGCACGTTCTACGTCTTCGGCGGCGAGGAGAGCTACGGCTACCTCGCGACCGACACCGTGCGCGACAAGGACGGCAACGCCGCCTGCCTCATCTTCTGCGAGCTCGCCGCCGCGGCCAAGAAGGCCGGCAAGAGCATCACGCAGTACCTCGACGGCATCTACCTGAAGTTCGGGTTCTACACCGAGACGGTCGGCAACATCTACTACGAGGGCGCCGCCGGCGCCGCGAAGATCGCCCGCATCCTCGCCTCGTACCGCAAGTCGCCGCCGAAGGCCTTCGGCAAACTCAAGGTCACGAAGTTCCGCGACTTCGGCCGCGAGAAGATCAAGGACGCCGACGGCGAACTGATCCCCGCGCAGGACCTCTACATCGTGACGCTCGCCAACGGCTTCAACTACGCCGTGCGCGGCTCCGGTACGGAGCCGAAGATCAAGTTCTACCTCTTCGGCCAGTCGAAGGTGAAGAGCGCCAAGGTCCTCGCCGACGTGAAGGCTGCGACCAAGGCCGCCCTCGAGGAACTCCGCCAGCAGGTCGAGGCCGACGCCGCGAAACGCGCCGAAGGCTGAGGCTCGCACCGCAGCCGAACGCCACAACACGTTGTCTTCGGTAGGTCGTCCCTTCAGGGCGACCGGTCGACGTGAGCGCACCACCAGTCTCGCCGCAGCACCGGCCGGGGCGGGCTGAAGCGCCGCCCCACGCGCAGGCGGGATGCGTGACGCGGACCACTTCGACAGTGGCGAATGCGGTGCGCGCGCTACGCGAGATTCCCGGAAACTGGGATTGTCGGGAACGAAGGGGCTCTGTTACGGATCTGTTACCGCCCCGATGGCCGAACCGTCCCAGAGCTTCTTCCGCCGACACCGGCATCTGCTGATCCTGCTGATCTACCCCCTGTATTTCTGGGGTTTCCAGTATGTGGAGCAGGCCGTGCCGGTCGCGAAGTACCTCATGTATCTGCCGGTGGACGACCACATCCCGTTCGTGGCGCTCGGCATTTATCCCTACCTGTTCTGGTATTTCTACATCGCGGCGGCGATCGCCTATCTGGGTTTCACCAACCCGAAGGGCTTCGTCCAGCTCATGCTCTTCCTCTACATCGGCATGGGCGTGAGCTACGGCATCTATCTGTTGTGGCCCAACGGCCAGAACCTGCGCCCCGCCCTTTCCGCCCTGGGCGAGGGGCTGCACTACGACCTGCTCCGCTGGCTCTACAAAGTAGATACGCCGACCAATTCCAACCCGAGCATGCATGTCATCGACTCGATGGCGGTCTTCCTCGCGCTCAAGCGGGACGGCCGACTGTCCGGCCGGCGGGTGTTCCAGGCGGTGAATCTCGTGCTGAACCTCGTGATCATCGCGTCGACGGTGCTGGTGAAACAGCACTCGATCATCGATGTGGTCTGTGGCCTGGCGTTCTCGTGGGTGCTCTACCTCGCGATCATGCGCCACGACCTGCTCGGCCGGGTATGGCAGTACTTCCGGGAGGAGCGTCCGGCGGAGGCGGGGTCGGGAACCGACGTCGCGCTCGCCAAGGTCGCGGTGGACGAGAAGGAGTAGGTCATGTCAACTATTGGTTGACATGACCCGGGTCGCAGAGGCGTGCCAATCGGCGACCGGTCGTGAGGGACCCGAGCCGAAGCGGCCGTCATGGGCGAGGGGGCGCGAGCCGCAGGGGCCGGCGTGGGCGAGGGGGCGCGAGCCGAAGCGGCCGGGGTGGGCGAAGGGGACCGAGCCGCAGGGGCCGGCGTGGGTCGATGGTGTCCCGTCGGAGGCTGGACTTACGGTCCGAACTGGGCGGGCTAGGCGGCGCTGCCGGTTTGGCCGAGCAGCTTGAGCAGATGCGCTGCCGTGTCCCGCCCCGCGACACGTGCGGCGTACCGGCGTTGGCGTTCGGCGATGGCGAACCACGCGCGGGACCCATCGGCGAGCAGGCCGGAAATCGCGGCCGGCAGGGCGGGGATTTCACGGCAGATGATTCCGAGGCCGCGGCTTTCGATCCAGCCCGGGTTGCCCGCTTCCTGCCCGGGGACGTGCCCGGTGATGATGAGCGGCAGGCCGCAGCTGACCGACTCCAGCAGCGTGTTCGGGCCGGCGCGGGTGATGAGCAGATCGTGCTCGCCCATGTGGCGCTCCATGTCGGTCACGTAGCCGGGAAGCATGACGCGGGTTCCGACCTGATCGGCGAACGCGGCCGCCAGCGAGGCCTTCAGGCGGTCGTCGCGACCGGTGATCACCGTGACGCGCGCTCCGGCGATGCCGAGCAGGGTGCCGACGAGTTTGCGCGTGCGGGTTTTCGGGAAGGCGTTGGCAAAAACGAGGATGCCGAGCGGTTCGCCGGCTTGGCGGCGCGCGATCCGCCGGTCGAATACCTCGGGGGGCGTCTCGAAACGGCGGCGGATCGGGAAGCCGAGTTCCGCCACGGCCGCGGCCGGGATGCCCATCTCCGCGAGCTTCGCGGTCGCCTCGGACGTGGGGCTGATCGTGCAGCTGCTGCGTTTGTCGACCCAGAGCGACGAGAAGGTGACGAGGTCGGCGATGAGCGAGACGAAGGGGATCTTGAGCCCGCGTTTCTCCAGGAGATCGAGGGCGCAGCCGACGAAGCCGGGGTGCACGCTCACGATCAGGTCGGGTTGGTAGTCGCGGACCAACTTGATGAACCGCGTCTCCATGCTGCCCTTCGAGAACCAGTTGAGCACGCCGGGGAAACGGTGGCTCCACGCGAAGAACCAGCCCCAGGCGAATGGAGCGTGCGTGATCAACGGGATGTACGACTTCTCGACGGCCGTGCCCACGATCGGGAAAAAGTCGAAGGCGTTCGCCGTGCGCACCTCCACCGTCGCGTCGAGCTCGTTGAGGTAGGTCGTCAGCGACTGCGCGATGCTCTTGTGGCCGTGGCCGGTGTGTTCGGACGACAGGAGTAGGATTCGTCGATTCACTGGGGGCGATTCGGGACGGGCCGCAGTGTGTTGTCGACGCGGAAGAGGGCGGTGAAACGGATTTGTCACAATGGGGTGGTGGCGCTGCGCCTGGGGCGGGACGCGCGAGGGGAATAATTGCCCAGCTCCGACTTGTCGCCCGGCCCGCGGGCCGGGCGCGCAGGCTGCCTCGGGGGACCTGGGGGATTTCCCTCGCGGAAAGCGCTGCCCCTGTCCCCCGGCAAGTTTTGCTGCGGGCGGCGGCCGGTGGCGAAGGGCGGAGACCGCATGGCGCAATCGCCTTGTTGTTGATGGGGTTGCGCAAGACCCGCCGCCGCTGGCACGCGCGCTGCGCTAGCGATCACCATGGCTACCACCGAAGTTCTCTCCCCCCACGCAACCACCCAGCGCACTGTCGCCACCGATCGCGCCATCGACGTGATCAACGGCCTGCCGCATCTGCCGCGCTTGGTGTTGCTGTTCACCCATTGCGAAGGGATGACGATGCGCGAGATCGGTCGGGCGCTCGGGGTGGGCGAACACCGCGTGCGGGCCATGCACGAGGAGGCGCTGCGGACGCTGCAGACCCGGCTCAGCGCCTGAGCCTAGCATGCAGTCGAGCGCCGAGCGGCGAGAGACGTGCGGCGAGGGTCCGACTGCCGAAGGCCGATCTTGAGGACCGTTTGGCCCTATCGAGACTCGCGCATTGGACTGACGCGGTAGGGACGGCGCGCCTGACCTGAGCTTGTCGAAGGTCCGCCGCCGTCCGTTCGCTCGGCAAATCCCTCGGTTATGTTGAGGGAACGCCCGTCAGTCTATTCGGCGAAGATCAATAAGTGCGTTCAAGGGTGGTTTGACGCGCATCCGGCTTTTCACTTCGGCGGCGAAGCGGCCGGTTGGCCGGCTTGGGCCGCCCACGCGTCGTATTCGCCGCGTGGGGAGAAGCGGAGCGAGGCGGAGTTGATGCAGTAGCGCTGGCCGGTGGGCGGCGGACCGTCGTCGAAGCGGTGGCCGAGGTGCGAGCCGCAGACCGCACAGTGCACCTCGGTGCGCACCATGCCGTGGCTGGTGTCCGTGGTGGCGCCGATGAACGCCGGTTCGAGCGGCTGCCAGTAGCTCGGCCAGCCGGTGCCGGAGTTGAACTTGTGGCGCGAGTCGAACAGCGGCGCATCGCAGCCCACGCACACGAAGACTCCGTCGCCGTGGAAATTCCAGTAGGCGTTGTCGAAGGGCGGCTCGGTGCCCTGTTGGCGGGCGACGCGGTATTGGTGGGGGGCGAGGCGCGCCCGCCACTCGGCCTCGGTGCGACGGACCTTGGTCTTGGACAGGTCGATCACGACCTGCGAGGGCAGGCCGCAGGCGGAGCGGGCGGCGACGGCGCAGGCGGCCGGGGCCGGTTCGGAGCCGGAGGGGGAAGACGGGGTGGCGGACATGGCGGGGCTGGTGGCGAAACTGCTGGCGCGGAGAAGGAGGAGGAGCGGCAGGACCTGAAGGATCGTGCGGCAGGCGGTGGCAGGCATCGTGGGGCAGAGATAGGCGAAAACGCTCGGTTGCCAAACGGCCCCGTGCTTCGGTCGCGGCCGGGAACGCCAAGCGCCGGCTCAAGCCCGCCGGCCAAAGGCCGATGATCCGTGGACCGGCGCAGCCTTCCGCGTGCGCCGGACAAAAAACGCTTTGTTGATGGAAAGATGATCCGGTTCTCCCGCCCCTCTGGCCGCGGTCGCGTCGTTCCTTCGGGACCGACCCGGCGGGGATGCGTCGGGCGCCTGCTGGCGGCCGTTTTTGCGGTGGGCGTGGCGTCCCTGTTCGGCGAACCGCCGGCGGATGCAACGAGACCGAATGTGCTGGTCGTGTTGTCCTACCATGTGGGCATGGAGTGGGAGGACGAGGTGCTGAAGGGGCTCCGTGCGCGGGTGGGTGAGCGGGCGGATCTGGTGCTGCTCCAGCTCGACGTGAAACGTTTCCCGAAACCCGGACGCGAGCGGGCGATGGAGGCGAACTTCGTGAGCAAGGCGGCGATGAGCCGGCCGGCGGTGGTCGTGGCGATCGACGATTACGCCTACGAGTTCGTGCAGGAACGGCGCGCGCTCCTGCACGATTCGGTGCCGCTGCTCTTTGGCGGGGTGAACTTTCTAGCGGGTGATCCGCCGCCGCGCACGGGCGGCGTGGTGGAGGCGATCGACATCGGCGGCACGCTCGCTCTCGCGCGGAGGCTGCTGCCGCTGAGCCGAAGGCTGGTCGTGGTCAACGATAGCACCGAGACCGGGCGGGCCAACGAGGCCACGCTGGTCCAGGTCCTGGCAGCGCAACCCGGTGACTGGGAAGTGCTGCGGCTCGGCGCGGGCACCTTTGCGGAGACCGAGGCCGCCCTGGCCGGGCTCGACCCGGTTCGTGATGCCGTCCTGCTGCTGTCATGGAATTTGGATGCAACGGGTGTGGCGCGCACCTACGAGGAGGCCGTGCGGGCGGCGCGGGCGGCGAGTCCGGCCCCGCTCTTCGGGGTGTGGGGCTTCTATTTCGGCCACGGCCTGCTCGGGGGCGCCCTGTTGGACGGCCAAGTGCACGGCCGGGAGGTGGGCGACCTGTTGGCGTTGGCGCTCGAGCGCGCGGACGGCAGCCCTCTGCCCCTGGTTGCACGTTGCCGCACCGAGCTGCGGATCGACGACCGGGAGTTGCGCCGCTTCGGCATCGATCGGGCGCGGGTTCCGCCGGAGGCCCGGGTGGAATTCGTCGCCTACTCGTTTTGGCGGGAGCACTTCGCGCAGCTCGTGTTGGTGCTCGGAGTGATCACGGTGCAGGCCGTCCTGATCGCCTGGCTGCTCTGGCTGCGCCGTCGGCAGCGCGCCACGGAGCGCCGGCTGCGGGCGAGCGAGGCCGACCTGCGGCATACCCTCGATTCGATCGGCGATGCGGTGGTGGTGGTGGATCCCCGGGGGACGATCCTGCGGATGAACCCCGTGGCCGAGCGCCTGACCGGTCGCGCCGCTGCGGCCGCCATCGGCCGGCCGTTGGCCGAGGTGTTGCACCTGCGGGCCGCCGAAGGCGGGGCGCCGCTCGCCGACCCCGTGGCGCGGGCGCTGGTCCGGTCGCCGGCCGAGCATGTGCCGCAGCGCGCGGTGCTCGCAGGCGCCGGCGGTCCGGCGCGGATACTCGAATACAGCGCGGCGCCCGTGCACGATGTCGACGGCGGACTGCGCGGTGCCGTGCTCGCCCTGCGCGACGTCACGCTCCAACAGCGCACCGAGGCGCAGTTGCGCCAGGCCCAGAAGACCGAGGCGGTGGGCCGCCTGGTGGGCGGGGTGGCGCACGACTTCAACAACCTGCTGCTGGTGATTCGCGGCAGTGTGGAGCTGGCCCGCCAGCCGGGCTCCGAAGCGGGGGAGACGGCGGACTACCTGCGCGAGATCGATGAGGCGGCGCAACGCGCCGCCGAGCTTACGCGCCAGCTGCTGGCGTTCGGCCGCCAGCAGCGCCTGCAGGTGCGTCCGGTGGACCTCGCCCTGCTGCTCGATGCGACGCTCAAGATGGTCCGCCGCGTCCTGCCCGAGACGATCTCCGTGGAACGGCGCGGCGCGGCTGCGGGCTGCTGGGCCCGGGTCGATGCCGGCCAGATCGAACAGGTGGTCGTGAACCTGTGCGTGAACGCCCGCGACGCCCTGCCCGCGGGCGGGCGGATCGTCCTCGAGCTCGTGCCGACGTTGCTCGCCGAGACGGACCTGGCGACCAATCCGCTGGCACGTCCCGGCTCCTACCAGATGGTGGCCGTGACCGATGATGGCGTGGGCATGGATGCGGAAACCCAGCGGCGGATCTTCGAGCCGTTCTTCAGCACCAAACCGGTGGGGCGGGGAACGGGTCTCGGCCTCTCGGTGGTGCAGGGGATCGTGCAACAGCACGAGGGCTGGATCGGCGTGCAGAGCGAGCCGGGCCGTGGCACGACCTTCCGGGTGTATCTGCCCGCTACCGACGCTCCGGCCCCTCCGGTGGAGCGGCCCGCGGTGGCGGCCGCCGGGCGCCCCGGCTCCGGCGAGAGTGCGACCGTGCTGCTGGCCGAGGATGATCCGGCGGTGCGCCGCATCGCCGGCGGCGTGCTGCGCAGCCACGGTTACCAGGTGCTCGAGGTGGGCGACGGCGAGGAGGCCTGCAACACGGCGGCGGCGCACACCGGGACCATCGATGTCGCGGTGCTCGACGTCGTGATGCCGCGGATGAGCGGCCCGGAGGCCGCGCGCCGCCTCCAGCGCATGCGCCCGGGGCTGCCGATTCTCCTTTGTTCGGGCTACTCGGGCATGATGCCGAAGGAAACCACGGTGGCCCCGGACTGGCAGTGGCTGGCCAAACCCTACCCCGTCGCGGACCTGCTCGAACGGGTGCACCGGATGCTGGGCGCGGGCGTGGCGACCACGCAACCGGAGTGACGCCGGCGCGACCGGCCGCGGACCACCGCCGCCGACGGGGCGCCCGTTTAGCCCGCGGCGCGGGCGAGGCCGTTCTGTACGAAGGCGAGGAGCTGCGCGGTGCTGAACGGTTTCTGCAGCATGGGCCGCGCGGCGGTCTCGACGTCCTTCACGTAACCGCTCATCAACAACACCGGCAGGCGTGGCCAACGCGCGGCGACCCGCTCGGCCAGCTCGGCGCCGTCGACTCCGCCGGGCATGACGACGTCGCTGAGCACGAGATCGACCGCCGCCGCCTCCTGCCCGAGCAGCGCCAACCCCTCGGTGCCGGAGGTGGCGAGGAGCACGCGATACCCTGCCTTTTTGAGGGTTCGGTCGATGATGGTCCGCACGGCGGCATCGTCCTCGACCACGAGGACGACGGCGGGGCGGGACGCTCCGAGGGCGAGGGAGAGGGCTGGTGCGGGCGCGCCGGCCGCGGCGGCCAACGGCAGGTAGACATGGAAGGAGGTGCCACGGCCGACCTCGCTCTCCAGGGCCAGGCCGCCGCGGTGCTGTTGCACGATCGCCAGCACGGTCGAGAGGCCGAGGCCGGTGCCCTGGCCGGTGGGCTTGGTGGTGAAGAAGGGTTCGAAGATGCGCTGGCGCAGTTCCGCCGCGATGCCGGTGCCGGTGTCCTGCACGAGCAGGGTGGCGTAGTCACCCGGCGAGCACAGACAGCGCGCGGCGGCCGTCTCGTCGAGGGTGGCCCGTCCCGTGCGCAGGGTGAGCGTGCCGCCGCGCGGCATGGCGTCGCGGGCGTTGACGACGAGGTTCATCGCGATCTGCTCGACCATGTTGATGTCGGCCAGGATCGGGAGCGGCTCCGGGGCGGGTTCGACGGCGAGCTCGATGTTTTCGCCGATGATGCGGCGCAGGAGCTTCACGTGGTCGGCCACGATCGTCCGCAGGTCGCACGGCGCCGGCAGGCAGGGCTGTTTGCGGGCGAAGAGCAGCAGTTGGCGGGTGAGCGCGGCGGCGCGGCGGCCGGCACCCTGGATCTGCTCGAGCTGCTCGCGGGCGTGGTCGGTGAGCGTGGGTGCCTCGAGCAGGAGGTCGGCGTTGCCGATGATGGCGACGAGCAGGTTGTTGAAGTCATGCGCCACGCCGCCGGCCAGCTGGCCGAAGACCTCCATCTTCTGCGCCTGGCGCAGCTGCTCCTCGAGACGGTGCCGCTCGGTGACGTCGCGCAGGACCGACAGGACGGTCGGCCGGCCGCCGAGTTCGAAGACGCGGGCGTTGATCTCGACGGGGATGCGGCGGCCGTTGCGCGCCACGACCTGCATGTCGAAGAGGGCGTGGTGTTCCTGCCGGAGCCGGGCGACGATCGCCGGCTCGCGGTCGGCCCAGTCGGGGGCGTTGAGGTCGGCCGGGAACTTGGCGAGCAGCTCCTCGCGGGTGTAACCGAGGAGCTGGCACGCAATGTCGTTGACTTGGGAGAAGCAGTCGGGCCGGCCGTCGGGCCCGAAGCCGTGGACGAAGAGCGCGTCGTTGCCGGCGTTGAAGAGCAGACGGAATTGCTCCTCGCTCTGGCGCAGCGCGGCGGCGGCGCGTTCGCGCTCGGTGATGTCGACGAAGAAGACGACGACGCGCCCGCGGCCGATGGGCAGGGCGTGCACGTCGAAGGCGCCGCTGATGCCGCCCTCGTCGTAGCGGACCTGGGCGCAGTGGTACGGCCGGGCCTCGGTGACGACTCGCCGGTACGTCTCGGGGATGTCGGTGCCGTGGAGGCCAGGAAACGCCTCCAGAATGTCGCGACCGACGAGCGCGCGGTGGTCGAGATGGAGGATGGTGTCGGCCGAGGCATTGGCCCCTCGGAACACGAGCCGGCCGTCGGGCTGCAGTCCGTAGAGGTGGGAGCCGAAGGGCGCGTGGTCGACGATGCTGCGCAGGCGTTCCTCGTTTTCGCGCAGGAGGTCGTCGGCGAGCTGCCGGTCGGTGATGTCCTCGATGGTGGCGACGACGCCCTCGGCCTTGCCGCGCGGGTCGAAGAGCGGGGCGGCGTTGATCGTGAGCAGGACGCGGCGGCCCGACTGCCATTGCAGGAGGTGATGGATCCCGCGGACGGGCCGGCCGGTGGCCAGGACCCGGCGGAAGGTGCGCTCTGCCTCCGGGACGGGCGAGCCGTCGGGTTGGCATAGGTCCCATTCGGCCGGGGCGTACAGGTTGTCCCGGGCGGGGTCGCGGCGCAGGTCGAGGATGCGCTCGGCCTCGGCGTTGGCGAAGACGACTTCGCCGGCGAGGTCGACGACGAGGATGCCGGAGGGACTGGTCTCGACGAGCCGGGCGACGAGGTCGCGCTCCTTGGCGAGGGCGTGCTCAGTCTGGCGGCGCTCGGTGATGTCGATGCCGAAGGAGATGGTGCCGACGATGCCGCTCGCCTCCCGCAGGGCGCCGTTGCGCCAGACGATGATGCGCTCCCGGCCGTCCTTGGTGAGGATTGGATTCTCGAAATGCTCGGGCAGGCCGCCGGCGGCGAGTCGTTCGAACTCGGCCCACACGTGCGGGTAGCGGTCGCGGGGCACGAGGGTCTCGAACCAGTTGCGACCGGCGAGCTCGGCGGCGGTGTAGCCGGTGACGGCCTCGGCCGTGGCGTTGAAGACGATGATGCCGCCCTTGGTGTCGAGGCAGATGATGAGGGCGTTGGCGGTGGCGATGAGGCGTTCGGCGAAATCCTTGGCCCGGCAGAGGGCGAGTTCGGCCAGCTTGTGCTCGGTGATGTCGACGTGGGTACCGATCAGGCGCAGCGGGTTCCCGGCGGGGTCGCGGCCGGTGAGCCGGCCGCGGCTGAGCATCCAGCGCCAGGAGCCGTCCTTGGCGCGCAGGCGGGTTTCGATGCTGTGCTCCTCGGCCTGGCGGCCGAAGTAGCGGGCCATCGCCTTCTCGGCGACGGGCCGGTCGTCGGGATGCAGCAACGAGCGCCAGGTCTCGAGCGAGGCGGACAATTCGGTGGGCTCGTAGCCGAGCATCGTGAAGTACCGCGGGCTGTAATGCGCTGTGCCGTTGGCGAAATCCAGGTCGTAGACGCCGTCGGTGGCGGCCTCGAGGGCGAGGGCCAGGCGTTGCTCGCTCTCGCGCAGCGCGGTCTCCGCGCGGAGTTGGTCAGTGCGTGCGGCCTCTCCGAGCACGCGGGCGCGGCGGACCTCCTCGTTGGTCAGCCAGAGCGCCAACGCGACGATGGCGAGGTTGAGCAGGATCGCGGAGGCGGTGGAGCCGGGGGTGTGGGTTACCTGCGACGGGGGCACGAGGCCGGCGGCGGAGGCTGCGACCAGCCAGATCAGCCACCCGCCCGCAGCCAGCGCGCAGGCCACTCCGGCCCGTGCGCCCAGCAGCACACCCGCGAGGAGCACGGTGGGCACGAGATGGCCGATCGCCGGCGCACCCAGACCGCCCGCGGTCCACGAAAGCGCACAGACGAGCACGAGGTTGCCACCGACGAAAAGCCAGGCGCCCACGCGGGCGTATCCGCGGTGCGCCACCAGGTGGGTCAGGAGGCAGAGCAGGTTCGCCGCGCCGATGATCGCGACCCACCGGGGCCATGCGACCGGCAGCGTGTAGACCTGCAGCAGCATCAGCCCCGTGACGGTGAGCGCGAAGCCGCGCACGAGCGTCGCCAGCTGGCGCGGGAGCGGGGCCGAGCCGGACTCGGCTGCGGGAAGAGATGGGGTGGCGGGCAAGGGGTTATCGACGGTGGCGAGCGAGACTGGCGCGGAGCGCCTGGGTGAGGGTCACGTAGTCGAAGGGTTTCGCGAGGTAGGTGGCGTCGGGCAGCATCGGGGTGGTGCGGGCGGCGTCGCCGCTGTAGCCGGAAATCACGAGGATGCTTAGGTCGGGTTGCTCGGCATGCAACTGCTGAGCGAGCTCGAGGCCGTTGCGGCCGCCCGGCATGACGACGTCGGTGATGAGGGCCGCGATGGGCGGGTGCTGACCGCGCCAGAGAGCAAGGGCATCGTCGACGGTGGCCGCCTCGAGGATGTGGTAACCGTCGCGGCGCAGGGTAAGGCTCATGGTCTGGTGGGCGACGGCGTCGTCCTCGACCAGGAGGATGGTCTCGGTGCCGTGGGTGGGGGCCGCGGTGGGGGGCACGGCCGTCGCGGCCGGTTCGCTCTCGTCCGGGGCGAAGGGCAGGTAGACGCGGAAGGTGCTGCCTTTGCCGGGGGCACTCTCGACCTCGATCCAGCCCTTGTGCTGTTTGACGATGCTGAAGACGGTGGCCAGTCCGAGGCCGGTGCCCCGGCCGGGCTCCTTGGTGGTGAAGAACGGCTCGAAGAGATGCCGGCGCGTGGCGGGCTCCATGCCGCAGCCGGTGTCGCGCACGGCGAGCTCCAGGAACCGGCCGGGCCGGGCCTCGGGGTGGGCGCCGGAGGGACCGGCGAAGTTTGCCGCAGTGGTGGAGATCCGGAGACGGCCGCCGGCCGGCATGGCGTCGCGGGCGTTGACGCAGAGGTTCATCACGACCTGGTCGATCATGCCGGGGTCGGCGAAGAGCGGCGGGAGGCCCGCGGCGAGCGCCGTCTCGATCTCGATTTGCTCGCCGAGCAGGCGGCGGAGCATCTTGAGCAGGTGCTCGAGCTGGTCGTTGAACTCGATCCGTGCCGGCTGCATCGCCTGCCGGCGGCTGAACACGAGCAGCTGGCGGGTGAGGGCGGCGGCGCGTTTGGCCTCGTGCTCGAGCTCCCGCAACGATTCCACGGTCTCGGGCCGGAGGTTCTCCTCGGTGCGCAGCAGCGAGAGGTTCATCAGGATCGCCACGAGGATGTTGTTGTAGTCGTGGGCGACACCGCCGGCGAGCTGGCCGACCGCCTCCATCTTCTGTGCCTGCTGGAGCTGCTGTTCGAGCCGGTGCTTCTCGGTGATGTCGCGCACGAGGCAGGCGAAGCGGCCGGCGGAGGGTTGGAAGGCCACGATCTCGAAATGGCGGTCGAGCTCGGCGGAGAAATCCTCGAAACGTTCCGGCCTGCCGGTGAGCGCGACCTGCCCGTAGCGCTCGATCCACTTCTCCTCGATCGCCGGGAACACCTCGCGCACGCACCGGCCGACGATCGCGGCGGCCGGGCGGCCGATGAGCTTCTCGAAGGCGGGGTTGGCGGCGAGGAACCGGTAGTCGACCGGCCGGCCGGCGGCGTCGCACACGATCTCGTGCAGGGCGAAGCCGTCGAGCATCTGGGCGAAGAGCATCTGGTAGCGCTCCTCGCTGGTGTGCGCCTCGGTGGTGTCGAGGACGAAGCCCTCGCAGCCCGTGAGCTGGCCGGCGGCCCGCACGAGGTGGGCGGTGAAACTGAAATGGGCCGGGGCGCCATCGGCCCGGGTGGTGCGGAACTCGCCGCCGACGAACTCCTCGCCGCAGGCCAGGCGCTGGAGGATTTCGCTCGCACCCGGGCGGGCGGCCTCGCTGAGCAGCTCCACGAAGGGCCGGCCGCGCACCGCCGCGAGCGAGGGCTGGTCGAGGAGGTGGAGCAGCGCGCTGTTGGCGTGGCGGAGGCGGTCGTGCGTATCGAGGAGGAAGTAGCCGGCGTTGGTGTTCTCGAGCGTCTCGCTCATGCGCGCCTCGTTTTCGCGCAGCGCGTCCTCGAGGCGTTTGCGCTCGGTGATGTCCGAGGCGAGCACGAGCACGGCGGCCTGGGTGCCGAAGGCGACGGGCACCGCCACGGCCGAGCAGACCACGCCGGAGCGGTCGGGCCGCTGGAAACGCAGCTCGGTGGCGAGGGCCTCGGTGTTCGCCTCGGCCCGGGTGAGCAGCCCGGTGAGGGCATCGAGCGCGTCGGCATGCACGTGTTGCCAGATGTTGGAGCCGACGAGACGGGCCGGCTGGGCGGCACCGAAGAGGCGGGCGGCGGCGGGGTTGGCGTAGGTGAAACGGCCGTTCACCAGCGAGAAGATGGCGACGGGGGCGACTTCGACGAGGGTGCGGTAACGCGCTTCGCTCTCCTCCAGCGCGGCCAGCATCTGGCGGCGTTCGGTGATGTCGACCAGCAGCGCGAGGGTCGCGGGCTGCCCGTTGAAGGCGATGCGGGTGGCGATGGATTCGCAGGTGAGGTGGCTGCCGTCGACCCGGCGCAGCTCGAGCTCGGCGGGCGGGTTGGTGCCGCCGGCGGCGGCGTGGGACTCGCGGGCCACCACCGCTCCGAGGGACGAGGCGTGGATGTGCAGGCGGATGTCGATGCCGGCCGCGGTGGTGCGCTCGTCGTAGCCGAAGAGGCGCAGGGCGGCCGGATTGGCGTAGAGGCACTGGTTGAGATTGTGGACGACGACCGCGACCGGGGCGCGCTCGATGAGCGTGCGGAAGCGTTGTTCGCTCTCGGCGAGCGCCTGCTCAGTGCGGCGTTGCGCGGTGATGTCCTCCTTGATGGCGATGAAGCGCACGATGGCGCCCGAGCCGTCGCGCACGGGGCTGATGCGCGCATCCTCCCAGAAGGATTCGCCGTTCTTGCGGCGGTTGTGGAACACGCCGTGCCACTCCTGCCCGGCGAGGATCGTCGCCCACAGCTCCCGGTAAAATTCCTTCGGGGCCTCGCCGGAGGCGAGCAGGCGCGGGGTCTGGCCCCGGGCCTCGGCGGCGGTGTAGCCGGTGACGGCGGTGAAGCGGGCGTTGACGTATTCGATCGTCCCCTTCGCATCGGTGATGACGACCACGGCCGGGCTCTGCTCCACGGCGCGGGAAAGCAGGCGCAACTGGAGGTCCTCGGCGTTGCGGGTGGTGATGTCCTCGCCGAGGCTGGTGACGCCCACGGGCGTGCCGCCGGCGTCGGACACCAGGGTGTGGACCCAGGAGATGAGGCGTTCGCCGCCGGCGTGAGCCACGAGATGGCCCACGGATTTGACGTGCGGGACCCGCCCTTCCGCCAGCCGCCGGAAGACCTCCTCGGCGGCGGGACGGTGGGCATGGGGCACGAAGACCTCGAAGAAATTGTGCCCCGCGCTGCGTTCGGCGGGGCGGCCGCTGAGGGCCTGTAGCGCCGGATTGGTGGCGGTGACGGTGCCGTCGAGCGTGCAGGTGACGGCGACGAGCGGGAGTTGTTCGATGAGCTGGCGGTTGCGCCGTTCGCTTTCGGCCAGCGCGAGGTGCGCGGCCTCCTGGGCCCCGATCGCGCGGCGGAGGAGTCGATGCCCGCCGCCGATGCCCACCAGACCGCCCACGAGCAGCAGTGCGTGGAAGAGCAGGGAGTCGCGGTTGTGCTGCCGGGCGGTGGCGTAGTAGGGGGCGAGCGGGACGGTGGTGCTGAGGCCCCCGCGGATGTCACCCTCGCGGTAGCCTTGGGCGGCGTGGCATTTCAGGCAGCTGGCCTCGGTGACGAACGGCCGCATGAGGCGCAGTGCCGGTTCGCCGCGGTAGGCGACGACCTCGGCCACTTCGCGGCTGCCGTGCTCAAAGGTACGCAGCGCCGCAGCCTCCCACTCGTCTGCGGCGTTTTCCGGGCGCAGGGGGTTGAGGCTGGTGAGGTGCGCGCGG
The DNA here is from genome assembly GCA_023269585.1 of Opitutaceae bacterium. Lineage (GTDB taxonomy): Bacteria > Verrucomicrobiota > Verrucomicrobiia > Opitutales > Opitutaceae > CAJCBL01. The sequence continues at coordinate 30,717 of JAHFTC010000024.1, forward strand.
GTGCCGTACTCGGCTTGTCCGAGTTCGTGGACCATCCGGGTCATGTAGGCGGGATTGACGAGGGTCAGGGCCTTTCCATCGGTGGTGACCACGTCGCGTTGGGGCAGGTCGGCGAGGTAGGGATTGGGCGGAGTCGCCTCGGTGGGGGGCACGTAGACCCCTCCCTGCTGTGAACACCAGCGGCGGTAGAGCAGATCCTTCTGGTACGAGGCCAGCGCCTCCGCCCGGGCGTAGGTCTCCGCTTCGGTCCGGTGGCCCCGCAGCGCCAGCCCGAGGGAGCAGCCGAGGAGGGCGAGCCAAACGGCCGCGCTCCCCCAGGTGAGGAGGGCAAGTTTCGTGAGCAGGTGGCTGCGACGGGGGAGGGGGGAGGGGGACGACATGGGCTCCAGATCCACTGCGCTGTCTCGCAGGGGTGCGAGACGGGCGACGAGCGTATGATCGGACGGCTGCGGGGCAAATTTGAGGCGTTTTTTCGTCTTCTGCCGTGGGGGAGGCGACCGGAGGGGGTGCTTGTCCGGAGATTCCGGACAGACCTTAAGGGTTTTCCGGCCGCAAGATTGGCGCGAAAACGCCGATACGTCCCGCCTATGCAGTTGATCGCAGCGCGCCGAGGCTGGTGCCGGGTGTTCGGATCGACGCTGGGAAGGATGCTTCCCGGCGCCGCCCGTTCCGCGCTCCTGGCGCTGGCCCCCGCCGGCAGGCTGCGGAGGCACCCGTCTGCCGCATCGGGCCGCCGGCTTTCTTGATTCGCCCGCCCACCCACCCGCACCCAACGATGAAATCGCTCCGTCACCCGCCTGTGCTTACCGCCGCCCTCGCCGGCGTTTTCCTCTTTTTCGTGAACCTCTCTGCCGCGACGGCGCCCCAGGCGGCGTCGCCCGCCGTGGCGCCGGAAGCCGCCCTCGCCCGGCTGACGGAGGGCAACCAGCGTTTCGTGGCGGGAGCACTCACCCATCCGGGGCAGGACGTCGACCGTCGGCAGGAGACCGCGCAGGGCCAGCATCCCTTCGCGATCGTGCTCACCTGCGCGGACTCCCGCCTCGCGCCCGAGATCCTCTTCGACCAGGGCCTCGGCGACCTCTTTGTCGTGCGCAACGCCGGCAACCTCGCCGACGATCACGTGCTGGGCAGTCTCGAATACGCGGTCGAGCACCTGCACGCCTCGCTGATCGTCGTGCTCGGCCACACCAAGTGCGGCGCCATTTCCGCCGCGGTCGCGGGCGGTGAGGCCCCCGGGCACATCAAGAGCATCGTCGAGGACCTCGCCGACGCCGTCTCGATGGCGAAGAAGAAGCCCGGCGATCCGGTCGACCACGCGGTGCGCATCAACGCGAAGCTCACTGCCGCCGGGATCGGCGCCTCCGCCCCGATCCTCGCCGAGGCGGTGAAGGCCGGCCACGTGCAGGTGGTCGCCGCCCGCTACGACCTCGCGACCGGCACGGTCGAATTTCTCCAATAATCCCAAACGTCACGAACCCCCGAAAAAGGACCAGTTATGTTCAAGAACCTGAAGCTCGGAATGAAGCTCAACGGCTCGTTCCTCACCATCTCCGCCCTCACCCTCATCCTGGGTGCGCTCGCCATATTCAACATGGCCAAGGTCAAGGCTGTCGCCGACACGCTCGCCACCAAGAACGTGCCCGCCGTCGCCGTGGCCAACAACGTGGAGCGCAACGCGCTCAAGACCATGTATGATGTACGCGGTTATGCGTTCACCGACGAGAAGGAGTACCTCGAAAAGGGCCGGACGAGCCTCGCCGAGGTGAAGAAATTCATTCGCGACGCGGCGGCCCACGCCGCGAA
>JAHFTC010000024.1:32529-42180 GCA_023269585.1 Opitutaceae bacterium
GCGAAGAACGACCTCAAAGTCCTCGCCGCGAACGCGAAACTCGCCGAGGAGAAGGCTCTCGTCTACGAGCAGCTCGTCGACCAGACGGTGAAAATCAACGAGGCGCTGGAGAAGGATTCGACCGCGATGAACACAGCCGCCGCCGCCTACATGCGCAACAGCGACGATTTCCTCAAATCCCAGGAGGAGGCGCTGGAGAAGGACATCGCCGCCGCTCTTGCCGAGAAGCTCACCGAGGCGAAGCTCGTCGAGCGCGCCCGCAAGATCACGTTGGTCAATAACGTCATTGGTCTGGGCAACGAGGTTCGGGTCGGTGCCTGGAAGGCGATCGCGTCCCGCGATCCCGATCTCTTCAAGGAGACGCTGAAGGCGTTCGCGAAGATCAACGCCACCCTCGACGAGGTGAAGTCCATCACCCGCCAGGACGTGAACCTGCGCCAGATCGCCGAGGTCCGCGCTTCCGGCGAGGCCTACCGCTTGGGCATGGAAAGCTACCTCTCCAACTGGTTCGCCCGCGAAGAACTGGCGAAACGCCGCACTGTGACCGGAGAAGAGGTGCTCAAGGCCGCCCAGGACACTGCTGCGTTCAACATGGAGTCGACCACCGAATCCGCCGAGCACGCCGCCTCCTCCCTCGCCACCGCCTCCACCGTGTTGATCGTCGGCTGCATCATCTGTGTCGGCCTCGCCATCACGCTGGGCATCATCATCACCCGCATGATCACCGGCCCCGTCAACCAGCTGGTCGGCGGCCTCGGCCAGATCGCCATCGGCGACCTCACCGCCCGTGTCACCGTCGACAGCAAGGATGAGATCGGCGAACTCTCCGTCGCCGCCAACGGCATGGCCGAGGCCCTCGACGCCAAGGCCAAGCTCGCCGTCCAGATCGGCGACGGCGACCTGCGCCACGAGGTGAAGCTCTCGAGCGACCGCGACACCCTCGGCCTCGCGCTCCAGAAGATGGTGACGAATCTCCGCGATGTCGTCGCCAACGTGCGCTCCGCCGCCGAGAACGTCTCCGCCGGCTCCGAGGAGATGACCGCCACCGCGCAGACCCTTTCCACTGGCTCCTCCGAGCAGGCCGCCAGCGTCGAGGAGGTCTCCGCCTCGATGGAGCAGTCCACCGCCTCGATCCAGCAGAACACCGAGAACGCCCGCCAGACCGAGAAGATCTCCACCAAGGCCGCGCAGGATGCGACCGAGGCCGGTACCTCCGTGGCGCAGACCGTGAAGGCGATGAAGGACATCGCGCAGAAGATCTCGATCATCGAGGAGATCGCGCGCCAGACCGACCTGCTCGCACTCAATGCCGCCATCGAGGCCGCCCGCGCCGGCGAACACGGCAAGGGTTTCGCGGTCGTCGCCAGCGAGGTGCGCAAACTCGCCGAACGCTCGCAGACCGCCGCCGGCGAGATCAGCAAGCTCTCCGCCTCCTCCGTCGAGATCGCCGAGTCCGCCGGCCAGATGCTCGACAAGCTCGTGCCCGACATCAAGAAGACCGCCGAACTGGTGAAGGAGATCACCAACGCCAGCGAGGAGCAGAACTCCGGCGCCGGCCAGATCAACAAGGCCATCCAGGAACTCGACAAGGTCATCCAGCAGAACGCCTCCGCCTCCGAGGAGATGGCCTCGTCCTCCGAGGAGCTCGCCTCCCAGGCCGAGCAGCTCCAGAGCGCCATCGAGTTCTTCAAGGTCACCGACCAGGGCGGCCGCGGCTCCGCCGTCCGTCGCCCCGCGGCCAAGCCCGTCGCCCACAGCGGCGTCGGCAAGCCCGCCCCCGCCCATGTCGCCAAGGCCGCGCTCTCCCATGTCGCGCCCCCGCCCGCCAAGGCCAAGCCCGCCAAGTCCGCCGGCTCCGGCGTGATGATCGACCTCGACGGTCCCGCCAATCAGGCGCCCGCCGACGACAGCCACTTCGAACGCTTCTGAATCCGCCGTACCACCACGAAAGGCACCACATGAGCACGGCCAAAATCACCGAGACCGCCCGCTACCTGACCTTCCGGTTGGGCGACGAGCTGTTCGCCATCAACGTCTTCAAGGCGCGCGAGGTCCTCGACCTCAGCCACATCACCCGCGTGCCCACCGCGCCGGGTTATCTGCGCGGCGTCGTCAACGTCCGCGGCAACGCGATCCCCGTCGTCGACCTGCGCAGCAAGTTCGGGCTGCCCCAGTCTTTGGATACACTGAGCACCCGTATCATCGTCATGGAGCTGCAGGTCGACGGCGAGCCCATCGTCGTCGGCGGCCTGGCCGATGCCGTGCACGAGGTGCTTGAGCTCGAGCCGCACGAGATCAACGACCCGCCGAGCCTCGGGCTGCGCTGGCGCACCGATCTGATCCTCGGCATGGGCCGGCGTGACGACCGGTTCACCATCATCCTCGACATCGAGCGCGTGTTCTCGACCGAGGACCTCTCCGTGCTCGCCGAGTCCGCCGGCCGGCCGGTCCCTGCGCTGGCCTGAGTTGCCGGCTTCATCCCCCCGTCTCCGCCCGGCTCCGGCCGGGCGGCACGCCCCCCGCGCCCTCCGTCGTCACGTTGCCATGAAGAGCCTGAAACTGGGTGCCAAGCTCGCCCTGGGCTTCGGCTGTCTTGCGCTGATCGCCCTCTTGTTGGGCGCGATCAGTTTCTTTGGTGCCTCCATCAATGCCGGAAATATCGAGACGCTCACCCGCGAATCGATGCCGGCGCAGCAGGCGCTGCTGACCTTCCAGGATCGGGCCAATGTCGTGAAGGGCTGCACCCGCACGCTGCTCAACACGAGCATCCCTCCCGCCATCCGCGCCCGCCAGTACGACCTCGTCGCACAGGCCCGCGACACCATCGCCGCCGAATGGAAACGCTACGACGCGATCCCGCGCGAGCCGGCCGAGGACGCGCTTTGGCGGGAGTTCGGCGCCGCATGGGAGGCTTTGCGTACCGAGAATACGAAGTTCTTCGACCTCGCGAAGGAGTTCGACGCCATGAAGATCGGCGACCCGGTGTTGCTCGAACGCGATCTCGCCCGCTTCCGGTCCGACCACAACCGGCTTCAGGTCGCTGTGCAGGACATGTGCACGAGCGCGCGACTGATCGAGGGCGGCGACGACCACAACGCCTGCGCCTTCGGTCGCTGGCAGAAGGACCTAACCCTCGAGAATCCCGACCTGATCCGTCTCCTGCGGGAGATCCAGCCCTCGCACCAGGCGTTCCATGAGGCGATCGCCCAGTGCAAGCGCCTCGTGGCCGACGGCAAGACCGACGCTGCGCTCGACATCGCCGACGACGCCGTGATCCGGCACGCCGAGCGCACCATGGCCAAGTTCGACGAGATGCAGCAGCTCACGGCGCGTACTCACCAGCTCACCACGGCTATGCAGCAGCAGGCGCTGGTGACGACCCGCGACGCCCAGCTCAAGTCTGAGGCGCTGCTCCAGAAGCTGCTCGCCGCGAATATCGCCCATGCCGAGGAGCACGCTCTCGAGAGCGCCCGTTTCGGCGCCTTCATCCAACGCACCTCCGTCATCGCGATCCTCGTCGGTCTCGCCCTCGCTGTCGTGGTCGCTGTCGTGCTCACCCGGATGATCGTCCGGCCCGTGCGCGAACTCAGGGCCGGCCTCGGCCGCATCGCCATCGGCGACCTCACCGCTCGTGTCGCGGTTGAGACCCGCGACGAGATCGGCGAACTCGCCCAGGCCGCCAACGGCATGGCCGAGGCGCTCGACGCCAAGGCCCGGGTCGCTGTCCAGATCGGCGATGGCGACCTCCGCCACGAGGTGAAGTTGGCGTCCGACCAGGACACCCTCGGCCTCGCGCTCCAGAAGATGGTGACAAACCTGCGCGAGGTCGTCGCCAACGTGCGCGCCGCCGCCGAGAACGTCTCCTCCGGTTCCGAGGAGATGACGGCCACCGCGCAAACCCTTTCCACCGGCGCCTCCGAACAGGCCGCCAGCGTCGAGGAGGTCTCCGCCTCGATGGAGCAGTCCAGCGCCTCGATTCAGCAGAACACCGAGAACGCCCGCCAGACCGAGAAGATCTCGACGAAGGCCTCCGACGACGCCGCCCAGGCAGGGGAGTCGGTCGCGCGCACGGTGAAGGCGATGAAGGACATCGCGCAGAAGATCTCGATCATCGAGGAGATCGCGCGCCAGACCGACCTGCTCGCGCTCAACGCCGCGATCGAGGCCGCCCGCGCCGGCGAACACGGCAAGGGCTTCGCGGTCGTCGCCAGCGAGGTCCGCAAACTGGCCGAGCGCTCGCAGAAGGCCGCCGGCGAGATCGGGAAACTTTCCACCTCGTCGGTCGAGATCGCGGAGGCCGCCGGGCAGATGCTCGCGAAGCTCGTGCCCGACATCCGGCGCACCGCCGAGCTGGTGAAGGAGATCACCGTCGCCAGCGAGGAGCAGAACACCGGCGCGGTCCAAATCAACAAGGCCATCCAGGAGCTCGACAAGGTGGTGCAGCAGAATGCCTCCGCCTCCGAGGAGATGGCCTCGTCCTCCGAGGAACTCGCCAGCCAGGCCGAGCAGCTCCAGAGCGCGATCGAGTTTTTCAAGACCACCGAGCCGGGGAGCGAGCCGGGCGCGCAACGCGGCCCGGCGGCGCCGGCCCGCGTCGGTGATCGTTCCACGCCGGCCTTCGACCCTTCGCAGACTCCCGGTGCGGGGTTGGGTATCGCGCTCGGCGAGCCCGGCGTCGCCTCGGAGGCAGGACGCGAGGAACACTCCGAACGCCTCAAGACGATGCCCTCCCGCGTATCACAGCCCGTCCCGAGTGTCGCCCGGCCGTTGGCCGGCCCGGCGGCCTCGCGGTCCGGCGCCTGAATCCACTCCATGGAAACCGAGGTTCTCACGCCCGCGCAGTTCGCCGACTTCCAGGAGGTGATCACCGGCACCCTGGGCATCAAGATGCCGCCGACCAAGAAGGTCATGCTGCAGAGCCGGCTGCACCGGCGCCTGCGCGAGCTGGGGCTGGAGAGCTTCGCCGAGTACCATGCGAAGTTCTTCGGCGATCCCGCGCACCAGGCCACCGAGCTCGAACACCTCCTCAACCTCGCCACCACCAACAAGACCGACTTCTTCCGCGAGCCCGAGCATTTCGACCAGCTGGCCAAGGATGTCCTGCCCGCGTGGTTGCGCGCGCCGAGCGGCCCGGTCTTCTCCGTCTGGTGCGCCGGCTGTTCCACCGGCGAGGAGGCCTACACCATCGCCATGGTGCTCGCCGAGCAGCAGCGCACGTTCTCCTTCGACTTCTCGATCCGCGCCACCGACGTCTCGACCCGCGTGCTCGAGACCGCCCGCCAGGCCGTCTACACCGAGGAGCACGCAGCACCGGTCCCGCTCGCCCTCAAACAGCGGTACCTGCTGCGCAGCCGCGACGGCGGCGAGCAGCTCGTGCGGATCGGGCCGGACCTGCGGCGCAAGGTGCGCTTCGGCCACCTCAACTTCCTCTCGCCCGACTTCGGCATGCGCGAGGTGTTCGACGCCGTCTTCTTCCGCAACGTGATGATCTACTTCGACCGCGCCACCCAGCAGCAGGTCGTCGCCAAAATCTGCCGCCAGCTGCGGCCGGACGGCCGCCTGTTCATCGCGCATTCCGAGACGTTGCAGGGCATGGACCTGCCGTTGCGCATGGTCGCCGCGGCCGCCTACCGGCGCCTGCCGGGGGAGGGCGCCGCGCCATGAGGGAGACCGGCTTCCTCGCCCCGCCGCCGCCTGCCGCCGAGGTTGTCTTCGGCGAGGCGATCCTGTGGGCCGGCGACATCGTCGCCGAGCCGACCCCGATCCGCATGTCGACCGTGCTCGGCTCGTGCGTCTCGGTGTGCCTCTACGACTCCGGCCGCCGGCTCGGCGGCATGAACCACTTCCTCGTCCCGCGCGGTGGCAAGTCCGCCATCCACGGCGACTGGGCCACGGCCGAACTGATCGAGCGCATGTGCGCGCTGGGCAGCACCAAGCGCTCGCTGCTCGGCAAGGTTTTCGGCGGCGGCAGCCCGTTGCGGCTCGAGAACGAGGAGTACGCCGTCGGCCGCGCCAATGTTGCCATGGCCCGCGAAGTCCTCGCCGCCCACGGCATCCCCGTCGTCGCCGAACGCGTGGAGCACAACGGTGGCCTGCGCCTGTTTTTCGAAAGCTGGACCGGCACCGTCTGGCTGCGTGTGCACGACAAGAAAGGAACCCCATGACCAAACCCATCAAGGTCCTCGTGATCGACGACTCGCCCGTCGTTCGCCAGGCGATGACCGCTGTACTCGGCTCCGACCCGGAGCTCGAGGTGATCGGCGCCGCCGCCGATCCGTACGAGGCCGTCGCCCTGATGCGCGAGACCACCCCCGATGTCATCACCCTCGACATCGAGATGCCGCGCATGGACGGCGTGACCTTCCTCCAGAAACTCATGGCGCAGCACCCGATCCCCGTGCTCGTGTGCTCCAGCTACACCACTGCGGGGTCCGATGTCACTGCGCGCGTCTTCCAGCACGGCGCCGTCGACATCATCACCAAGCCGCGGCTCGGCACCGAGGCGTTCCTCGCCGAGGCGCGCATCGTCATCTGCGACGCCGTGAAGGCCGCCGCCCGCGTGCGCCCCGACCGCCTCCGCCAGCGCGCCGGCGCCCGGCCCAAGCTCACCGCCGATGCCGTGCTCGCCAAGGCTTCGTCCCGCCCCGCTGTCGCCACGGAGCGGATCATCGCGATCGGCGCCTCCACCGGCGGCACCGAGGCCGTGGGCATCGTGCTCGAGGCGCTGCCCTCGGAGTGCCCCGGCATCGTCGTGGTCCAGCACATGCCGGAGGGCTTCACCCGCTCTTTCGCCGACAACCTCGACACCTTCTGTCGGCTCAAGGTCAAGGAGGCCGCCGATGGCGACCTGATTCTGCCCGGCCAGGCGCTCATCGCCCCCGGCGGCCGCCACACGATGATCAAGCGCCAGGGCCAACGCTACACCGTCGAGGTGCGCGACGGCCCGCTCGTGAGCCGCCACCGCCCCTCCGTCGACGTGCTCTTCCGCTCCGCCGCCCGCGCCGCCGCCGCAAACGCCACCGGCATCATTCTCACCGGCATGGGCGACGACGGCGCCGTGGGCCTCAAGGAGATGAAGGACGCCGGCGCGTTCACCATCGCGCAGGACGAGGAGTCCTCCGTCGTCTTCGGCATGCCGAAGGAGGCCATCAAGCTCGGCGCCGCCGATCGCGTACTTTCGCTCGATCAGATTGCAGCTGCGCTGCTCCGCGGCCGATGAGAACCCGTGCCGTTACTCTTTCCCGCGTCCTCGCCCGCACAGGCACCGTTTTCTCCCCCTAAAACACCGAACTCGTGCCCCGCGTTACCACTCTTTCCCGCGTATCCTCCCGCCCCCGGCGCAAGCCGGGTCGCCCCGTCGCCCAATCCCCTGCGCCCCGTTTTATGAAAACCATCCTAGTTGTCGACGACTACGAGGTCGTCCGCCTCTACCACTCGATGTTCCTCTCCCAAAAGGGCTATCGCTGCATCCCCGCCTGCGATGGCAAGGAGGCGCTCGCCATCCTCAAACAGCAGCGTGTCGACCTCGTCCTGCTCGACTTGGTGATGCCCAACATGAGCGGGCAGGAGGTGATTCGCCACATCCGGGCCCTCCCCGAGATGGTCAACCTTCCCATCCTCGCCATCACCTCCGAGGCCAAACGCGCCGAGGAGGCCGGCCAGAGCGATACCCGCCACCTGCGTTTCCTCCTCAAGCCGGTGATGCCCGACACCCTCGTGGCCCAGGTTCGCCTGATGCTGGACGGCGGCGATTCGCAGGCCCGCAGCTCCTGAGCTCATGAGCGTTGCGCAACAGCTCGTTCGTTGGCCGCAGCAGTTGCGGCGGTTGATCCGCGGCTGGCCGCGCGCCGTCCAGGGCGCCGCTCCCGTCGCCCCCGCCGCCACCCTCGCCGACCTGCACCGCTGCCAGGCCGGGTTGGCTGATTTCGGCCAGGCCTCCGACCGCGATTTCACCGCCCTCGCGCAGGAACTCGGCCGGTTCGGCAACGGCCTCGCGGAACTGCGCCGCCGCGCCGGCCACCTCTCCGCCGTGGTCGAGGACCGCGACGAGGACCGCGCCCTCTCCGCCGCCTACGCTCTCTACAAAGGCTCGGTCGACCTCGTGCACGCCAGCCTCGGCGTGGCCGTCTCCGAGCAGGAGCAGATGCAGACCGTCGAGAAGCAGCTGCTCCACGCCTGCCACTCTCGCGCGCACTTCGAGCGCAACGACCTGATGCTGCGCATCCTGACGTTGAATATCCGCATGGAGGCCGTGCGCCTCGAGGCCGAGCAGCAGAGCGTGTTCATGAACGTCGCGGCCAACATCGCGGAGATCGCGCAGAAGGTGCTCGCCAGCTCCGCCGCCGCCTTCAACAGCATCGAGGCCATCGTGCTCGAGGCCGCCGCCGAGCGCGTGGAACTGGGCCGCCTTGAGGACACGCTCCACCGCCGCGCCCACCGCAGCGTCGAGACCATCTTCGTCGAACTGGAGAAACTCCGCGTGGCCCTCGCCCCCTGCGGCGAGAGCAGTCGCGGCATCGAGGCCCGCCTCGAGCGCACCGCCCCGATCACCCTCGGCATGATGATGGCGCTCCAGCACCAGGACATCGTGCGCCAGAAACTCGAGCACATCGCCGTGGGCTTCGAGGACATCGCCGGCCGCCTGCCCGCCGCCCTCGCCGCCGCCGGCCCCGCCGCGGCCTTCGTCCATCAGGCCTCCGCCGTGCAGCATGCGCAGTTGCGCGCCGCCCGCGCCGAGATCGAGAAGGCCGGCGCCGAGGTCATGGGCGGCATGGGCCAGCTGGTGGAGCACGGCGAGTCGTTGCTCTCCGACTACACCGGCCTCGAGAAGGCCGTGAGCAACGCCTTCGCCGAATGCCGCCTCGCCGATCTCTACCGCGAGCAGATCACCGAACTCGCCGGCATCGCCGCCCAGGGCCAGGTGACCAACGAGAAGGTTGCCCGCTCCGTCGGCCGCATCGAGGAGGTCGTGCGCCTGTTCTCGCAGGAGATCGCCCGCCAGGAGTTCGACGTGAAGATCGTCTCGCTCAACGCCCAGATCGCCGCCGCCCGCATGACCTCGGCCGAGGCGCTCAACAAACTCTCCGAGGAGTGCAGCCGCGTCTCCGACGAGATCGGCCGGATCACCTCCGACCTCGCCCGTGAACTCGACGATGTGCTCGGCGCGCTCCAGCAGATCAGTGTCCAGGCCGACTCGTTCCTCGGCATCGTCTCCCGCGAGAAGCAGGCGCTGGAGACGGGCGCTGTCACCGTGAGCGAGCAGCTGCGCCGCCTCGGCGACGAGATCCAGCGCGATGCGGCCCGCACCGGCCAGGATTTCGCCGCGCTCTTCGGCGAGACGAAGAAGCTGCTCGGGTCGCTGCGCTTCCCCGAACTCATCGCCGCCCGCTACGATCCGGCCGAGGCGCTCTGCCGCCGGCTCGAGGCCACCACGGCGCCGAGTGCGGCCCTCCCGCTCGATGCCGCGGCCGCCGCCGCGCTCGCCGCCCACCGCGAGCGCTACACCATGGAGGAGGAGCGCCGCGCCCACGCCGGCGCGCTCGGCACCGCGGTCGCCAGCGCGGCGCCCGTGGCCGACATCGAACTCTTCGACCTGCCCGCCGAGCCCGCCGCCCCGCCGGTGCCCGAGCTCTTCGCGGAACCGCCCGCCGC